>JBFJPL010000004.1:0-81705 GCA_041617155.1 Kiloniellales bacterium
AGGCGCTGTTGCTGACCATCGAAACCGGCGACGGGAAGAGGCAGGGTTTCTACCTCTCGGGAAGCGCGATCGACGGCGCGCATCTGGGCGCGCTGCCCGACGAGCGCGAGATCTGGGTCTCGGCCGAACTTTCCGGCCGGGTCGACGTCATCGACGCCAAAACGCTTCAGGTGATCGATCAGATCCCGTTTCTGCCGCGCGGCTTCCGCAAGGAGCAGGTGACGCCGGTCGACGTGCTGATCACCAAAGACGGCACGGCGGCCTACGTCGCGCTGGGCCGGGCCAACCACGTCGCCGTGGTCGACGTCGCGCGCCGCGAGGTCGAGGACTACATCCTGGTCGGCAGCCGTGCCTGGGGCCTCACCCTGACCCGGGACGAAAGCAAGCTCTATGTCGCCAACGGCCTGTCCGACGACATCACGATCATCGACACGGCCACTCGCAAGGTGATCAAATCGGTGCCGGTGGGCCTGGTGCCCTACGGTATCCTGATCGACGATTGATTTGATTGGCGTGGTGATGACCGGCCATAGCGCCGCGTGGAGAGCTTTTCGGCCCGTCGCACGCTTGCTGTCGATCGCGGCGACGCTGTGGCTTTCCGGCTCGCTTGCCGGATCGGACCGCGCGGCGGCGCAAGATGCGAACACCCAGGCGCGGGAACTGCCGATTGGCTACCTTTCGATCACCGGAGACCCGCGCCACGCGGAAAAGCGGACCTACGCCAACATCGTGCTGCAACCCGCGATCAACCCCTTTGACGGTGCCCGGACGGCGCTCAAGGAGGGCCGTATTCTGGGCCGCTCGCTCAAGCTGAAGTTCCGCCTCGAACGAGCCGAGGGCAAGGATCACACGGCGCTGCTCGAGCAGCTCGACCGGCTCAACCGAGAGGCCGGCGTTCGCTTCTTCCTGGTCGACGCACCGGGCGCCGATGTGGCCGGATTGGCCGAACTAACGCGCGGGCGCGACCTTCTGTTGATCAACGTGTCGGCGCTAGACGACGACCTGCGCGGCGCGGGTTGCCAGGCGCACCTGCTGCACACCATGCCGAGCCGCGCCATGCTGGCCGATGCGCTGGCCCAGTACCTGGTGGCGCGCAGCTGGCGCCGGGTGCTGCTGCTCCAGGGCCCGCTTGCGGAGGACGAGGCGGTCGCCCGGGCGTTCCGGAAGACGGCGCGCAAGTTCGGTATCAAGATCGTCCAGCGCCGTAGCTTCATCGCCTCCAACGACCCGCGCCAGCGCGAGCAGAACAATATCCTGCTGCTGACCACCGGTCCGGCCCACGACGTCGTTTTCGTGGCCGACGCGACGCGCGAGTTCGCCCGCACCATCGCCTACCAAACGGCCGAACCGCGCCTGGTGATCGGCGATGCCGGGCTCGGCGCCACGGCCTGGCACTGGGCCTGGGAACGCCACGGCGCGCCGCAACTCAATCAGCGCTTCGACCGCTTGGCGAAGCGCCCCATGACCGATGCCGATTGGGCCGCCTGGATCGCGGTGCGGGCGATCATCGAGGCCGCCGTGCGCACCGGCACGACCGACTTCGCCGCCCTGGTCGGCTACCTGAAGAGCGCCGACCTGGCGCTCGACGGCTACAAGGGAACACCCGCCAACTTCCGGCCGTGGAGCGGCCAGCTCCGGCAGCCCGTCCTGCTCGCCACCCACAACGCGGTTCTGACTCGCGCGCCGTTGGACGGCTTCCTGCACCCGACATCCTATCTCGACACGCTGGGCGCGGACCGGGCGGAGAGCGGCTGCGGCGGGTGAACCGCCGACAACGGGCCGGAGAGTCACGCCCGTAACGGCGTCACTCCCCGCCCGTCATTGACCGGCGCCGGTCCTAGCGGACCAGCTTGATCTCGACCCGGCGGTTCCTGGGCTCCGGGGTGCCGGGACCGGTGGCGACCGCTGGTCGGGCCGCGCCGTAGGCCGAGGTGACGATCTGGTCGTCCTTGAGTCCGGCCGAGAGCAGCAGCTTCTTGACCGCCTCGGCGCGCTCCGCGGCGAGCAGCTTGTTCCGCTCGCCGGTGCCCGTGGTGTCGGTGTGGCCGCTCACCAGGACCTTGAGGGACCCGCCCTTGGCGATCGTGGCGGCATCCATCACCTTGTCCAGCTGCCGTTTGGCCGGATTTGCGCTGCCGCTGCTGAAATAGACCACGTAGTCGTCGCCCTTGCGCAGGCCCAACGCGGTCTGGACCCGGCCGATCGCAGTATAGAAATCGTTGCGGCAGGCCGTGATGTCCTCGGACTGGTGGTTTTCCTCCTGCTCCTGGACCCAGCAGTCGAAGCTCACCTGGGCCTTGGCCGCGTCGGCCGTCAGCCTCGAGCGGGCGCCCCTTTCGAGCACCGAGGTCAGGTCCTTGCGGGCCAGCTTGATCTCGTCCCGTTTGTCGGCCGGCAGTTTGCGTTCATAGAGCGCATCGGGGCTGACCTCCTGGTCCTCGGCGGCGGCCAGCGCTTTGTCGGCGAAGTGGCGGGAGTCGGCCCAGTCGTATTCCGCGCGCTCGGCGGCGGCCAGCGCCATGTAGCCGTCGTAAAGCTGGCGGTTGAAGGCCGAGCCCGTGGGCGTGGTCCTTTTCGCCACCTGGTAAGTCTCCTGCGGCAAGTTCTGCTCGATCCAGGAGCGGGCGACCTCGCCTTCCCGCGCGCAGGCGGCGAGTAGCAGCGCCGCCATGCCGGTTATCAGTATCCTTGCAACGTTAAACATTGTCTCTTCCCCTTGTTTCCATACCTGGTTATTGAGATTTTCGGATACTTCGCACTAGCCCCGGGTCAGGATAGCACCAAAGTTCCCGGCGCGGGAGGTGCGACAGCGGCCCATCGATAGCAGCGAAAGGTGGCGACCATGGGACGGCTTCAAGGCAAGATCGTGCTCGTGACCGGAGCCGCCGGCGGCATCGGGCGGGCGATCTGCAGCCTCTTCGCCGCCGAGGGCGCGCGGGTCGCGGCGAGCGACCTGGCGGCGCCCGGCCAGGTCAAGGGCGCGGAACTTGCGCTGGCGCTCGACGTGACGCGGGAGTGCGATTGGGCCTCGGCGCTATCGCTGGTGGCCGAACGCTTCGGGCGGCTCGACGTGCTGGTCAACAACGCCGGGGTCGCGCTGACCAAGGACCTGGAGGCGACCACGCTGGATGAATGGCGCCAGGTCATGGCGGTCAACCTGGACGGCACCTTCCTCGGCACCAAGGCGGCCATCTCGGCCATGAAGGAGAGCGGCGGCGGGGCGATCGTCAATCTCTCGTCGATCGCCGGAATCATCGGCGCGCCCATGCTTGCGGCCTATTCGGCGGCCAAGGGCGGCGTACGTAATTTCACCAAGTCGGCGGCGCTGCACTGCGCCGAACAGGGCTACCGGATCCGCGTCAACTCCCTGCATCCGGGCTTCACCGACACCGCCATGCTGGATGGCATCGCCGGCGCGCTGGGCGATACCGGCGCGATCAAGGACAAGATGGCCCGGCGCCAGCCCCTGGGCCGCCTGGCCGAGCCGAATGAGATCGCCCGCGCCGCGCTGTTTCTCGCCAGCGACGAAGCGGCCTACATGACCGGCGCCGAACTGGTGCTGGACGGCGGTTTTACGGCGCAGTGAGCAACGCCGGATTAGCGCGCCGGCGGGATCGAGTAGGTCGCGGTGACGTGGGCGACCGGGCCGTCGCCTGCCTCGCCCGCCGTGAAGATCGAGACTTCGCCGTAGGCCAGGCGCTTGCCGAGCTTCAGCATGCGGGCCTCGCCGACCATGTCCTTGGGCTTGGGTCGACGTAGGAAGTTGCAGTTGAGGCCGGTGGTGACCGCCAGCTCGACCCGGCCGATCACGCTCAAGACCGCCACGTAGACAGCGAAGTCGGCCAGGCCCATGAGCAGCGGACCGGCGACCGTGCCGCCCGGGCGTACGAAAAGCGGTTTGTAGGGCAGGCGCACGCGAGCCGTACCCTGGCCGATCTCCTCGACTGCCAAGCCCATCTCCGCCGCCCAGGGCAGCTCGGCCTCGGTCAGCTGGCGCACCTCCTCCAGCGTAATCTTCGGCATCTGACTTTCCCCTGCGTGCAGCCCTCGTTGCCCCGGTCCATTTAATTACCGCTTGCGCGAGCCTTCGCGAAAGGCCGAAATTTCTACTGGGCGAAGACGCACAGGAGAAATAGCGAGATGGACGATCAAGTCAGAGTCGAAAAGAACGGCCCCGTGACCACAGTGATCCTGAACCGACCCGAGGTACGCAACGCTGTGGATCCAGAGACCGGCGAGCAACTGGTCCGGGCCTTTCTGGACTTCGAAGCCGACGAAGTGGCGTCGGTCGCTGTTTTCTTCGGCGATCACGGCGCCTTCTGCGCCGGCGGCGACCTCAAGGCGCTGTCTGGTGATTCGGGCGACACCTGGCTTAATAAGCTGCATTTCCCGGGCGACCCCGAGGCGCCTTTGCCCCCTGGGCCGCTTGGCCCCTCCCGCCTCGAGCTGAGCAAGCCGACCATTGCGGCGGTCGCCGGCCCGGCGGTGGCTGGCGGCATGGAACTCGCCTTGTGGTGCGACCTTCGGATCATGGAGGAGGACGCCTACTTCGGCGTCTACTGCCGACGCTGGGGCATTCCGCTGATCGACGGCGGCACCGTGCGGTTGCCCCGCCTGGTCGGCCAGGGCCGGGCGCTGGAGATCATCCTAACTGGCCGCAAGGTGCCGGCCCGTGAGGCGCTTGCCATCGGCATGTGTGAGAAAGTTGTGCCCAGGGGCGAGGCACGCCAGGCGGCCGAGGAAATGGCACGCGAGATCGCGCGCTTCCCGCAGGAGTGCGTCCGCGCCGACCGCAATTCAGCGCATCGGCAGTACGGTCTGCCGCTGCGTGAGGCCATGCGCCGGGAATACGACAATGGCCTGTCCTGCCTGGAGAACGAGGGCGTGGCGGGCGCCGGCCGCTTCGCCGCCGGCAAGGGCCGCCACGGCGACTATGGCGACATCTGACGGACGGCAAGGGCGGCGCTCTCGTCCGGCGGTCCAGATTGCCCTTGAACCGGGACCCCGGAAGGGGCCAGATTCACCCGAAGACCCGCCAAATCCGAGGGAGACGTCCCATGCCGGCCCAGCCCGCCACCACCCTAGCCGACGCGCCTGTCCTCCTGCGTGAGGATCAGAAGGGAATCGCCCGGCTGACGCTGAACCGGCCGGGCGCTTATAACGCGCTCTCCGTCGGCCTGATGGGCGCGCTGCAGGATGAGCTGGAGCGGATCGCCGCCGACAGGTCGGTGCGCGCGGTGATCCTGGCGGGTTCGGGCAAGGGCTTCTGCGCCGGCCACGACCTGAAGGAGATTCGCGCGGCCGGCGGGCGCGACTTCTTCCAGGCCGTGTTCCGCCAGTGCAGCAAGCTGATGCTGACCCTGACCCGCCTGCCCCAGCCGGTGGTGGCTGAGGTCCACGGCATCGCCACCGCCGCCGGCTGCCAGCTGGTCGCCACCTGCGACCTTGCCGTGGCGGCAGAGAGTGCGCGTTTCGGCACGCCCGGGGTCAACATCGGCCTGTTCTGCTCGACCCCCATGGTGGCGCTCAGCCGCGCCGTGCCGCGCAAGCAGGCCATGGAGATGCTCTTGACCGGCGAGATGGTCGATGCCGCCGGCGCCGTCTCGCTCGGCCTGATCAACCGTGCGGTGCCCGAGTCCGAGCTGGCCGACGCGGCCCTGGCGCTGGCCGGCAAGGTCGCCGCCAAGTCGCCCCTGGTGCTGAAGATCGGCAAGAAGGCCTTCTACCGCCAGATCGACATGGACCTGGAAGCGGCCTACGCCTACGCCAGCGAGGTCATGACCACCAACATGCTGGCGCGTGACGCCGAGGAAGGCATCGACGCCTTCATCGAAAAGCGCAAGCCGGTCTGGCGCGGGGAATGAGCAAACGCGCCCTGCGGATGGACCACGACGCCTACCCGGATTCCTATATCCGCGGCATCCTGGGCGAGGTCTCGACGATCGCCATGGTCGGCGCCAGCCCGAAATGGAACCGGCCGTCCTTCTTCGCCATGAAGTATCTTCAGGAGAAGGGCTACCGCGTGATCCCGGTCAACCCGCGGGTCGCCGGCGACGAGATCCTGGGCGAGCGGGTCTACGGCAGCCTGGCGGAGATTCCCGGGCCGATCGACCTGGTCGATATCTTCCGCGCCTCCGAGGACGTCGGGCCGATCGTCGCGGAAACGCTCGAGCTGGCCAGGGACAAGGGGATCAAGGTGGTCTGGATGCAGCTCGGCGTGCGCGACGACGCGGCGGCCCGGCGGGCCGAGGCCGCCGGGCTCAAGGTGGTCATGGACCGCTGCCCGAAGATCGAGTTCGGCCGGCTCAACACCGAACTCTCCTGGGGCGGCTTCAACTCGAAGGTGATCTCCAGCAGAAGGCGGAGGCTGCGGATCGGATGAATGGCCCGCGCCTCGTGACTCCTGGATCGCCGGATCAAGTCCGGCGATGACATTGGGGGTTTATCGAATAGAGTGCAGATATGCTCCCCCAGTGTTGTTCGCGGGCCCCGCTTCGCGCCCTGCTGCGCAGCCCGCGAATCCAGGGTTGCCGGCGGGGCGGTGACAAGTGGCCTCGAAGCCTCCATGATGAAAAGCAAGCTTGGCCAAGAGGACCCGATGAGCGATAAACTCAAGGAGCGCTACGGCTTCGAGACGCGCATGATCCACGCCGGCAGCCAGCCGGAGCCGGTCACCGGCGCGCGCCAGACGCCGATCTTCCAGAACACCTCCTACGTCTTCTACGACGTCGACCACGCCGCCTCGCTGTTCAACCTGCAGACCTTCGGCTTTATCTATTCGCGCCTGACCAACCCGACCGTGGCCGCCTTGGAGGAGCGCATCGCCAGCCTGGAGGGTGGCCGCGGCGCGACCTGCTGTGCCTCCGGCCACGCCGCGCAGGTGCTGACCTTCTTCACCTTCATGGAGCCGGGCGACGAGTTCATCGCCTCGACCCGGCTCTACGGCGGCTCGATCACCCAGTTCGGCAAGACCTTCAAGAAGTTCGACTGGCAGGCCCGCTTCGTCGACGTCGACGACCTCGACGCGGTGAAGCAAGCGATCACGCCGAAGTGCAAGGCGATCTTCGTCGAGAGCCTGGCCAACCCGGGCGGCGTGGTGAGCGACCTGGAAGGCTTGTCGAGGATCGCCAAGGAGGCCGGCATCCTGCTGATCGTCGACAACACCATGGCAACGCCGGTGCTCTGCCGGCCGTTCGAGTGGGGCGCCGACATCTCGATCCACTCGACCACCAAGTTCCTGTCCGGCAATGGAACCTCGGTCGGCGGCGCGGTGGTCGACAGCGGCACCTTCGACTGGGCGCAGAACGACAAGTTCGCCGGCCTGACCGAGCCGGAGCCGGCCTATCACGGCCTCAGCTTCTACGAGACCTTCGGCGACATGGCCTTCACCACCCACGCCCACGCCGTCGGCCTGCGCGATCTCGGGCCGACCATGGCGCCGATGAACGCCTTCCTCACCTTGCTGGGCGCCGAGACACTGAGCCTGCGCATGGAGCGGCACTGCGAGAACGCCGCCAAGGTCGCGGACTATCTTGAGCGCCACGACGAGGTCGCCTGGGTTTCCTACGCCGGCCTCAAGTCGAGTCCCTACCACGAGCTCGCAAAGAAGTACCTGGCCGGCGGCGCCGGCTCGGTCTTTACCTTCGGGGTCAAGGGCGGCTATGAGATGGGCGTGCGCGTGGTCGAGGGCTGCGAGCTCTTGAGCCATCTGGCGAACGTCGGCGACACCCGCTCGCTGATTCTGCACCCGGCCTCGACCACCCATCGACAGCTGACCGACGAGCAGCGCGCGGCCGCCGGCGCCGGGCCCGAGGTGATCCGACTCTCGATCGGCCTGGAGACCGTCGACGACATCATCGCCGACCTGGACCAGGCGCTGAAGGCCGCCGCCGCGGGTGCCAGCAAGGCCGCCGAGTAGCGGCCGGAACTGGGTATGGGTGTCCGGATCTTGAAGATCGTCTGATCAGGTTTGCCGGTCAGCGATAATAAAACAACGCCCTCTCACCTTCCCGCCTGGCGGGCCCCTGCCTCGCCCCGAGGAGAGGGAAAGGCGCAAGATCTCGCCGCCGCGTTCCCTCTCCTCGGGGCGAGGGACAGAGTGAGGGGGATAGTCGGCCGCGACGCTGATGTGTCAGTCTCCGACGCTTGTCATCGCCTCGTCGAGCAGGCGCCTGAGGTCGGCCGCCGGGTCTCGGCCCATCTTGCGGCGGAACTGTCGTTCGGTCTCCTGCCACAGGGGCAAGGCCCGCTCGAAGATCTTTCGGCCGGCCTTGGTGATGTCGACGGCCCGCCGGCGCCGATCGGCGCCGGCCGCGATGGCGATCCAACCGGCACGTTCCATCGGCCGCAGGTTCCGGGTCAAAGTGGTGCGGTCGGTCGCCAAGCGTTCTGCCAGTTCGGTGATTGAGAGACCGCCGTCCTGTGCCACGTTGGCCAGCACGGAATACTGGGTCAGCCGCAGGCCGGCCGGCCTGAGCGCGTTGTCGTAGGCCTGGGTCACGCGGCGCGCCGTGCGCCGCAGCATCGCGCAGGTGCAGTGTGTGCGCCGCAAGCGGGACGGCGAAAGCGCGGAGCTGATCTGCTTTGCCGACATGGCTGTCGCGATTGACTTTTCCGTGTATCTACACCAGTGTATGCGCACGAGTTTACAGCGCAAGGGCGGGTTATGTCCACAGGGGCGAACCGGACGGCGGAGCGGGACTATGGCGTCGCGCCGCTCGAGACACTCGAGCAGATGAGTGGCCTGGAGTTCCTCGGCGCGATCGTCGAGGGCCGCCTGCCCGCGCCGCCGATCACCCGGACGCTGGATTTTCAGCTGACCGCCGTGGCTGAAGGCCGCGCCGTCTTTCAGGGCAGACCCGGTTTCGCCCACTACAACCCGATCGGCTCGGTGCATGGCGGTTGGGCGGCAACCCTGCTCGACTCCTGCATGTCCCGCGCCGTGCAAGCCACCTTGCCGAAAGGCTTCGGCTACACCACGCTGGAATTCAAGATCAGCCTGGCCCGGGCGATCACCGAGAAAACCGGGCCGGTCGAGGCGGAGGGGACCGTCGTCCGGGCGGGCCAGCGCGTCGGCCTGGCCGAGGGCCGTCTGGTCGACGGCGACGGCAGGTTGCTGGCGACCGGCAGCGCGACCTGCCTGATCTTTGCGCTTTGAGGGATCGCAGGTTGCCGTGCCGGGCCGCCGCTGGAAAGGAATAGAGGCCATGACCACAGCCGCCGCCCCCTCGCCGCTCTCGGCCCTGCGAACCCCGCTCGTCATCATCGTGGCGGGCTGCCTGATCGCCGTGGTCGGCTTCGGTGTCCGCTCGGTCTTCGGCCTGTTTCTCGAGCCCATGACCCTGGCCAGGGGTTGGGACCGCGAAACTTTCGCGCTGGCCATGGCGATCCAGAACCTGTTGTGGGGCATGGGCGTGCCGGTCGCCGGGGCCCTGGCCGACCGCTATGGCCCGGCCCGTGTCATGGCCTTGGGCGCCTTGGTCTACGGCGCCGGTGTCTGGGGCATGGCCGTCGCGGAAAGCGGTTGGGCGCTGCACGCCTTCGGCGGCATTCTGACCGGCCTCGGCGTCGCCTTCACTGCCTTCTCGATCGCCCTGGCGGCCATGGCCAAGGTGGTCGGGCCGGAACGGCGCTCGCTCGCGCTGGGACTGGGCACCGCCGCCGGGTCTTTCGGACAGGTCGTGTTCTCGCCGCTCGGCCAGGCCATGATCGGCCAGTTCGGCTGGCATCCGGCGCTGCTGATTCTGGCCGCCACCACGCTGATCATCATCCCGCTCGCCTTCATTCTGCCGAACGACCCGACTCCCAGGGGCGAGGCGGCTACCAATCAGACGATCAGCCAAGCCTTGCGCGAAGCCTCGGGCCACAGCGGCTACGTGCTATTGACCCTGGGTTTCTTCGTCTGCGGCTTCCACGTCGCCTTCATCACGGTGCATTTCCCGGCCTATACCCAGGATATCGGACTGGGCCCGGAGGTCGGCGCCTACTCCATCGCCATCGTCGGCCTGTTCAATATCGCGGGGTCCTTCCTGTCAGGCGCCGCCGGGCAGCGCTGGAGCAAGAAGTACGGCCTGTCGTTCATCTACTTCGCGCGCGCGATCGCCATCACCGCTCTGCTGATGGCGCCCAAGACTGAGGCCACGATCTACCTCTTCGCCGCGGTCATGGGCCTGCTGTGGCTGTCCACGGTGCCGCTGACCACGGGCATCGTCGCCCAGGTGTTCGGCGTGCGCTACATGGCGACCCTGTTCGGCGTCGTCTTCTTCAGCCACCAGGTCGGCAGCTTCCTCGGCGTCTGGCTGGGCGGCCGGCTGTACGACACCATGGGTTCCTACGACCCCATGTGGATCGCCGGAATCGTGCTCGGCCTGCTCGCGGCGCTGGTCCACCTGCCGATCAACGAGCGCCCGCTCGCGCGCCTGACGCCGCGCGCTCCCTGAGCCGTGGGCCCGTTCCGTCATGCCCGGTCTCGATCCGGGCATCCAGGGCTGCCCGCCACCGCCTGAAAATATTGTCTGACACCAATTTATGCCGCGTCCTGGAGGTCATATCCCTTTTCGACACGCCCGGGCTTGATCCGGGCATCCGGATCATTGGACACTGGAAACGGACGGCCGAGCCCGGCCACAAAGTTCGGATGAAAGCGATAGGCAGTTTCCATGCAGCATGACGAGCGCGGATTGGCACTGACCACGGAAAGTGCGGAGGCGGCCCGGGGTTTCGACCGTACGATCTGGAGCAATCTGGAATACCGCGCCGGCACCGCCAAGAGCCTGAAGGCGACTCTGGCGGCCGACCCCGACTTCGTCTTGGGGCACTGCCTGAAGGGTCTGCTGTTCACGCTCTTCGGCTCCAATGCCTTCATGGAGCCCGCGCGGCAATGCCTGGCCTTCTGCCAGGGCCGCCTGGAGGGCGTCACCCCGCGCGAGGCCGCCCACGTGGCCGGCCTCGAAGCTCTAGTCGCTGGCGACCAGCGGCGCGCGGACCGCGTCTGGGACAGCATCCTGGTCGACCATCCGAGGGACCTGCTGGCTCTGCGCCTGCAGCACTTCAATCTCTTCTACATGGGCGACAGCCACGGCCTCAGGAACGCGGTGGCGCGGGTCCTGCCGGCCTGGGACGAGCAGGTGCCCGGCCATGGCTTCGTCCACGGCATGTATGCTTTCGGCCTGGAGGAGAGCGGCGACTACGGTGCCGCCGAACGCCACGGCCGCCAAAGTGTCGAGGCCAACCCCGACGACCTCTGGGCGATCCACGCGGTCGCCCACGTCATGGAGATGCAGGGCCGGCTCGCCGAGGGTCAGGCCTGGCTGTCGCATCCGCTCGAGCTGTGGGACGACCGCAACCTGTTCAAGGAACACCTCTGGTGGCACCGGTCGCTGTTCTTCTTCGAGCAGGGCGATTACGGGCGCGTTTTGTCGCTCTACGACGACGCGGTGCACCACGACAAGGAGTCGGATTTCTACCTGAGCCTGGTCAATCGCGCGTCGCTGCTCTGGCGTCTGCGCTTCCAGGGCGTCGAGCTTGGCGACCGCTGGGAAGCGCTGGCCGACATGTGCGAGGCGCGCATCGAGGATCACGTGCTGATCTTCTCCGACATCCACTTCGCCCTGGGCCTGGCCGGGGCCGGACGCACGGCGGCGATGGAGCGTCAGCTCGCCTCGCTCGAAGCCTTCGCGGCGACGCCGGACAACTTCGCCGCCGCCACGGTCGAGCCGGTCGCCCTGCCGCTATGCCGCGCGCTGCTCGCCTTCGCCGAGGGCGACCACGCCGGCGCCGTCGCGCTTTTGCTGCCGATCCGGCGCGACACGGCCTGTCTCGGCGGCAGCCACGCCCAGCGCGATATCTTCAACCAGTTTCTGATCGAGGCGGCGCTGGCGGCGCGCGACTTCAAGCTGGCCCGCGCCCTGCTCGCCGAAAGGATCGCGCTCAAGCCCAACTCTGCCGGCACCTGGCGCAAGTATGGCGAAGCACTCCAGGTCCTCGGGGAGCGCGACTTCGCGGCCGAGGCCGCGCGCCATGCCGACGCAGTACTGACCGGCCAGGGAGCCGATATTCGAGCTCCTTCATCTCCATGATCACGCGCAGCGCACCGTTCTTCAGTTCGTATTCGCGCAGCACCGCGACAAAGCGCACGCTCTGGCCGGGCGCGAAATCGCCGATCCGCGACGGCGGGATCTTGAAGCTGACATCCTCCTGGCGCACGCCCCCGCCGGCCGCGTCCATGTCGATCAAGAGCACGCCGGTTTCCGCGTAGTCGTCCTCGAACACCCGCCTGGCTTCGACCACCTTGCCCTGCCAGTTGACCCGCTTGCCCTTGACCTGGTCGAAGTAGGCGACAAAGCCCGCCGCGTCGTTTTCCGCCGCGCCGCGAATCTCGGCAAAGGGCAGGTCGTGGATCTGTTTGTCCTCGCAGGCCGGCAGCAGCACGGCAAGCACAAGGCCCGCGACGCACGCGCCCTGGAATCTCATATCCGAAGTCCTCCTCGTAGCGCCAACCGTGACAGGCGACGATCTTGCAACCCGGGAGGGTCGCGGTCACGTGGATTCGTAGTGGGCCAGCTCGATGAGATTGCCGTCGGGGTCGCGAAAGTAGACCGAGGTCATCGGCCCGAGCGCGCCTTCGCGCCCGACGGGGCCGAGCTCGACGGCGATTCCCTGGCGCTCCAGGTGCGCGACCACGTCGTCGGTCGGCGTTGCGGTGACGAAGCAGAGGTCGGCCGAGCCGGGCGCCGGCGCCGCGGCCTTGGGCTCGATCGGGCTCGGGTGCGGGTGCAGGTTGATCTTCTGGCGGCCGAAATGCAGCGCCACCCGGCCTTCGGCCATGCCGCGCCGGGTCATCCCCAAAACGCTCTCGTAGAAGCGGCAGGTCGCCTCGATGTCGCGCACCGTGAGGACCAGGTGATCCAGACGGTCGAGCACAAGCCGGCTATCGCTCACCACGCTACTCCGCCGGTGCCGGCAAGGGGGCGACCTGTCGTCGGGCCGGCAGCATCAAGGCGGCGAGCGCCGCGACCCCGGCGATGACCGCGAGCGCGGCGAACAGCCAGACGAACTCGCCGGTCCGCTCCTGCACGAAGGCCACCACGGCCAAAGCCATCGGCGCGGTCGCGAAGGCGAGCACGAACTTGACCCCGAAGGCCAGGCCCTGGTGCCGTCGCGGCGTATAGTGGGCCAGCAGCATGTTCTCGGCCGGCAGCGCCGCCGTCGACAGCACCACGGTCAGCACCGCGACGCCGATCAGCGGTACGCCGCCGAGCGCCGCGATCCCGGCCAGTATCGGCACCTGGAACAGGAAGGCCGAGAAGTAGATCGGCTTGAGCGGATAGCGGTCGGCCAGATGTCCGCCGATGACCTGCATGACACCGCCCAGCAGGTAGACCCCGGCGACGATCGCGCCGATGCCGAAGGTGCCGTCGCCGGCGATGTCACGCAGGCGCAGATCGAAGACCTTGGGCAGCGCCGCCTGGGTCGACTGGAAGATGATCCCCATGATCAACATGGTCGCCACCAGGATTACGAAGACGCGCAGCATGTCGCCGCGGCTCGGCGGCACCTCGCTGGCGGGCCGTTCGGCGCCGTCGGTGATCAGACCGAGGCGCAGGATCGCCAGCAGGACGAGACCGGTGGCCAGGGACACCACGCCGGGCACGATGAAGGCGGCGCGCCAGCCGAAGGAGTCGATCAGCGCGCCGGCGGTCAGGCCCGCCGAGGCGACGCCGATGCTGCCGAAGATGCCGTTGATGCCGAGCGCCTTGCCCCGGCTTTCGGCGTTCTTGACCAGCCAAGCGATGCCGACCGGATGATAGATCGATGCGAACAGGCCGATCGCGGCCAAGCCGACCAGCAAGGCCGTCGGGCTGTCGAGAAAACCGCAGGCGATCGACGAGAGGCCGAGGCCGATGAAGAAGACGACCATCATGCCGCTGGCGCTCCAGCGGTCGCCGAGCCAGCCGGCCGGGATCGCACCCAAGCCGACCAGAAGGGCACCCAGCATCCACAGCTCGATCAGCTCGTGGTAGGCGAGCGCCCAATCGACCTCCAGCGCCAGCACGATGACGAAGTAGAAGGCGGTGAAGAGATGCATGTAGGCGTGCCCAAGGCAGGAGAACACGAGCGACAGCCGGGCCGACCTCTTGGACATTGCGTATTGCGCCTTTCGGATCGCCGATTGCATTAACACCTACACCGTCGCCGGAACCCGGGCAAGACGGCCGTGGCGCACGGCTGCCGCGCATTGTGCGCATGACCGATTCCTGTTTCAATTAACGGGTGAGTTGGTTCGAGAACCAAAACAACAAATCAATTCGGGCGGACCTCCATGCTGAAAATCAGACGTTGCGGCGGCACGGCGCTGCCGTTGTTCGTGGCCGCGATGATGCGGCTCTCCCTGCCCGCCAAGCTCGAGGCAGCGCCCGGTGACGAGATCGCGGCGATCGTCGGCCAGGGCGAGATCGTCGATCTCACGGTGACCGTCAGCGAAGACTATCCGGCTCATTGGCCGTTCAATCCGCCGTTCAAGCGCCGGATCATGAACTGGTTCAAGAAGCAGCCGGGGGCCTACTCCGGGAACCCGATGACCGCGGCTGGCGGGCCGGGCGACACGATTCAGGCGGGCCTGGTGCAGAGTGTCTTCCCCTACTAAAGCCAGCAGTACGCGATCGACGATCACACCGGGACCCAGATCGACTACCCGGCCCACTTCATTCCGCCGCCCGGCAGCGGCATGCCGTTCGAGGACAAGATGGGCTGGCTGACCGGCGACAAATACCCGGTCGGCAGGCAGATGGGCGCGGCCGTGGTGATCGACGTGCGCAGCATCCTAGACCAGGCCGAGCCGGGCAAGAGTCCGGTTATCACCCTGGAGATGATCAAGGCCGACGAGGCCAAGAACGGCGCGATTAAGGCCGGCGACGTGGTGCTGCTCTATAGCGGCTACGACGACGCCTACTACAAGCCGTTCCCGGAGGGCAACCGCCTGGCCTGGGACCCGACCGTCAAGGGCGATGTCCCGGCCTGGCCCGCGCCGACCCCCGAAGCGGTCGAATACCTGGCCCGGAAAGGCGTCCGGCACATGACCATCGACAGCCCGAGCATGGGCCCTTGGGGCTACGAGTGGCAGGGCAATCCGATGGCCCAGATGACCCACGTGACCTTCCTCAAGTACGGCGGCAGCTGGACCGAGTTCGCGCGCAACCTGGGCCAGTTGCCGGCCTGCGGCGCCTACTTCATCAGCCTGAGCGCCAAGATCGTCGACATCAGCGGGGGCCTGAAGCGCGCTATCGCGATCAAGCCGAAGGGCCCTGGACTGGGCGAGTAGCCGAGCCCCGGCCCGAGCCGGCGTGACGCCGGAGCCGCGGCACGGAGGACGTCGGACGGCGTTCGAAACCGCCCAAAAGTTGCCCTAATTGCGCCTCCAAGGCGCCCCGATTCGCCCTCGCGAAGCCCCATTGCCCCACCACATTGGGACGATGAGAAACAGAGTGTGGAGAGGTATAGCAAAGATGTTCTCAGCACAGCGCGAAGCGCCGGCCGGAAGCCGCGACAACCTCCCGCCGCTGAAGGCGGCGGCGGCGAACGGTTTGACCACCCCGATCGACACTGAACGACTGGTCTGGGACCAGGAATACCGCGACGAGATCCGGACGCGCCTCAAGACAGGCAGCGGCAAGGCCTAGTGGTCTGAATCAGACATATGGACCCCCTTAGGATCGCCTTTCCCGCTTCCTCGGGTGGAAGGCGCGCGCCGGCGATGCGGCACATCGTCAAGCGTGTCTGACGCCCCGAGGAAGCGGCAAAGGCGACCCTTCGGGCGGCCTTGTGAGCTCTCCGGCGTCGTCGCGCGGCGCTTGTGATGCGCCAGGCATCACGCCGCGCCACGCGCCTAGCCGGATGACCTCGGAAAACCGTTTGAGGGGGTCCATATGTCTGATTCAGACCACTAGACTCGATCCGGCTGTTCGAAGCTTGGCCTTGACCGGCCGCGGGATAGACCTAGTTTCTTTCGCAGATGTCGGTCGGGTGAGGGAACCAGTTTCTTTTGACGGCGCCGGTAATTCTTTGGTTCCGCCAGGATCTGCGGCTGGCGGACAATGCGGCGCTTGCGGCCGCGGTCGCGACCGGTCGGCCGGTCATGCCCGTATACATCCTGGATGAAAAGACGCCTGGCCGCTGGGCACCCGGCGGAGCGAGCCGATGGTGGCTGCACGAGAGCCTAAAGGCCTTGGCTCAGAAGCTGGCGGCAGTGGGTGGCCGCCTGACCCTGCGGCGTGGCGCGGCCCTCGACTTGTTGCCTGCCTTGGTTGACGAGACCGGTGCAACAGCGATCTTCTTGACCCGCTGTTACGAGCCCTATGCCGCGGATCTGGAGCGCAAGCTTGCGGACTTGCTTCGAGCCAAGCATGTCGATTGCAGGCGCTTCGGCGGCAACCTGCTGTTCGAGCCCGAGGCGCTGGCAACGAAATCCGGCCTGCCCTACCGGGTCTTTACGCCCTTTTACAAGGCCTGTCTGAACCTGCCGCGGCCAAATCCGCCGCTGACCGCGCCCACGGGCCTGGGCGCGCCGCCCGACCTGCCGCCCACGGACCGGCTGGCAGACTGGCGGCTGCTGCCAGACCGGCCGGACTGGGCCGGCGGCTTGAGGGAAAGCTGGCGGCCCGGCGAGGCCGGCGCCCGGCGACGCCTCGAGACCTTTCTCGAGAACGCGATCAGCGAATATAAGGACCTGCGCGACCGGCCCGACCGGACGGGCACTTCGCGCCTGTCGCCGCATCTGCATTTTGGCGAGATCAGCCCGCGGCAGTGCTGGCACCTGGTCTCCGCCGTCGTGCAGAGCAGCGGCGGCAAGGGCGATGGCGGCGCCCAAGCCTTCTTGCGGGAGTTGATCTGGCGCGAATTCTCCTATCACCTCCTGCACCACTGGCCCGACCTGCCGGAAAAGCCATTCCGACGGGAGTTCGCCGATTTTCCCTGGGCCGAGGACCGCTCAAAGCTGTCAACCTGGCAAAAGGGCTCGACCGGCTATCCGATCGTCGATGCCGGCCTGCGCGAGCTGTGGCATTGCGGCTGGATGCACAACCGGGTGCGCATGATCGTCGCTTCTTTCCTGGTCAAGGACCTGCTGATTCCCTGGCAGGACGGCGCCGCTTGGTTCTGGGACACGCTGGTCGACGCGGACCTGGCGAACAACTCGGCCAGTTGGCAGTGGGTTGCGGGCTGCGGTGCCGACGCGGCACCCTACTTCCGGATATTCAACCCGGTCCTCCAAGGTCGAAAGTTCGACCCCGACGGCGTCTACGTGCGCCGTTGGATTCCCGAGCTCGCCGGGCTGCCAAACGCGTCCATCCACGAACCCTGGCAGGCCGATCAACATGACCTGCGGCGCGCCGGCGTAACGTTGGGCAAGACCTACCCCAGACCCATGGTCGACCATGCGGCGGCGCGCAAACGGGCGCTGACCGCGCTCGAAGACATGAAGCGGCGCCAGGAGGATCAGGCGTTCTGATCGCTCACGCGGTCTCGGTGTCGATCCAGTCGAGGTAGGCCGGGTTGCCGCCGGCGATTGGCGTGACAACGATAGCCGGACATACGTAACTGTGCTCCTGGCGGATCAGGGAAACCGCCTGATCGACCAAAGCGCTTCGTGTCTTGGCGAAAAATGCCGCCTCGGCCCGCTCCCTCACCTCGCCTTGCCAACGGAAGACCGACGACATTTCCGCGACGCAATTGACGCCCGCGGCCAAGCGCGCCTCGACCAGTGCCCGGGCGATGTGTCGGGCCTCGGTGGCGTCCTTGGTCGTGACAAAGATCAGGCTGTGACCCACGGTTCACCTCTCGCCGTTCCAACTCGCGGCAGTCTAGCGCCCGGCGTGCGAAAGGTCAGCGGACCTGGTGACGCCAACGCTCGATGGTTTCGTAAATCAGGTCCCACTCGGGCTGCTGGTCGTTCTGCCAGGATTCGGAGAACACCGCGGTGTCGCTGAGCGGACGCTGGTCGGGCGGCAGGTCGCGCAAACGGATACGCATCGGCAGGGTGACGCCCTCGCCAACCACCACCGCCTCCTGGACGCGCAGGGCGGGCAGCGAGTTGAGCAAGCCCATGGCCGCCTCGGGCAGGACCCTGCTGACGTAGTCCTGGTCCTTATCGTTGCTCATGCGCAAAGCGAAAATCGTGTTGCACTGGGACAGAATGGTCTCCGACAGCTCCGATGGGCGCTGGGTCACCAAGCCGAGCGAGACGCCGTACTTTCGGCCCTCCTTGGCGATCCGCGCGATCGCCTCGCGGGTCGGCCCGAAGCCGGAACCGTCCTGCGGGATGTAGCGGTGCGCCTCCTCGCAGACCAGCAGCACCGGAATCGAATCCTCGCGCGGGCTCCAGACCGCGAAGTCGAAGGTCATGCGGCACATCAACGAGACCACGACGTCGACGATCTCCGAGGGCACGCCCGAAAGGTCGAAGATGGTGACCGGCCTGTCCTCGACCGGAATACGCAGGATCTTGGCCACCACGTCGGCCATGGTGTCGCTCACCTTGAGGCCGGCGAACATGAACGCGAAACGCTTGTCGCGGCGCAGGCTGTCGATGCGCGCGGTCAGGCGGAGGTAAGGTGTCGACAATTCGGCCTTCTCGAACTGGCCCATGGCCGTCTGGATGTTCTGCGACAGGGTGCTGAGCTGATAGGGGTAGGGCGTGTCGACCGTGATGAAATTGCCCTGGCCGCCGCCCTCGCCCATGAAGTTGCGCTTGGCTTCGACCACGGCCTCCTTGAGGATGTTGGCCTCGGCGTCGTGGGTCGGGCTGCCCTCCGGGCTGCAGAGCACCTCGGTCAGCTCCTCGAAGTTGAGGAGCCAGTACGGCAACATGAGGTTTTCCGGTGTGATCACCTCGGCCGCGTCGCCGAAAGCGTGACTGTATTCGTTGTGCGGGTCGAGCACGACGATGTGGCCCCAGGGGTGCGCCTCGAGCACCGCACGCAGGATCACCGCCAGCGAACAGGACTTGCCCGAGCCGGTCGTGCCGAGGACCGCGAAGTGCTTGCCGAGCAGTTCGTCGCTCATGGCGTAAACCGGCAGGCGGCTATCCTGGTGCAGGGTGCCGAGCTGGATGTTCGCGGTCGCCGGCTTGGCATAGATCTGCGCCAGTTCGGTGTGCGTGGTCTCGTAGATCGGCGAGCCCAGCGAGGGATAAATCGACACACCACGCTGAAACGAAATGCCGCCGCCGGCGGCCACGTCATCGGTCAACATGGCCTCGCCGAACAGGTCGATCTCGACCAGCCGACGGTCGGTCGGCAGCGGCGGGGTCGAGGGATTGTCGATATTTAGGCTGCTGATCACGCCGAAGGCGATTGACTGGTGGGTCAGGACCTTGACCAGCGAACCGATCTGTACGGCGCGGTTCAGCCGAGGGTCGGCGGCACCGTCCGGGCCGCCGGGCTGGACCAGAACGCCGATGATCTTCGAGCCGGTCACCGAAGTGACATAGCCGGCCTTAACCAAATTGTCCGCCATGTTACCGGAACCCATCCTGTGCTGTTGCGAAGCGCCTTCGCCCAAACCCTCACCGGCGCTAGCCTAAGCGGCCCTATGACCGCCCATTAACAGCATCCAGATGGAAAAATTCAGTTAATCGCGCCGAAACGATCAGCCGCCGAGGCCCGGCTTTGCATTCAAAAATGCTCGTTTTACGAGAATAAAAAGTAGATAAAATCGACTGTTAGATATGGTCGGAGCGGCAGGATTCGAACCTGCGACCCCTTGCCCCCCAGGCAAGTGCGCTACCAGACTGCGCTACGCTCCGACCGGGCCCGCCGGGATCATCCGGCGGTGCGCCCTATATACGCGGCCGCCGACTCCAAGGCAATGGCGCGGCCCACCAGAAGTCTAACCGCCCGCACCGCGCAAAAGGTCGCGCACGGCAATCAACTCGCCCAACAGAACCTCCAGATCGGCCCGAGACGCGGCCTGACCGCTCGTCGGCGCGGCGGACGAGGAACCATTATCGCCGCGAGCGCCGGCGCTATCGCGCAACAGGCGCTGCACGCCTTTGATGGTGTAGCCCTCGGTATAAAGCAGATCGCGAATCCGACGCAAAAGCGCAATGTCTTCAGGCCGGTAATAGCGCCGACCGCCCCCGCGCTTGAGCGGGCGCACCTGGGCGAACTTGGTCTCCCAGAAGCGCAGAACGTGCTGCGGCACTTCCAGATGATCCGAAACCTCGCTTATGGTGCGGAACGCTGCCGCGGACTTACCGCTCTGCCGTGTGGCTGACATGACCGCTCAAGGGCTCCTGGACTGACGAAATTCTGGCCCGCTATTCCCCGGCTACCGACAGTAGGGTTTCGTTGATTCGATTCTTCAAGACATGCGAGGGCCGGAATACCAGAACGCGCCGCGGCAGGATCGGTACTTCCTCACCGGTCTTCGGATTCCGCCCGACACGTTGGCCTTTCTGGCGCACTGCGAAACTGCCGAACGAAGAGATCTTAACCATCTCACCCCGTACCAAGGCCCCCGCAATTTCGTCCAACACCGACTCGACCAAATCGGACGACTCGTTGCGTGACAAGCCGACTTCCTGATAGACCGCCTCGCTTAGATCGGCCCGTGTCACCGTGTGCCCGGACATGTGCCCCCTCCTTATAGATTATCTGAAAAGGTTAGCTTAAGGCTGTGGAAGCGTCAATTAATCAAGGCTCTAGAAAGTGTTTTCGAACTTTGATAAAGCCGTGCGGGGAATCTAGTTCCGGCCAATCGTCACCAGCGGACCAGAGCCGAGCCCCAGGTAAATCCTCCGCCCATCGCTTCCATCAATACCAGGTCGCCCTGCTGGATGCGGCCGTCGCTGACCGCTTCGCATAGCGCCAGGGGAATCGAGGCTGCCGAGGTGTTGGCGTGGCGGTCGACGGTGATCACCACCCGGTCTTCTGGCAGATTTAGGCGCTTTGCCATGGATTCGATGATGCGCCGGTTCGCCTGATGTGGCACCAGCCAATCGATGTCACCGGGCGTCATACCGTTGCTTTCGAGCGCGGCATCGATCGCTTCCGCCATTCGCACCACGGCATGGCGATAGACCTCCCGTCCCTCCATGTGCACCACGCCCGTGGTCCGCGTCGACGACGGTCCACCATCGACGTAGAGCGCGTCATGGTGCCGGCCATCGGAATAGACATGGGTCGAGAGGATACCGCGGTCCGCGGCACCGTCCGCGCCGTTGGCTGCACGCAGCAGAACCGCGCCGGCACCGTCGCCGAACAGAACGCAGGTACCCCGGTCTTCCCAGTCCAGGATGCGCGAGAAGGTTTCCGCACCGATCACCAACACCGAGCGCACCTGTCCACAGCGGACAAAATTGTCCGCCACGGCGAGTCCGTAGATGAATCCGCTGCACACCGCCTGAATATCGAAGGCCGCACCGCGAGTCATGCCGAGCTCGGCTTGGATGCGGGTCGCGGTAGCCGGAAAGGTTTCGTCCGGTGTGGTCGTGGCACAGACGATCATGTCCAGCTCGTCGACCGTGGCGCCGGCATGCTTGAGTGCCGCGCGGGCCGCATTGATGCCCAGGTCAGAGGTCAGCTCGCCCTCGGCGGCCAGGTGGCGCTGCCTGATGCCGGTCCGCTTGCTGATCCACTCATCGGAGGTGTCGACGCGCTTTGCCAACTCGTCGTTCGATACCGCCTGGACCGGCAGATAGGATCCGCAGCCAGCGACCTGAGAACGAATTGCCATCAGGATGCCGCGGCCCGCTTGTCGGACAATCTGTGGTCGAGCACGCTGCAAGCTGCCCGGGTTTGTTCTATGAAGTCGTGCTGTAAGAGATCGACGGCAACGCCGATGGCATTGGCAAAGCCCATGGCGTCGGTACCGCCGTGGCTCTTTACCGCTATTCCGTTCAGGCCCAAGAAGATTGCTCCATTGTAGCGGCGCGGATCGATCCGCATGCGCAGCTTGTTCATCGCCGGACGGGCAAGGAGATAACCGAAACCGGCCAAGACCGAAGATTTGAATGTGCGCCGGACATACTCGTTAACCATTTTCGCCGTGCCCTCGGCGGTCTTCAGCGCGATATTTCCGGTAAACCCGTCGGTCACGACCACGTCAACCGTGCCCATGGCGATGTCGTCGCCCTCGATGAAACCGATGAACTTTCCTGGCAGGTTGGCCTCGCGCAGGATTGCACTGGCCTCATGCAGCGCCTCGTGTCCCTTGATCTCCTCCGAGCCGACGTTGAGCAGGCCGTAGGTCGGCTCCTGAAGTCCCAGTGCGATCCGCGCGAAAGCGGTGCCCATGATCGCAAAGTCGACGAGATTACCGGCATCGCAATGCACGTTGGCGCCTAGGTCGAGCATCACCGTCTCGCCCTTGAGTGTCGGGAAGAGTGACGAGATGGCCGGCCGATCGATGCCGGGCAGAGTTTTCAGAACGAACTTCGCCATGGCCATCAAGGCGCCGGTATTGCCGGCCGAGATCACGCCGTGGGCCTTACCCTCATGGACCGCGTTGATCGCCAGACGCATTGAGGATTTGCGTCCCGAACGCAGCGCCACAGAGGGTTTTTCGTCGCTGCGCACGACATCGTCGGTATGAACGATGGACGAAACGTCCTTCAGCTTGTCCATGCTTGAGAGCAGCGGCTTGATCTTGTCCTCCTGGCCGAACAGCAGGAAATTCAGCTGCGGAAAACGCTGGCGAGCAATATTGGCGCCACGAACCACCATCTGGGGGGCGTTATCACCACCCATGGCATCCAGAGCTATGGTCAGGCGACCGCTCACGTAACGTCGTCCTCACAAAAGATCTCGCCGGCCGGCTCCATTGCCAAGCCAAGCCGGGTCAAGCGACCTCTATCTCAAGGACATCGCGGCCGTCATAGGAGCCACAAGAAGCGCACACGTGATGTGGACGTTTCAGCTCGCCACAGTTGGAACACTCGACATAACTTCCCGGCTTGAGGGCGTCGTGCGCTCGACGCTGATTGCGCCGCGACTTCGATACCTTCTTCTTGGGAACAGCCATAGTTTCAATCTCTCATTTTACGCGGCCTTCGCGATGCCGCTTCATAGCTAACAATGCGGCCAGCAGCAAGTCTGACCACTCTCGACGCGCCCACCCTAGACCGCTATTTCCGCCCCTTGAGCGATTCGAGCACCGCGAACGGCGACTCGCCTGTCTCGGTCTCGCCCCGGCCAGCCCCCTGGTCGGGTCGCTGCAGCTCGGCCCCCTCGGCCCTCGGGTAGGGGTCGAGAACCAACGCCAGTTGTTCGGCCGCAATCTCGCCGAGGTCAACACCGCCCGGCGGCATCGGCTCCGGCGGATCCTCCTCATCGAGCTCGACCAAGATCTCGCTCGCCACGGGATCCAACCCAGCATCCTCGCTGAACTGCAGCGAGAAGCTGTCTTCGACATTGCTGGCCACCGGTTCCAATGTCACGACGCAGGTTTGCGTTAACTGCGCCTGGAACTGACCGGTAACCCGGATCATCTTGTCGCCCACGCGTCGCAGACGAAACTCCGCCGTCAAACGATCAAGCGACAATAGTCCGAAGCGCCCGGCCAAGGCCGTCCGCTCCGTCGCCGTCGCCTCGATGACTTCACTGACCTCGGTCTCGCCGATATCCTGCGCTGAGACCGGGCGAGAGAACTCGATAATCGGTAAGATCTCTGCAGCCATGTGACTCCCCGCCGAGGCGCGCGGCGGCGCGCACATTAGGCAAGGGCTGGCTTGGGGTCAACGAAATTCCTGCTCCGCTCAATCGCCCTCAGGACCAGAATCGGCCACCAAATCAGCGGCCGGCGGCGGGCCGAACTCTATTTCGCCAGCGATCAACCTCGACAACGGTTGAGCCGCCAGACCCGCGGCCTCGCGCGCGACATAAGCGGCCATGCCCCCGACCATGGCCGGGCTTGCCGCGACGGTACCGAAGAGATTGCGCGCCAGGGCTTCACCCAGAACCTGCGATCCGCCATCCAAACCACCCTCATAGGCGGCGACCCGGCCATAGAACCCCTGGACCATGGCCTTGACCCGGCGCCCGACGCCCAAATCTCCAACGCCCATCTCGCGCAGGCTGACATCCATATCCAAGAACAGGATATCGAACAACTCCTGGGCCAAGCCGGCGGTCCGCTCGTGGTCATGCTTCAAGCGATGCATCACTAGGAAGCTATGCAGCACGATCAACTCGAACCGGCCATCAAGGCTGTCGGGCACACCGCAGTTGCTGTAGAATACCGGTTGGCGGGCCTGTTCGACGATTGTTTTGTAGAGCGCCCGGGCCGGGGCCGCCTGCGGGCTGGCTTTGAACAAACGTGATAGCACCTGGGCACCTCGCTTGCGGGGGCTTTTTTCACCGGTCTCGAAGTCGCCGGTGACCGAACGGCATGAACGTCGACCTTGAAATGAACCGATCCCCGGGTTTAATCAAGGGCTGCGGGCCATGATAAGCGGAAACGGGACGTCAGATAGGGTGTACGGCGCTATATCACGACCGACCAGACGTGTTTGCCGCGCCGCTCTCTTAGCGGCGGCGCTGGCCGCGCCGCTTTCCGCATGTTCCGGAAACATTCGGGTTCACGGCAACATGCCAGAGCCCGAGGCCATCGCGGAGATCCGGACCGGCACGTACGGTCGCGATGACGTCGCTCAATTGCTCGGTTCGCCGTCGGCGGTGTCGACCTTCGAAGATGCCCGCTGGTACTACATCGGGCAAAAAACCAGGCAGTTGGCGTTCCTGAAGCCCGACATCTTGGAGCGCCGCGTCCTCGTGGTGTCGTTCGACGGCAATGGCCGAGTCAACGATACCCGCACCTTCACCCTGGAGGACGGCCGCGTGATCGACCCGGTCAGCCGGGAAACCCCGACCGAGGGCCGAGAGCAGACCCTGTTGCAGCAACTGTTCGGCAATATCGGCCGATTCCCGGCGGAAACCCTGCAAAACCAGCGGCGTTGATCAGACTGGCTCAACCACCGGGTTAACCTGTTTTTAGAGAATTTTCAGGCATTATTACTATGCATTTGCAGTATAGCAACGCATAAGCCGTCGACTTTTGGCTATTCGCCGAGTGATATACAGAAATTCAAGCGCCACCAACTAAGAAAGCGGGAAACATATTCTATTATGAGCCAGCTACTGACGAAGATTCCATTCGATTCCGAATTTTTTCAGATAGCCGCTTTCTATTTAGCCGTGTATGGATCAGTACTATACATATATCATCGCACTTTCCGGAGTAACTGGAGCAAGTTTCACGCGATTCTGAAAGGCACCGGCTTTGTCGTCCTGATCGCCCTGCCGATCTATGGATTCAGTATCCTCGACGCCAGCCAGTTGCTGCTGCGGGGCCGTGATCTCGGTGGCGCTCGTGTTCACCTGACGGTTGATCCACCGGAAGGCGCCATGCTTCCCGGCAGCGCATGCGGCGTCCTATGTCAGGAACTGCTGCTGGAAGACCACATCGGCTTTGCCGAAACCCTGCAAACGGACCGCCACACACCGCTCGGCAGCGGGCCGATAGTGCGCTACGAAAAGCAGACGGACAGCGCGGCCTGCGACGTTGCCCCCGACCCGATCGATGCGGCAAACACTCGGGGGCCGACAACCAGTGGCCTTGTGTCCCTCAAGCAGGGCTTTCGCGCCGCCGTCGCGCTCGGCACCTGCATCACCTACCGGGTTGTCGAGGAACCCGAGGCGGCGGTCACGGTGCGCAGCTGGCCGGACGACTGGCACAAGGCGCCGATCTACTTGAGCGAATCGCGCACCGAACATCACGAGATCTTCCTGCGTGGCGAGGGATTCGCGGTCAAACAGATGCTCGCCGAGAGCGAAGCGGCCTGGATCAGCGTGCTGGCTTTTCCACCGAGGATCAGGCGATCGGAAATGCCCGGGCGTGGCCTGACTCTATCGACCAGACTGTCCTATGCCGCGCCGCCATTGGAGCAGCTGATCAACCGGACCCTGTCGCTCGAACTCAATGGCCGCTTCGATGTCCCCGCCACGGCGATGCCGCAGCTGATTGCGGCACTGGATCATGGCGAACCCGCGGTCCGATCGGCGCTGGCCAAGGCTATCGGCGGGCACGGTCCGGCGGCGGTCGGCGCGGCACCGGGTTTGATCGAGCTGTTGGCCGACGCGGATCAAGCCGTCGCCGATGAAGCCCGCGCCGCCCTCGGGCGAATCGGACCCGCGGCGGTTGCGCCGTTGACCCGGGCGCTCAGCCACTCGAGTGGCCAGGTCCGGGTCGGCGCGGCCCGGGCTCTGGGCGCGATCGGACCGGAGGCCCGGGCAGCCGGGCCGGCCCTGGCGAAGCTGCTCGGGAGCCGAGACGGCCCGCAGCCTGCCGTCGCCGCCTGGGCGCTCGGCCAGCTCGGCTGGACCCAGGCCGTGCCCGCGCTTCTGGCCGCTTTGGAGAGTTCGGAACGGGACCTGCGGGCGAGCGCCAAGTTCGCCCTCGCCCGCATGGGCGAGGCCGCCGTGCCGGGGCTGATGGCCAAGCTCGACCACGAGGACCTGGGCGTCCGGGTGCACGCGGTCGAGGCCCTGGGCGCGATCGGCCCGGCCGCCGAGGAGGCCCTGTCGGCGCTCAGGGCCGGCATGGGCAGCACGACGGCGCTCAACTACCAGTGGGCGATTGAGCAGATCGAAGGCCAGCCGGCGGCCCGTTGAACCGGCCGGAAGGCCTCGATTCCGGTAGGCAAAAGGGTCGCCCCACCGTCGTCACACGGTGGGGCGATTGTCATTTAGATACCGCCGCTCAGTGCGCCAGCACGGCGAGCAGCAGCAGGGCCACGATGTTGGTGATCTTGATCATCGGGTTGACCGCCGGACCGGCGGTGTCCTTGTAAGGATCGCCCACGGTGTCGCCGGTCACGGCGGCCATGTGGGCCTCGGAGCCCTTGCCGCCGTGGTGGCCGTCCTCGATGTACTTCTTGGCGTTGTCCCAGGCGCCGCCGCCGGCGGTCATGGAGATCGCCACGAACAGCCCGGTGACGATCACGCCGAGCAGCATGGCGCCGACCGCCGAGAAGGCCGCCGATTTATCGGCGATCAAGAGGATGACCAGGAACAGAACGATCGGCGCTAGCACCGGCAGCATCGAGGGGATGACCATCTCCTTGATCGCCGCCTTGGTGAGCATGTCGACGCAGCGCCCGTATTCCGGCTTGCCGGTGCCTTCCATGATGCCGGCGATCTCCTTGAACTGGCGACGCACCTCGACCACCACCGACCCGGCCGCGCGGCCGACCGCGGTCATGCCAAGCGCCCCGAACAGGTAGGGCAGCAGGCCGCCCATGAAGAGGCCGACCACCACGTAGGGGTTGGACAGCGCGAAGTCGACCTGAACCCCTTCGAAGTAGGGAAAAGCCGCCTTGTTGGCGGCGAAGAATTTGAGATCCTGGGTATAGGCCGCGAAGAGCACCAGCGCGCCCAGGCCGGCCGAGCCGATGGCGTAGCCCTTGGTCACCGCCTTGGTGGTGTTGCCGACCGCGTCAAGCGCATCGGTGGTCTTGCGCACCGCCTCGTCGAGCTCGGCCATCTCAGCGATGCCGCCGGCGTTGTCGGTCACCGGGCCGTAGGCGTCGAGCGCCACGACCACGCCGGCCAGAGCCAGCATGGCGGTCACCGCGATGGCGATGCCGAGCAGCCCGCCCAGGCTGTGGGTCGCGATGATCGCCGCGCAGATCAGCACCGCCGGGATCGCCGTCGCCTCCATGGAGACGGCCAGGCCCTGGATCACGTTGGTCGCGTGTCCGGTCTCCGACGCCTTGGCGACCGAGCGGACTGGCCGGTACTCGGTGCTGGTGTAGTATTCGGTCACCCAGATGATCAGGCCGGTCAACAGCAGGCCGATCAGCCCGCAGACGAACAGCGCGTTGCCGGTGATGCCGGAGCTGCCGATCTCGCCGGTGCCGATGATCCACCAGGTGATCGGGTAGAGCATGATGGCCGAGAGCACGCCGGTCACCAGAAAGCCCTTGTAAAGCGCGCCCATGATGCTCTGCGAGGCGCCCAGGCGCACGAAGAAGGTGCCGATCACCGAGGTGATGATGCAGACCGCGCCGATGGTCAGCGGATAGAGCATCATCGGCCCCATGGCATCGTTGCCGTTGAACAGGATCGAGGACAGCACCATGGTAGCGACCACCGTGACCGCGTAGGTCTCGAACAGGTCGGCTGCCATGCCGGCGCAGTCGCCAACGTTGTCGCCAACGTTGTCGGCGATCACCGCCGGGTTGCGCGGGTCGTCCTCGGGAATGCCGGCCTCGACCTTGCCGACCAGATCGGCCCCGACGTCGGCGCCCTTGGTGAAGATGCCGCCGCCCAGGCGGGCGAAGATCGAGATCAGCGAGGCACCGAAACCGAGCGCCACCAGGGCGTCGACCAGCTCCCGCCCGTCGGCGCCGGAGGCCAGCAGGAAGCTGTAGTAGCCGGCAACCGCCAGCAGCGCCAAGCCGGCCACCAGCATGCCGGTCACGGCGCCGGCCCGAAACGCGATCTCCAGGCCCTCGGCCAGGCCCTGGCGGGCCGCTTCGGCCGTGCGCACGTTGGAGCGCACCGATATGTTCATGCCGATGTAGCCGGCGGCGCCGGACAGGAGCGCGCCGATCAGATAGCCGATACCGACCTTGATACCGAGCGTCCAGGCGATGATCAGGAAGATCACGACGCCGACCAGCGCGATTGTCCGGTACTGGCGGTTCAGATAGGCGTTGGCGCCTTCCTGAATGGCGCCGGCGATCTGCTGCATGCGCTCGCTGCCGGCATCCGCGGACAGCACCCAACGGGCGGCCCAGACACCATACACCAGAGCCAACACGCCGCAGGCGAGTACGAACATCAACTCAATGGACATGTGGAATTTTCCTTGATCGAAAAGCCGGCGAGAGGAACACCGGCTGAAGACTCCCCCCTGGACCTTTGAGCGTCCGGGAAATGCGCGCGGAAAATGCCAGACTCGACCGGCGAAGGCAACCGCCAGAGTCGAACGCGTGAAAGTAAAATTCAGGCCCTTGGTTTCAGGTCGCCAGCGAGGTCCTGCGCCGACCGAGCCAAAGCACGGAGCAGAAGCACAGCAGCACGGGCAACACCACGGTGAGGTTGACGATTTCCCAATCGAAGGCGTTGAACAGCGCGCCCGACAGCAAGGCGGTGCAGGCGACCGTACCGAAAACCAGGAACTCGTTGAGCGCTTGGACCTTGGCCTTTTCCTCCGGCCGATAGCATTCGGTCAGCAACGTCGTGCCGCCGACGAACATGAAATTCCAGCCCAGGCCGAGCAGGACAAGGGCAATCCAGAATTGGGCGACGTCAACGCCCCAGAGGTTGCTGGCGACACAGCCAAGCATCAACAACGTGCCCAACCCCAGGATCGGCACGGCGCCGAAACGCTTGATCAGGTGTCCGGTGAAGAACGACGGTGCATACATGCCAACGATATGCCACTGAATCACGAACGCGGCGGTGTCGAACGAATGCTGACAGGCGATCATCGCCAGCGGCGTCGTTGTCATCACCAGGTTCATCGAGCCGTATCCGACCATGGCGCAGAGCACGGCAACGACAAAGGACGGCTGCCGCGCGATCGCGCGCAGGGGCCGACCGCTGTCTTGTCGTTCCGCCGCGCTCGGTCTCGGAATCTCGATGAATTGCAGGATGATCAGCGACAGCGCCGCCAGACCGGCAATGGACAGGTAGCAGCCGGCAAACAGAACCGGCGCGAAGAGGTCGCGCGACCACTTGGCGAGTTCCGGCCCGAGAAAGGCGGACAACAACCCACCTGCCAATACCAGGGAGATCGCCCGGCTTCGGAAGGCCGGGCTGGCGGTGTCGGCCGCGGCGAAGCGATAGAACTGGACGTGGGCCGAGAAGGCGCCAAACAGAATCGTGCTCACACAATAGAGCGCGAAGTCGCCGGCGAAGATCGCCCAGGCTCCGAGCAGGCCGGCGACGCAACCGAGGCCGGCCCCCAGGGTGAATCCGGCACGCCGGCCGAACCGCCGCATGAACAGGGACGCCGGGGCGGCGCTGGCCATCATGGCGAGGAACTGCAGTGCAAGCGGCAGGGTGATCAGATACCTGTCCGGTGCCAAGCTGCTGCCGATCAGGGCCGTGACCGACAGTACCAGCGCGGCGCAGCTCATGCCCAGAGCCTGGCACAAGGCCAGCAAGACCACGTTCTTGGCGGTCGGATCAGTCTGCATGCCACTGACAGTAGGCTATTTCAGCACGCGCAGGAACCCGCGTGAGCGGGCTCGCGACAGGGAGATTCAACTTTGAGTCGGTTGCTGCCGGGCCAGCTCGGAGACCAGGACCTTGAGGATCGCGCCCCGGCCCATCAGGCGTTCGCCGACAATGAGAAGGCGTTTGCCCAGGTAGCCCTGCATATCTTCGTGCTCGCGGACATATCGCATCGCGAGCAGGCCATGCAACTCGGTGAAAAACGCATCGGTCAACTGCCGTTCCGCCAAGGTTATGTCGTCCACCGTGCCGGCCGGGACTTCGAGCGCGACCTTGAGCGTCAAGTGCTGGACGACCTTGCCTTCCTGGATCAGCGGCAGGACCATCGGCGTCAGCTCGACGAATTCGGGCGGCGGCGGTGCTTGCTCGACCGCGCGCGGCTGTTCGGGCGCACGGAGAATGAACCACCAAGCCGCCGCACCCGCGCCCAGCAGGAGCAAAATCGGAATGATGATAAAGAGTTGCCTCATTCTCGCGCGGTACCGCCGGACCCGGCGTCCCAACAAGACGCCCCAACCCACCTGTGTGCCAGACTCGCCGTGAACAAAGCGTAAAGTATTAGAAATGCGTCCCTTTTTTGCATGTTTTCGAGTGGCCGGGATGTCGGGTCAGCATGCTTTCTCCCCCGGTAGAAGGGCAAGCCTAGGATCCAAACCAGCGACATGGGATAACAAATCGCCCCGGTGAATTGGGTCGACACTATTGGCCGTCGGTCTTCTAGAAATGCGTCCAGCCGGCGCGGGCGAGCGGAAGTTCGCGGCCGTCGGCGCCCAACACTGTTAGGCCCGTGCCTTCGCTCAGCCAGCCGATGCGGGTGAGCGGCAGGTCCAGGCGCTCGGCTAGGGCGGCGATTTCTGCGCCCCGCCCCGCCGCCGCCGTGAACAGCAGTTCGTAGTCGTCGCCGCCGGTGAGCAGTGTCTCGCGAAGCGACGGCCACGCGGCCAGCGCGGCGCGGGCCGGCTCGGACAGGGGCAATCGCTCGGCCTCGATCACACCGGCCAGGCCGGAGGTCGCCAGAATGTGGCCGAGATCGGCGGCCAGGCCGTCGGAGACGTCGATCGCCGCGTGGGCCAGGCCGCTTTCGACCAGCGCCCGGCCCAGGGCAAGGCGAGGCCGCGGCAGCCGGTAGCGATCGATCAGCGCCTCCCGCTGGCCGGCCGGAAGCGCCGGGGCGTTGCCGTTCAGCACTTGGAGGCCCAGGGCGCCGTCGCCGATCGTGCCGGAGACATAGACCTCGTCGCCGGCGCGCGCGGTCGACCGCTTGAGCGCCCGGCCCGCCGGCACGGCACCCAGGGCCATGAGCGAGAGGGTCAGTGGCCCGGGGGTCCGGGTCGTGTCACCGCCCAGAAGCACCACCTCGAAGGCCGTCTGATCGGCCGCCAGGCCGGCGGCGAAGGCGGCGATCCAGGTTTCTTCCGGCGAGCCTGGCCAGGCCACGGTCATCAGGTAGCCGAGCGGCCGGGCGCCCATGGCGGCCAGGTCGGAGAGGTTCACCCGCAACAGTTTGCGGGCCACCAGGCCGGGCGGATCGTCGGGAAAGAAGTGGACACCGCCGACCAGGGCGTCGGCGGTCAGCACCAGCTCGCAGCCGTCCGGCGGGGTGAGCAGCGCGGCATCGTCCTGCAATCCGAGTGCGCCTGGACAGTCAGCGGCGAGCGGCGCCAGATAGCGTTCGATCAGTTCGAACTCGCCCGGCACGGCGGTCAGCCGGCCGCCGGGGCGCCCGGCAGCGGAAGGTCCTGTGCGGCGTCGAACTCTTCCGGCCGCAGGCTATGGGCCATGCGGTCCAACACGCCGTTGGCCAGACCCGGCTCCTTGCCGGCGAAGAAGGCCTGCGCCAGCTTGACGTATTCCGTGATGACGACCCGTGCGGGTATCTCCGGCAGATAGCCCAGCTCGTAGGCGCCGGCGCGCAGGATCAATTTGAGCAGGGTCTCCAGCCGTTCGACCGGCCAGCCCTCGGCCAGGACCGCGGAGAGCATGTCGTCGAGCAAGGCCGCTTCGCTTGCCACGCCGGCAACCAGCGTGGCCAGAAGCGCCGGATCGGCCTCGGCCAACTCGGCTTCATCGGGCTGCTCGGCCAGACGGTGCTCGATGAACTCCCGCACCACCGACTCCGGTGCGCCGCCGCCGAGCTCGATCTGATAGAGCGCCTGTACCGCGGCCAGACGGGCGGCGCTGCGCCGCTGCGCGTCGGACCCTTTGGCGGCAGAGGAACTGGCGGCCGGCATCATCGATTCCTAGCGGGGGAAGAGGTGGAAGCGGCGCTTGAATTCGACCATTTCCAGGCAGGTACGCGCCGCTTCGCCACCCTTGTTGCGCCCGGTCAGGCTGGCCCGTTCCTTGGCCTGGGTCTGGTTTTCGCAGGTCAGGATGCCGTAGCCCAGGGCCAAGGTGTAGTCGCAGGCCAGGTCCTGCAGCTTGCGCGCGCTTTCGCCGCAGACGTAGTCATAGTGGCTGGTCTCGCCGCGAATCACGCAGCCCAGGGCGATGTAGCCATCATAGCGCCGCCGGCCGCCGAAAAAATCCATCGAGCGGATCGCCATGCGGACTGCCGCCGGCACCTCGAAGGCGCCCGGCACGGTGACGGTTTCATGGCTCGCCCCCGCCTGCTCCAGCTCGGCCACGGCGCCGCGCACCAGTTCGTCGGCGATATCTTTGTAGAAGCAAGCCGCGACGATCAGGATATTGGGCTGCTCAGTCATCGATCACCTCGATCGCGCGACGACCGACCACCCTGAGACCGTAGCCCTCGAGGCCGACAATGGTGCGCTGAGTGTTGGACAAGAGGATCATGTCGGAAACCCCCAGGTCCAGGAGGATCTGCGCGCCGACCCCATAGTCGCGCAGTTCGGCGGGGCCGGACTGCCCGTCGTCCAATTGCGCGCGCACCCGGTCGGAAAGACTGGTCGGCGAGGGCTCGCGGATCAGCACCACGACGCCGCGGCCCGCCTTGGCGATCATGCGCATGGCCTCGTAGAGTTCGCCGCCGGTGCTGCGCGCGCCGTGGCCGAGCACGTCGTTCAGCACGTTGAGCGCATGCATGCGCACCAGAACCGGTTCATCGCTCGAAATATCGCCCTTCCAGAGGGCAACATGCTCGGCGTAGGCGACCTTGTTGACGTAGACCGCCATGTTGAACTCGCCGCCGTAGCGGCTCGCGAAACTGGTCTCCAGAGTGCGCTCGACGATGCGGTCGTAGCGCCGCCGATAGGCGATCAGGTCGGCGATCGTGGCGATCTTCAGGCCGAGACGCTGGGCGAAGGCGATCAGGTCGTCGCGCCGGGCCATGGTACCGTCGTCGTTCATGATCTCGCAGATCACGCCGGCCGGGATCATGCCGGCGAGCCGGGCCAGATCGACCGCGGCCTCGGTGTGGCCGGTGCGCGCCAAGACGCCGCCGTCGCGCGCGACCAGCGGGAACACGTGGCCCGGGGTGACGATATCCTGCTTGCCCTTGTTGGCGTCGATGGCGACCGCGATGGTGTGGGCGCGATCCGGCGCCGAGATCCCGGTGGTGATGCCATCGCGGGCCTCGATGCTGACCGTGAAGGCGGTCTGGTGCCGCGACTCGTTGTGCTGCGCCATGAGCGGCAGCTCGAGCTCCTTGACCCGCTCACGGGTCAGCGCCAGGCAGATCAGCCCGCGGCCGTGCTTGGCCATGAAGTTGATCGCCTCGGGCGTCGCCATCTGGGCCGGAATCACCAGGTCGCCCTCGTTCTCGCGCTGCTCGTCGTCGACCAGGATGAACATGCGGCCGTTGCGCGCCTCCTCGATGACCTCCTCGATCGGCGAGAGCATCTCGTGGAAGGTTAGGCGCCAGGGTTCCTGCTGCGGCTTCGCCATGTCTAAGCGGACCTTTCCGTAAGCCGCTGAAGGTAGCGCGCCAGGAGGTCGATTTCCAGGTTCACGCGCGCGCCCGGCGCCAGGCCGCCGAAGCTGGTCTGCCGTGCCGTATGGGGGATGATGTTGACGCCGAAACGCACCGTGCCGTCCGGTTCGTCCTCGACCCGGTTGACGGTCAGGGAGACTCCGTCGAGGGCGACCGAGCCCTTGGCCGCGATGAACCCGGCGAGGGCCGCCGGCGCGCGCAGCGTGAAGCGCTGGGAATCGCCCTCGGGCGCGCGTTCAATCACCTCGGCCACGCCGTCCACATGGCCCGATACCAGATGCCCGTCCAGCTCGCCGCCCAGCCTCAGGGCCCGCTCCAGATTGACCGCGGTGCCGGGGCGCCAGTCGCCCAAGGTGGTGCAGGCCAGGGTCTCGGCCGAAACCTCGACCGCGAACCATCCCGGGCCCTTGTCGACCACCGTCAGGCAGGCCCCGGCGCAGGCGATCGAGGCGCCGACGGCGATATCGCCGGTATCGTAGGCGGTCTCCAGTACGAAGCGCGTGTCGCCGCGCCGCTCGACCTCCCGGACCCGGCCGAGATCCGTGATGATGCCTGTGAACATGTCGGGAACTTAGGCTAGACGCCGGTAGGTTTCCACCAAATCGTCGCCAGCCGGAACCGCCGTCGGCCGGGCGAAGAGTAGCTGGAGTCCGGTTGTCGTTCCTCTTGGCAGGAGCATCGAGCAGCGTTCCCTCTCCCCCTCGGGAGAGGGACAGGGTGAGGGCGGGTTGGTTTGCCGGATCGAAGACCGCTTCAGGTCCAGCATGGTCCGGCGCGGCCCGGCAATCGGCAAAACCACCCCCCGCCCTCACCCTGCCGATTCGCGGGCCCCTCTCTCTCCCAGTGGGAGAGGGCGCGTGGCGCGGTGAATTGGGTCCCTATAGATGGCTTTGGGTATCAGGTCACGCGGCGGTAGGTTTCCACCAAATCGTCGCCCGCCGGGACGGCCGCCTGCCGGGCGAAGCGGGGTGCCAGGTCGAGGCACTCAAGGCCCAGCTCCGCGACCGCCGGCAGGCCGTCGCCGCCGATTACCTTCGGCGCCCGAAACCAGATCAGCCGGTCCACCAGATCCGCCCGCAGCAGGGCCGCCGCGATCTGGCCGCCGCCCTCGACCAAGAGTTCGTTCACGCCGCGCTTCGCCAGGGCCGCCAAGGTCGCCGGCAGCGACAGCCGGCCGGCCGCGTCGTCGGGCACCTCGATCAGCTCGACCCCGGCGGCGGCGTAGGCCGAGAGCCGCGCCGGATCGCCGCCCGCCCGGGTCACCAAGCAGGTCGCCTGAGCACCGGCCCGGGCCACCAGGTCGTGGGTCGTCGGCAGACGCAGCCGTCCGTCCAGAACCACCCTGAGCGGCGCGCGCGCCGCCAGCCCGGGTAGGCGCACGTCGAGCCGCGGGTCGTCGACCAGGGCCGTGCCGCCGCCGACCAGCACCGCGTCGCATTCGGCGCGCAGGCGATGCGCCCACTGGCGCGCGGCCGGCCCGGTGATCCAGCGGCTTTCGCCGCTGCCGGTGGCGATCCGGCCGTCCAGCGTGCTGGCTAGCTTCAGCGTGACCCGGGGGCGGCCCGAATCTTGGCGCAGCAGGTAGCCGGCGTTGAGCTCCGCCGCCTGGCTCGCCAGCAGACCCAGTTCGACCGCGATACCCGCCGCGCGCAGCATGTCCAGGCCCTTGCCGGCGACCCGAGGATCGGGGTCCTGCAACGCGACCACGCAGCGGGCGATCCGGCCGGCGGTCAGGGCCTTGGCGCACGGCGGTGTCTTGCCGTGATGGGCGCAGGGCTCCAGTGTGACATAGGCGGTGGCGCCCTCAGCCGCGGCGCCGGCCCGGCCGAGCGCCTCGGTCTCGGCATGGGGCCGGCCGCCGGGCTGGGTCCAGCCGCGGCCGATCACCCGGCCGGCCTTGACCAGAACGCAGCCGACCGCCGGATTGGGCGCGACCCGACCGACGGCCCGGCGCCCCAGCGCCAGCGCCGCGGCCATGTGGCCGCGGTCGGCCATGGGGTCGGCCGGTTCAGCCGCCGTCGTCGGCGCCGATTTGCTCAATAAAGGTCTCGAAGTCGCGCGCCTCGCGGAAATTGCGGTAGACCGAGGCGAAGCGCACATAGGCCACCGGATCCAGAGAGGCCAGCGCGTCCATGACCAGCTCGCCGATGTGCTGGGACTTGATCTCACTCTCGCCGGAGCTTTCCAGGCGCCGGACGATGCCGTTGACCACGCGCTCGACCCGCTCGGGGTCTACCGGCCGCTTCTGCAGGGCGATGTTCATCGAGCGCAATAGCTTGTCGCGGTCGAAGGGCTGGCGCTGGTTGCCGCTCTTGAGCACGGTGAGCTCGCGCAGCTGGACCCGCTCAAAGGTGGTGAAGCGGGCGCCGCAGTTGGGGCACTGACGGCGCCGGCGGATCGCCGAGTTGTCCTCGGTCGGCCGTGAATCCTTGACCTGGGTGTCGTCGTTTCCGCAAAACGGGCAGCGCATGGTCTAGAGTCCCGGATAGATCGGGAAGCGCCGGCACAGCGCGCCCACCTCCTCGCGCACCTCGGCCTCGACGGCGCGGTTGTCCTCCCGGTTGGCGGCCAGACCGTCCAGTACCCTGCCGATCAACTGCCCGACTTGACGGAACTCGGCGGGCCCGAAGCCGCGCGTGGTCGCCGCCGGGGTGCCGAGACGGATGCCAGAGGTCACGGTCGGCTTTTCCGGATCGAAGGGCACACCGTTCTTGTTGCAGGTGATGCCCGCGCGGTCCAGGCTTTCCTCGGTTATGTTGCCGGTCAAGCCCTTGGGCCTGAGATCGACCAGCATGAGATGGGTGTCGGTTCCGCCGGTCACGATGTCGCAGCCGTTCTCGACCAGCACCGCGGCCAGGCTGCGCGCGTTCTCGACCACGGTCTGGGCATAGGCCTTGAAGCCGGGCCTGAGCGCCTCGCCCAGGGCCGCCGCCTTGGCCGCGATGACGTGCATCAGGGGACCGCCCTGCAAGCCCGGGAAGGCCGCCGAGTTGATCTTCTTGCCGAGCTCCGGGTCGTTCGACAGCACCATGCCGCCGCGCCCACCGCGCAGGGTCTTGTGGGTCGTCGTGGTGACCACATGGGCATGGGGCAACGGGCTGGGGTGGATGCCGGCGGCGACCAGCCCGGCGATATGTGCCATATCGACGTGCAGCAGGGCGCCGACCTGGTCGGCGATCTGGCGGAAGCGCGCGAAGTCGAGCGTGCGCGGATAGGCCGAACCGCCGGCGATGATCAGCCTGGGCTTGTGCTCGCGGGCCAGCGCTTCGACCGCACCGAAATCGATCAGGCCGTCCTGCCGGCGCACGCCGTACTGCACCGCGTTGAACCACTTGCCCGAAAGATTGGGCGCCGCGCCGTGGGTGAGGTGACCGCCGGCCGACAGCGACATGCCCATGATGTTGTCGCCGGGCTTGCACAGCGCCAGCAGGACCGCCTGGTTGGCCTGGGCGCCAGAGTGCGCCTGGACGTTGACAAAGGCGCAGCCGAACAGCTGCTTGGCGCGCTCGATGGCCAGCCGCTCGGCGACGTCGACGAACTCACAGCCGCCGTAGTAGCGCCGGCCCGGATAGCCCTCGGCGTACTTGTTGGTCAGCACCGAGCCCTGCGCCTCGAGCACGGCGAGCGAAACGATGTTCTCCGAGGCGATCAGCTCGATCTGCTCCTGCTGGCGGCGCAGCTCGTCGGCGATGGCGGCGGCCAGTTCGGGATCGCTCTCGGCGAGGTGGGCGGTAAAAAAGCCTTCCTCCGGTAAGGCGCTGGCGTCGGCGGCGGTCATGGGTTCTTTCCCCTCATCTGTCCTGGCTCTTCTGCCCCCTTGGGTTGCCCGGCTCAGCCGAGCTTGGCGACCCGCCGCTGATGGCGGCCGCCGGCGAATTTCGTTTCGAGAAAAGTTTTCAGGCAGTCCTTGGCGACCTCGACCCCGATCAGCCGGGCGCCAAGCGCCAGGACGTTGGCATCGTTGTGTTCGCGGGTCAACCGGGCCGAGGTCTCGTCGTGGCACGGCGCCGCGCGGACGCCCGGATGCCGGTTGGCCGCCATGGCCATGCCGATGCCCGAGCCGCAGATCAGCACGCCGCGCTCCGCCCGGCCGTCGGCGAGCGCCGCGGCCAAGGCGTCGGCGAAGTCCGGATAGTCGACCGAGTCAGGCCCGTCGGTGCCGAGATCGAGCACGCCGTGGCCGAGCGCGCCCAGCTCCTCGACCAGGGTCGATTTAAGATCAAATCCAGCGTGATCCGAAGCGATCGCAATCGGCTTCCCGGCCATCACGAAAGTCCCCAGGCGGTCGTCGGTGAACGGATCGGCGACGCTACCATATGTCGCGGCGGCAGGAAAGCCCGGCACAAGCTGTCGGGGTAGCAGCGGTTTCATCGTCCTTCGCTATCCCGGGTTGCATTCAGAGCATTCGCAAGAGAAAAATCAGTATTACAGGAGTGTTTATGAATTGACATCAAGATTTCACTGTGTAAATTAAGGGGAACCTAGAATTCATTAACACATGGAAGCAAAAAATGAGTGATGATACGGCTGAGGCCTTGTCTTCGGCAGAGATATTACGCATGACTTCGCACGTCGTTGCGGCTTATGTCGGCAATAACGAGCTGCAGACCGCCGAACTCGGCAACGTCATTCAGACGGTTCACGGCTCGCTTTCGGCGCTCAACGGCCACGGCGAGGTCACGATCGAGCCGCAGAAGCCGGCGATTTCGGTCCGCCGCTCGGTCACGCCCGACTACATCGTCTGCCTGGAAGACGGCAAGAAGCTGAAAATGCTCAAACGGCACCTGCGCACGACCTACAACATGACGCCGGAGGAATACCGGGCCAAGTGGAGCCTGCCGGCCGACTATCCCATGGTGGCGCCGAACTACGCCAAGCAGCGCTCCGCCTTCGCCAAGAAGATCGGCCTGGGCCGCGGCAGCTCCAAGGGGCGCAGCAAGAAGCGCTAGGAGCCTGTCCGAGTATTGGTCACGGGCTGCACCGCGTTTTTAAGGCCTTGGGCTAGGACGGTGCCGCGCCGCGATGCCGTGCGCATCGCAAGCGGTGCCGAACGATGTCCCAAGGCCTTGAAAACGCGGCCCTTCGGGTCGGCCAGACAGACGCGAGTGCCGCGTCGCGAAGGCTTGCCGATGGGCACGGCATCGCCCGCGCCTCCGGTCCTAACCCTCGCGTCTGTCCGGCCGATGCTGCTCATGACCAATACTCGGACAGGCGCCTAGGGCAGCTCTGCGAATCGACAAGTCTAGGCGGAAAAATCCGCCCTTCCCGGTTTCGGCGGGGCCTTGGATTTCGGCGAATCCCGCTTCAGGACATATTCCAGCTTGCGCAGCGCGGCCCGTTCCAATGCCGCCTGTCCGGCGGCCGGATCGCCGACGATGGAGACCTCGGTCAGGGTGTCGGGATCGACCGCCGAGACCTTAACGTAGGCACCCACCTGATGGAACTCGATCAAGGCTTCGCGCAGCCGGGCCATGGCGCTATGGTGGCGCGAGCAGGCCAAGAAATTGTTAATGGCCAATCGGCCGTAGTGCAGGGCTGCCGAGCGACAGCCAATCTTTCGCACCGGCCGTTATGGGCTATTATGGCAAAGCAATGTTTTGGGAATCCCCTGCGAAATCGAGGAGCACGCCATGTCGGCAGCAAAAAGCGCCGCGACCCAGGCCGCGCCAGCCCGCGCCCCCACCAAGCCAGTCTTCGCCTGGGACGACCCCTTGCGGCTCGACGAGCAGCTTTCCGAGGACGAGCGCATGGTGCGCGAGGCGGCGCGCGACTATTGCCAGGACAAGCTGATGCCGCGCATCCTGGAGGCCAACCGCCACGAGCGCTTCGACCGCGAGATCATGGGCGAGATGGGCGAACTGGGTTTCCTCGGCGCGACCCTGCCCGAGGCCTACGGCTGCGCCGCGGTCAACTATGTCTGCTACGGCCTGATCGCCCGCGAGGTCGAGCGGGTCGACAGCGGCTACCGCTCGGCCATGAGCGTGCAGTCGAGCCTGGTCATGCATCCGATCCACGCCTACGGCACCGAAGAGCAGCGCCGCAAGTATCTGCCGCGCCTGGCCAGCGGCGAGCTGGTCGGCTGCTTCGGCCTTACCGAGCCGGACCACGGCTCCGACGCGGGCGGCATGAAGACTCGCGCCAGGAAGGCCGACGGCGGCTATCGCCTGAGCGGCAGCAAGATGTGGATCACCAACTCGCCGATCGCCGATGTCTTCGTGGTCTGGGCCAAGAGCGACCCGGACGACAAGATCCGCGGCTTCGTCCTGGAAAAGGGCATGAAGGGCCTCTCGGCGCCCAAGATCGAGGGCAAGTTCTCGCTGCGCGCCTCGGTCACCGGCGAGATTGTCATGGACGAGGTCTTCGTGCCGGAAGAGAACCTGCTGCCCAACGTGAGCGGTCTCAAAGGGCCGTTCGGCTGCCTCAACCGGGCGCGCTACGGCATTTCCTGGGGCGCCCTGGGCGCCGCCGAGTTCTGCTGGCACGCGGCCCGCCAATACACCCTGGAGCGCCAGCAGTTCGGCCGGCCGCTGGCCGCCAATCAGCTGATCCAGAAAAAGCTGGCCGACATGCAGACCGAGATCACCATCGGCCTGCAGACCTGCCTGCGCCTGGGCCGCCTGATGGACCAGGGCACGGCGGCGCCGGAGGCGATCTCGCTGGCCAAGCGCAACTCCTGCGGCAAGGCGCTGGATATCGCCCGCATGGCGCGGGACATGCACGGCGGCAACGGCGTGGCCGATGAGTACCACGTGATCCGACATGTCATGAACCTGGAGGCGGTCAACACCTACGAGGGCACCCACGACGTCCACGCCCTCATCCTGGGCCGCGCCCAGACCGGCATCCAGGCTTTCAGCTAGGAGCCTGTCCGCGCAAGCCGGTTTCCCTCGCCCGGCGCGAGCCGGAACGCTGTCGCGATGCCCGGCCGAAGCGCCTGACAGCGCCGTAGCGAGCGGTTCGATAAGGTCTGTGAACTTGGGTTATCGAGCGGATCCGCGCCTCCACGGCCTCGGGAAGCCGCCAGCTCGGCAGCGCCATCGCCCGTTCCATGGCCCCGCGGGCGCCGATATCAAAGCGCGCGCAGGTCATGGTGTCGGTCAAACTGTTTCGAGGCGCTGCCGTGCAGCGCCTCGACATCAAGGCATATTCGCTGTGGGGGCCGTCCGCCGACCGCGCCGCTTGGACACGGCGCGGAAAACCGGGTTTCGTCAGGCGGCCGAGCTCATGTTGCCGTAGCGTTGGGGCGTCGCCCAGAACTGGCCGAGCCGGCGCAGGATGCCGTTGGCCTCGGTCAGGGTTTCGCCGGTCAGCTGGGCGTCGTCGAGCTTGCCCGACTGGGCCTGGAACAGCTCGTCGAGCCGGCGCGAGATCTCCAGTCCCTTCTCCGCGGCGCGCACGTGGAACGACCGGCGGTCGTGCGGCGAGCGCTCCTGGATCAGATACTCGTTCTCGACCATCTTCTTGACGTTGTAAGAGACGTTGGAGCCCAGGTAATAGCCGCGCTGGGTCAATTCGCCGACGGTCAGCTCTTCGTCGCCGATATTGAACAGGATCAGGGCCTGCACGTTATTCAGGTCGCGGACGCCGATTCGATCGAGTTCGGCCTTGACGACCTCGAGGCATTGCCGGTGCAAACGCTCGATGAGCGAAATGGTTTCTAAGTAAGCTGCTTTCACGGCGAACCCCCGCGACTAATATTAACGTTTGGTTGCTGTATCATCTTAGGCATCACCGGGTTAATGACCGCTTAAAGCTGGGCAAATTTATCCCTTATCTGGTGTAAATGTTGTAACAGCTACTATTTTACGCTTATTTGTTCGATCAAGCTCCGCTATTTCGGCCCCGGAAATTTACCAAGGGTCATCATCGATCACCTTTGTGGGTGAGCGGTGCGGCGCGAGAAGCGCCGCTCAGCCGCCGCGAATCAGCTTGATGATCGCCGAATAGTCGAGGCCGCCGTGGCCGGCGTTGACGAACATGGTGTAGAGCGCGGTGGCCTCGGCGCCGAGCGGCGTGGCGGTGCCGGCCTGGCTGGCCGCCATTTGCGAAAGCTTGAGGTCCTTGTGCATCATGGCGGCGGCAAAGCCGGGCCGGTAGTCTCGGTTGGCCGCCGAGGTCTCGACGATGCCGGGCACCGGATTGTGGTTCAGCATGGCCCAGCAGGAGCCCGAGGAGACCGAGGAGATCTCGAACAGCTTGTTCGGCTCGAGGCCGAGCGCCTCGCCCAGCGTGAAGGCCTCGGCGCACGCCAGCATGGAAATTCCGAGGATCATGTTGTTGCAGACCTTGGCCACCTGGCCGTTGCCCGGACCGCCGGCATGCACGATGTTGCGGCCCATGACCTCGAGCAGCGGCTTGGCGCAGGCGAAGGCGTCGTCGGTGCCGCCGCACATGAAGGTCAGCGTCGCCCCGGCCGCGCCGGCGACACCGCCGGAGACCGGCGCGTCGAGCATCGCGTGGCCGGCCGCCGCGACCGCCTCGTGCACGGCGCGGGCGCTGCCCACGTCGATCGTCGAGCTGTCGATGAACAGGCTGTCCGGCGCGGCTGCGGCGATCAGGCCGTCGTCGCCCAGATAGGCGCTCCTGACGTGCTCGCCGGCCGGCAGCATGGTAATCACCGTGTCCGCGCGTCGGACCGCTTCGGCGGCGCTCTCGACCGTCGCCGCGCCGGCCTTGGCGGCCGCCTCGAGCGCCGCCGGCACCAAGTCGTAGCCGGTCACCTTGTGCCCGGCCTTGACCAGATTGCCCGCCATGGGCCCGCCCATGTTGCCGAGCCCGATGAAGCCGATATCGGCCATTTTTCCCTCCAAAGCATCGTTTGCCGGCTGTCTTGCAGCAGAGGATCAAAGCCAACCGATGGCCCTCTGATGGCTGCCCAGCCAAGCATCCATCGTGGCCGAAAGGCCTCGCTCGGGCAACCACGGACCGCCTTCGAAGCAATTCGGCACGGCCACTGACGACCTGGGTATCGGATCAGATCAACCCAGACTCCCGAAGTCGTAGTAAAGCAGCGTCGTGCCGATCCCGGCCGCGCCCATGATCAGGAAAGACAGCAGCAGGTGTTTGAAGAGACCCCTGTGACCCAAGGAGAACGCCAGGAACAGCTTCATGAAGGTGTTGGACAGGGCGCCCAGCACGACATTGAAGCTGGCCCAGTCGAGCGAGATCAGCCCTGACCGCTGGGCGTCGCTCAAGGAGAAGGCAACGGCATCGGCGTCGGTCAGGCCGCTCACGATCGCCACCACGGGCAGCCACGCCCCGCCGAGGTAGGTGATCGCGAGGCGCGTCACCATCAAGATGGCGGCGAAGACGAGGCCGAATGTGATCGCGGACTTCAGGCTGAAGGGATTGTCGAAGCTCACCTCCTCGGATTCGGCGCCCTTGGCCGCCGCCTTCTTCGAGCGGAGTAGGAACCAGACGGCCATGAGCATGCCGGTCGCCCCGGTGACGAGGATCGGCACGGCCATGTTGCGCATCAGCGCCTGATTGAACACGCCGATCTGGATCAATAGCCGGGGAAACATGATGGACGACGCCAACAGTATCGCGACCGCGAAGGTCTGGTTCCACGCCGGCAGTTCCTTGCTGCGCTTGGCGAAGCTCAAAGTCGTGACGGTGCTCGAGGCGAGGCCGCCGATCAGTCCCGTAAGGCCGATCCCGGCGCCGCGGCCAAGGATCTTGACCAGAACGTAGCCGACGAAGCTGACGAAGGAGACCAGCACGACGATCAGCCACACCTTGAAGGGCTTGAGCGCCGCAAGCATGTGCATGACGAACATCGGCGCCAAGGGGGCGTAGAGGGCGGCCCCGTCGGTGATCTGCTCCGCCTGATTACCGCTGTAGCGGCCGGCCACCCTGTCCTCGGCCACGCTGGTGATCTGCAGCACGCCGAGATAGGCGCCGTCGCCGTAGAGGTTCAGGCTGTCGTTGACCTCGAATAGCTGCTGCCCGGCCGGGGCGAAGGCCAGCTCGCCCGTGGCGTGCGCAATCGTGGTGACCCGACCCACCGAATAGGTCAGCAGGTTGTCCAAGGACTGCTGCGGCAGGATGGGCAGGACGATGAATGTGATGATCAGGAACTTGAGCGCCGCTTCGAGCTCAAAGAACTTGATCTCCGAGCTGAACTGATTGAAGGCTCTCTTCTGGGAAAGAATGGTGAGCATGGCGATCGCCAGCGCGATCGAGAGCGCGTGCATGCCCTGCATGGTCAAGACGCCGAGGAAGAAGGTGACGATGGCGGCGGCTTCCGTGGTGACGCCGGTCCCTTCGACCTTTTTTGCCTGGTCGGCCCAGTACGCGAGCAGAAGCAGGGCGAGGAAACCGAGAAAACCCACGGCGATCAGCCACGAGTTTGCGAACAGCGTCGCGACGAAGGCGCTGATCGCGCCGATCAGCGCAAACAAGACGAAGTCGCGCAGTCCGGCATGGGGATTTTCCCGGGCGCCCATCGCCCGTTCCAGACCAATCAGAAAGCCCAGCGCCCCTGCCAGACCGAACTTGATGAAGAGATCCAGGAGCTCTTCCTGTGCCACGACCTGCCCCCCTAATTAGGCTGCGAGGCGCAAACCCTGCGACCCGGCCGTCACCAGCTTCTCACCGTTCCGAGCGCAGGGTCAATGGCGGGCCCGGCGGCGCAACCGCCGCTAGGAGCCTGTCCGAGTATTGGTCACGGGCTGCACCGCGTTTTCAAGGCCGTGGGCTAGGACGCTGCCGCCCCGCGATGCCGGGCGCATCGCAAGCGGTGCCGGACGACGTCCCCAGGCCGTGAAAACGCGGCCCTTCGGGTCGGCCGGACAGACGCGAGCGCCGCGTCGCGAAGGCTTGCCGATGCGCAACGGCATCGCCCGCCCCTCCGCTCCTAACACGCGCGTCTGTCCGGCCGATGCAGTCCATGACCAATACTCGGACAGGCTCCTAGATGGCTAGACCAGCAACAAAGGACGGAGATTGCGAATCGAGACGTCGACCAAGATCCGATCGCCTGCGACAATCGAAATTGCTAGCGTTTTCGGACAGCTGGAGATTCTATCCGGGCAATCGCGGCTTGGGTCAGTGAGTCGAGCGGTCCCGACGGCGGGAACCTTCCGGCCGGTGGCGCGCGGCCATGTGTTGATTCGCGCGGCCGATCGGGCGGTCCAACCAAACCCGACCGGCGAGAACCGATCGAGGTGCAACCCAGGCGAACCCGGCCGGGCAAACAGCGGCAGCAGACGAGCGGGATGGACATTGCGACTGGTCTGGCGATCGCGACGATCGTGATCGTTCTCATATTCGACTATACCAACGGCTTTCACGATGCCTCGAACATCGTCGCCACGGTCATCGCCTCGCGCGCCATGACCCCGATCCAGGCGGTCATCCTGGTCGCCATCTTCGAGTTTCTCGGCCCGCTCCTGGGCGGCACCGCGGTGGCCGACACCATCGGCAAGTTCATCGACGTGAGTTCGCTGGCCGGCGTCACCTCGCTCGCCATCATCCTGGCCGGCGTGATCGGCGCCATCGTCTGGAACCTGGGGACCTGGTGGCTCGGCATTCCCTCCAGTTCGTCGCATGCCCTGGTCGGCGGTTTGGTCGGGACAGTGCTGGTCTCGGCAGGTCCGTCAAACGTGGTCTGGGGCTTCGCGGACCTGTTCTTGCACGGTCGCGCAACCGGCGTCACGAAAGTGCTGTTGGCGCTTATACTCTCGCCGATCATCGGCTTCTGGGTCGGCTTCGCCGTACACCGCGTCACCGGCCTGCTGCTGCGCGGGGCCCGGCCGTCGATCAATCGGAACCTGCGCCGGGGTCAGATCGCGACCGCCGCCTGGCTGGCCTTCTCGCACGGCACCAACGACGCCCAGAAAAGCATGGGCATCATCACCTTGATCCTGGTGACCGGGGGCCTGATCAACAACTTCGAGGTTCCGTTCTGGACGATCCTGGCCTGCGCCGCCGCGATCACCCTGGGCATCCTATCCGGCGGCTGGCGCATCGTGCGCACGGTCGGCTTTGGCATCTACAAGGTCCGGCCGCTGCACGCGCTGAACGCCCAAGTGACCGCCGCGGCCGTGATCTTCGGCGCGGCCCTGGTCGGTGGCCCGGTGTCGACCACCCATGTGGTCAGCTCGTCGATCATGGGCATCGGCGCATCGGAGCGCCCGAAGGCGGTGCGCTGGGCCAAGGCCAAGGAGATCGTCTCGACCTGGTTGATCACGATCCCGGGGGCTGGCACGGTCGGCGTCCTGACCTGGCTCGCGGTGCAGGTTTTCGTCTAGCGCGGCGAGAGCCGGCGGCATCGGCCTGCCGGTGGATCGCGGCGAGCATCTTGGAGGAAAATGCCATGGCTGAAGGTTCCGCAAATGTCGTCACCAGACTGGTCGACCGGGTGTTCCCGCGCATGCCGGACTTCTACGGTCTGATGAACGATCAGTGCGATCTCTTGGTGAGCGCGATGCAGGAGTTCGTCGACTACATGCACACCGGCGATTCGGATACCGGCAAGCGGGTCGCCGGGGTCCTGGAAAAGCAGGGCGACGAGCTGAAGCGGCGCAACCTGCAAATGCTCAACAAGGCCTTCGCCACGCCGATGGACCGCGAGGAGATCTATCGCGCCATAGAAGGCATCGACCACGTGCTCAACTACGCCAAGACCACGGTGCGCGAAATGGAGGCGTTCGAAGCCGCCCCGGACGGCCACACCCTGGAGATGGCCATCCATCTGAAGCAGGGAGCCGAGGCGTTGCGGGCGGGTTTCCGCAAGATCGCCACCGCGCCGGACCAGGCCGAGGCCGACGCCCAGGCTGCGCGCAAGGCCGAGCGGCAGATCGAGAAGTCCTACCGCCGGGCCCTCGCCGAGCTGTTCAAAGCCGAAGTCTATCATGCCAAGCTGCAGGAACAGGGCGGCGGCACCGGATCGGACGCTCTGCGCTGCATGACCGAGATCTTGAAACGGCGCGAGATATACCGCCACCTGTCGAACGGCGGCGACCGCCTGGCCCGTGCGGGACAGACGCTGCACGACATCATCGTTAAGATCGCTTGACTCGCGGCGCCGGACGGCCGGCATGACGGAACCGATCGATGGCATCGTCCGGCGGCCGCAGAAGCCGAATTGCACGCCGGGCGGCAGTATCGAGATGAACGGCAAGGTCGAGCAAGGCGAGACCTTAACAGCGGCCAAGTCAGTTGAGAATCGTGGGAGCGGGCTCATATCAGAAGTCGGTTGTGTCGCCGTACTTCAGATTCCCGCCGCCGAAGACATGAGCTCGAACTTATCAGGGACAATGCCCGCAGCTGTCGCGGCCGGCGGGTCAAACAAAGGTTAAATCGTTCTCCCCGAGCGGCGCGAAGTGAGCGGCGACGGCCGCCTCGTCGACCTCGGCCAAAGTGGCGGGCCGCCAGACCGGCTTGCGATCCTTGTCGATCACCGCGGCGCGGATGCCTTCGAGCAGGTCGTGGCCGGCGACGCAGGCCTGGCTCAGGCGGTACTCCATCACCATCGCCTGATCGAAGTCGAGCTTGGCGCCTTCGCGAAGCTCCCGGAAGGTCACCTTGAGGCTGGTCGGCGAGCGCGTCAGCAGGCCGGCCCGCGTGGTTTCGGCCCAGTCGCCGCCTTCGGCTTGCAAGGCCGCCAGGACGGCCTCGACCGAGTCCCGGGAAAAACAGCGGTCGATCGCCGCCCGGTGCGCCGCCAGCGACGCTTCGCCGGGGTCGGCGGCCAGAGCGCGGATGACCCTGCCGGCCGCTGCCGGCGCGTCGCCGGACCAATCGGCGCCGGCCAGCGCATCTACCAGATCCGGCAGGCGAGCACTTTCCAGATAGTGCGTCGCGATGCCCGCGTAGAGGCAGTCGGCGGCCCTGAGGCGCGATCCGGTCAGCCCGAGGAACATGCCCAGGGCGCCCGGCAGGCGCGGTAGGAAGTAGGAGCCGCCGACGTCCGGGAACAGGCCGATCGAGGTCTCGGGCATGGCGAACAGCGTGTGTTCCGTGACCACGCGGTGGCTGCCGTGCACCGAGACGCCGACGCCGCCGCCCATGACGATGCCGTCGACCAGCGCGATGTAGGGCTTGGGATAGTGGAAGATCCGGCGGTTCAGGCGGTACTCGGCCCGGAAGAACTCGGCTGCCATGCGGCGGTCGCCGCGTCCCGAGTCGTAGATCGCGGTCACGTCGCCGCCGGCGCAGAAGGCGCGCTCGCCCGCCCCCTCGATGATCACGGCGGCGAGCGCCGGGTCCTCGGCCCAGGCGGCGAGCTCGGCATCGAGCTCGCGGCACATCGCCAGGGTCAGCGCGTTGAGCGCCTTGGGCCGGTTCAGCGTGACCACCGCCACGCGCCCTTGCGTGCGGTACAGAAGTTCAGCCTCGCCGGTCATGGCCGCGTTGAAAACCCTCTTGCCAATCGAGTGGGGTCATGCGCCCAACAGGCGGCGCGCGATGATCACGCGCATGATCTCGTTGGTGCCCTCGAGGATCTGGTGCACCCGGACGTCGCGCAGATGGCGCTCGATCGGAAAGTCCCTGAGATAGCCATAGCCGCCGTGCAGCTGCAGAGCCTCGTCGCAGACCCGGAAGCCGGTGTCGGTCGCCAAGCGCTTGGCCATGGCGCAGTGCAGCGTCGCCTCGGGATCGCCCCGGTCGAGCGCATCGGCCGCCCGGTAGAGCAGCAGGCGTGCCGCTTCGAGCTCAGTCGCCATGTCGGCAAACTTGAACTGCAGGGCCTGGAACTCGGCCAGCTTGCGGCCGAACTGCCGGCGGGTCTGCAGGTGATCGCGCGCCGCCTCCAGGCAGGCCCGCGCGCCGCCCAGCGAACAGGCGCCGATGTTGAGCCGCCCGCCGTCCAGCCCCATCATGGCGATCTTGAAGCCGTCGCCCTCGGCGCCCAGTCGGTTGGCGACCGGCACTCTGGCCTGCTCGAAGATGACCATGGCGGTCGGCTGGCTGTTCCAGCCGAGCTTTTGCTCCTGCTTGCCGAACGAGAGGCCGGCCGTGTCCTTGGACACCACAAGGGTCGAGATGCCCTTGGCCCCATCATCCCCGGTGCGGCACATGACCACGTAGACGTCGCTGCGCCCCCCGCCGGAGATGAAGGCCTTGGTGCCGTCGAGCACGTAGGCGTCGCCGTCCAGCCGCGCCCGGCACTTGAGCGCCGCGGCATCGGAGCCGGCGCCCGGCTCGGTCAGACAATAGCTGGCGAAGTGTTCCATGGTCATGAGCCGCGGCAGGTAGGCCCGGCGCTGATCGTCGCTGCCGAAGCGGTCGACCATCCAGGCCGCCATGTTGTGGATCGAGATGTAGGCCGCGGTCGAGGTGCAGCCGGCGGCGAGCTCCTCGAAGATGATCGCGGCGTCCAGGCGCGAGAGCGCCGAGCCGCCGACGTCGTCGCGGCAGGTGATGCCGCCAAAGCCGAGCGCCGCCGCCTTGCCGAGCGTCTCTTCCGGGAAGATCTTCTCGACGTCCCAGCGCGCGGCGTGGGGCGCCATCTCCTTGACGGCGAAATCGCGCGCCATGTCCCGGAAGGCGCGCTGTTCCTCGGAAAGCTCGAAATCCATGGCGCGTGGTGTCTCGGTGGCGAGTTTTGTGCCTCGGATCATAGGCCCCGGCGGCTGGCTGTCAACGCGACGCGGCGACGCCGCCGGGCCTGAACCTCGACGGCGCCGCGTCCCCCGTGTCCCGTGTCGCTCCGAGGCCGGTCAGGCCCCGGCGTGCTCCATGACCCGGTCCATCGGGTCGTCCTTGGCCATGCGCGGCTTGTGCGCCTTCCTCCGCATCACCTCGTGGCGGATCTTCGAGATCACGTACATGTTGAAGAAGTGCATGGCGCCCAGAACGATGACCACCAGCCCGACCTTTGTACTGAGGAACTCCATGGCCTCCCGAAGGTCGAGCGGCTTGTCGCCGTATTTGAGCGCTAGGGTCACGTAGCCGACGTTGATCAGGTAGAAGCCGACCACCAGTAGGTGATTGACCGAGTCGGCCAGCGGCTCGTTGCCGCCGAAACTGTCGACCAGAAAGATCCGGCCATTGGTCGACAGGGTCCGCGCGACCCAGATGGTCATGGCGACACTGATCGCCAAGTAGACAATGTAGGTGCCGATGATAAGCATCGAAATCTCCTTTCCCTTTGCCGTGGACGACAGTTTCATTTCTATTCGTCTTTTCTGTATCAAAAGAAATTTTTCATCAAAAAAAAGCCCTCAGCCGGAGACGAACTTGGCGACCTTGCCGCCCAGCTTCATCAGCGCGATCAGGGTCGATTTCGGCAGGCCCCTGACCTGCTGGTACCAGGTGGTCAGCGTATCGATGAAGTCCAGCATGCGCTCGATGCGCGCCTTGATCTCCGGGTCCGTCTGACCGTCGTTCTCCGCCTCCGCTACGCAGTCGCGCAGCATCTTCAGGGTCGGGTCGATCTCCCGCCGCTTGCGACCCTCGACGATCAGCATGAGCATCTCCCAGGTGTCCTCCAGCGCCTTGAAATGGTCGCGCCGGTCGCCCAGCACATGGGTCCGTTCGATCAGACCCCAGCTCTGCAGCTCCTTCAGGCTGTTGCTGACGTTGGAGCGGGCGATCGACAGCGTCTCGGCGATCTCCTCCGCGGCCATGGGCCTCGGCGAGAGGTAGAGCAGCGCGTGGATCTGCGCGACCGAACGGTTGACCCCCCAGCGCTTGCCCATCTCGCCCCAATGGAGCACATAGCGCTTGACGGCCGGTGTCAGCCGAAATTTTTCATCTATTTCTGTCATTACAGAAAGAATATAATATTTGGATTCTCGCTTGTCAAGCGGCGGGCTTTATCTGCCGCTTGACAAGCGGGGTTCCGGTCGTGTCTTCTTATCCCAAGCGCCGATTTGAAGCTTAGCTTGCGGGCGCTCTAAAAATGCGGCTAAAGCGAGCGGAAAAACCGCCCGGCAGAGCCGCGGCGGTTGTTTTTTTTGGCCTGGACCGGCCCTCGGGACGCCGCCTGAACGGACAGCAACCAGAAGCAAGAGGGAGCAGAACCATGACGCAGAGCTACAAGGAACTGGTCGAAGCCACCCGCCAGGCGCTCGGCGCGGACTCGGCCCAGGCGCTGGCCAGTTTTACCGTGGAAAGCCGCCAGGCCGAAGGCCTGCGCAGCGAGGTCGCGTTGCGCGATTTCAGGCTCACGGTCGACGAGCCCGAGGCGCTGGGCGGCACCGACCAGGGTCCGAACCCGGTCGAGCTGGTGCTGGCGGCGCTCGCCACCTGTCAGGAGATCACCTACCGCCTCTACGCCGACCACCTGGGCATTCCGCTCGACGGGGTCTCGGTCACGCTCACCGGCGACCTCGACCTGCGCGGCTTCTTCGCGGTCGACGAGGCGGTGCGCCCGGGCTTCCAGGCGATCCGCGGCGAGGTGAAGCTGGAGAGCACCGCCGGACCGGAGCAGCTGGCGCGGCTCAAGGAGGCGGTCGACCGGCACTGTCCGGTGCTCGATATCCTCGGCCGGGCGACCCCGGTCAGTCTCGAGTTCGCCGGCCGGGAAACGCCGCAACCGGCGGCCGCCGAATAGAGGACCCCGGCGGCCGGGCGCGAGTCATGAAGCCGTAACCGGCGCCCGACCGCCGAACTGATGCAATCGACATGTAGTGGACGGGACCCTCTCCCGGCGCTATTGGTGCGAGACTTTGCCCTAGTTACCTCGATCACCGCGCGGAAAAGCCATCGGCCATGCCCATCAAGATACCCAACGATCTGCCGGCCCGGCGCGTCCTCGAGCAGGAGGGCGTCGAGATCATCAGCGAGACCGACGCGATCCGTCAGGACATCCGTCCGATGCGAATCGCGCTGCTCAACCTGATGCCCGACAAGATCCGCACCGAGACCCAGATCGCGCGCCTGGCCGGGAGCACCCCGCTGCAGGTCGAAATGACTCTGCTGAAGACCGGGTCCTACAAGTCGCGGAACACGCCCGAGCCGCACCTGATCGCCTTCTACAAGACCTGGGACCAGGTCCGGGAGGAGAAGTTCGACGGCCTCATCGTGACCGGCGCGCCGATCGAGACCATGCCCTTCGAGGCGGTCGACTATTGGCCGGAACTGACCACCATCTTCGACTGGGCGCAGAGCCACGTGTTCCGCAACTTCTACATCTGCTGGGGCGCCCAGGCGGCGCTCCATCACTTCCACGGCGTGCCCAAGCATCAGCTCGACGCCAAGATGTTCGGCGTGTTCAGGCATCGCATCACCAAGCCGAACGTCAGCCTGCTGCAAGGCTTCAACGACGAGTTCTCGATTCCCGTCTCGCGTCACACCGAGGTCCGTACCGAGGACATCCCGGAGAAACCCGGGCTCGACATCCTCGCCGTCTCGCAGGAATCGGGCCTCTGCCTGATGCAGGACATCCCGCACCGCTCGATCTACATGTTCAACCACCTGGAATACGACGCCGACACCCTGAAGGGCGAATACGAACGGGACCTCGCGGCCGGCGCGGAAATCCAGCTGCCCAGGAACTATTTTCCGGACGACGACCCCAGCCGGCCGCCGATCAACCGGTGGCGCTCCTACGCCCACCTGCTGTTCTGGAACTGGATCAACGAGATCTACCAGGGCACGCCCTACGACATCTCCCAGATCGGCCAAGACGCAGTCCCGACCCTGGCCGCCGCGGATTGAGCTGGCCGGCCGCTGGTTGCCCGGGTAGGGCCGGCCTGCTATAGCATCGGGCGTTGCCCCGAGACACCGGGAGTGAGAGCCATGGCACGCCCCAAAGCCACGCAAAACCCCTTCCTGCGCAGCGTGTCCGACGCGCCGGTGGCTCGCGCGCCGGAAGCCTTGGGCGCCTACCCGCAGGTGCGCATGCGGCGCAACCGGAGCGACGCCTGGAGCCGGCGCCTGGTGGCCGAAGCGCGGCTTTCGGCCGACGACTTCATCTGGCCGGTCTTCGTGCAGCAACCTCCGGGCGAGACGCCGATCGAGTCCATGCCGGGGATCGTGCGCTATGGCCTCGACCGCGTGGTCGACGTTGTCGGGCGCGCCCACGAACTGGGCATCCCGGCGGTCGCGGTCTTTCCCTACCTCGACGATGCCGTGAAGACGGCGGATTGCGCCGAGGCCTACAACCCCGACAACCTGGTGTGCCGGGCGATCCGCTTGCTCAAGGAGCAGCTACCGGAGACCGGTCTGTTCTGCGACGTGGCGCTCGATCCCTTTAACAGCCTGGGCCACGACGGCCTTGTCCAGGACGGCCGTATCCTCAACGACGAGTCGGTCGAGGTGCTGGTCAAGCAGGCCCTGGTCCAGGCCGAGGCCGGCTGCGACGTGGTCGCGCCTTCGGACATGATGGACGGGCGGGTCGGAGCGATCCGCGGCGCGCTCGACCAGGCCGGATTCCAGGGGGTCAAGATTTGCGCCTATTCGGCCAAGTACGCCTCGGCCTTCTACGATCCCTTCCGCGAGGCGGTCGGCTCCGGCGGCGCCCTGGTCGGCGACAAGAAGAGCTACCAGATGGACCCGGCCAATTCCGACGAAGCGTTGCGCGAGGTCGCGCTCGACCTGCAGGAAGGCGCCGACATGGTCATGGTCAAGCCGGGCCTGCCCTATCTGGACGTAGTGCGCCGCGTCAAGGACACCTTCGCCGTGCCGACGCTGGCCTACCACGTCAGCGGCGAATACGCGATGTTGAAGGCCGCCGCGGCCCAGGGCTGGCTGGACAACGACAAAGCCGTGACGGAATGCCTGATCGCCTTCAAGCGCGCCGGCGCCGATGCCGTCCTGACCTATGCGGCGCTGGAAGCCGCGGAGCGTCTGAAGACCGGTTGAGCGGCCCGGCGTGACCCTGGCCCCCTTCAAGATCGAGCGCTATTTCGCCGAGCACGAGTTCTCGACTCGCTATCTCCTGTCCAGCAGCGACTGCGAAGCCATGACCATCGCCGAGCTGCTGGCCTACGAGGACGGATCGGAGCGGGCTTTCCGGGACCACTGGCTGGGCTACACGGAAAGCCAGGGCGCCCCCGAACTGCGCCGGGCGATCGCCGGACTCTACGACAGCATCACCGAGCGCGACGTGCTGGTGCACGCCGGCGCGGAGGAAGGCATTTTCGCCTTCATGAACGTCGCCCTGGCGCCCGGCGACCACGCCGTCGTGCACGCGCCCTGCTACCAGTCGCTGAAGGAGGTGGCGCGCGGCCGGGGCGTCGAGGTGACCGACTGGAGCGCCAACCCGGACGACGCCTGGTCGCTCGACCCAAACGATCTGGCCCGCGCGATCAAGCCCAACACCAAGGCGCTGGTGCTGAACTGCCCGCACAATCCGACGGGCTACCTCCTGCCGCGCGACCGGCTCGATGCGGTGGTCGAGGTCGCCCGACGCCACGGCCTCACCCTCTTCTGCGACGAGGTCTACCGCGAACTGGAGCACGACCCGGCCGACCGACTGCCGGCGGCTTGCGATCTCTACGAGCGGGCGGTATCGCTAGGCGTGCTGTCGAAGACCTACGGCCTGCCCGGTTTGCGCATCGGCTGGATCGCCACGCGCGACCGGGCTCTTTACGCCCGTATCGCCGCCTTCAAGGACTACTTGACCATTTGCAACAGTGCGCCCAGCGAGTTCCTGGCACGGATCGCGCTCGCCCATCGAACGACGGTCGCCGAACGCAACCGGCGGATCGTACTCGACAACCTCGAGGTGCTCGACGAATTCTTCGCGCGTCACGTCAACCGTTTCGTCTGGCACCGACCGAAGGCGGGACCGATCGCCTTTCCGGCGCTGCTCGATGGCGGGGCCGAAGCCTTCTGTCGCAAGGCGCTCGAGCAGGCCCAGGTCCTGCTGCTGCCGAGCACCGTCTACGACGCGGGTGACCGACACTTCCGGATCGGTTTTGGCCGGCGCAACCTGCCGCAAGCCGTGGCACAGCTCGAGCGCCACCTGACAGGCTGAAAATCCCGGCAAAGGGTCTCCTCCAGGCTGGATTCGCACCCGGCCGTCCAATATGCTTTTTCGTGGTCATTGGCGAATCCCGCACCGTGACCATATGAATTTCGTACGCGCTCACTTACGTACCTAGTTGACACCTTGCGACCCTTGGGTCTCCGGTCGCAACAATGGCCCGCAACGGCTGCTCTTTGCTCTGACCAGAATGGAGGTTAGCGATGTCTCTCAAGATCGGCGACAAGGCACCGGATTTCACCGCTGAAACGACGGAAGGAACGATCAAGTTCCACGACTGGATCGGCGACAGCTGGTGCGTCATCTTCTCGCATCCGAAGGACTTCACGCCCGTCTGCACGACGGAACTGGGTTACATGGCCAAGCTCAAGCCCGAGTTCGACAAGCGCAACGTCAAGATCATCGGGCTCAGCGTCGACTCGGTGAAAAACCATAAGGGCTGGCTCAAAGACATCGAGGAAACCCAGGGCGCCGCGGTCAACTATCCGCTGATCGGTGATACCGACCTGTCGATCTCCAAGCTCTACGGCATGCTGCCGGCGGGCGCCGGTAAGAGCTCGGAAGGCCGGACGCCGGCGGACAACGCCACGGTTCGCACGGTCTACGTCATCGGCCCGGACAAGGGCATCAGGCTGATGCTCTCCTATCCCATGAGCACCGGGCGGAACTTCGACGAGATCCTGCGCGTGATCGACTCGATCCAGCTCACAGCCAAGCACCAGGTGGCGACGCCGGTCAACTGGAAGCAGGGCGATGACGTGATCATCGTGCCGACGGTCTCCGACGAGGCGGCGAAACAGAAGTACCCGAGCGGCTGGAAGGCCCCCAAGCCTTACCTGCGCATCGTTCCCCAGCCGAGGAACTGATTCGGCCGAACGATTGGCGCAGGGCACAGGCCCGTGGCACGGGCCTGTGCCGGCCGGGGCGGAAGGCGCGCTCGGGCGCGGTGCCGGCTTGCCATAAGCTCTGCCCCGAGGTGAGGTGGCGAACCCATGCCGAGGTCGAAGAAACGGCGAAATCCGAACAAGGGGACGCGCGGTGCCAGGAAGATCGCCTGGGGCGGCCCGGCGACCAAAGGTTCACGCTACCTGAACCTGATACTCGGCGCCGCGCTGCTTGCGGCGGTCGTCGCCGGCGGCATCTATCTTTGGTCGAACCTGACCGTCGAAAGCAGCTTTCGGGCCTACGTCGAGCAAGGCCAAGGCCGGCTCGACAAGGTGATCACCCCGCGCAACCTTGGACGTGGCCACTTGGAGCCGGGCGAACTGCAGCACTACGCGGCGGAATTTCCCACCTCGGGCCGGCACAGTCCGACCTGGGCGCCACCCGGCTTCCACCGCGAGGCACAGGCCCCGACCTTGCTGGTGCACGCCCTCGAGCACGGCAACATCGTGATCTATTACGACCAGCCTGGCCCAGCGGTGATCGAAATCCTGAAGGACTGGGCCGGGCTCTACGGCGGCCAGTGGGACGGGTTGCTCGCCGTGCCGAAACCCGGCCTGGGTGAGCGCCTGGTGCTGACCGCCTGGAACCGGGAATTGCGCCTCGAGCGCTTCGATCCGGCAGTCGCCGCGGCCTTCATCGACAAATATCGCGGGCGTGGTCCGGAAAACCCGGTCCGCTAGCACCATGGCGGGGACCGCGGCCGGCAGGCGGCCCCGCAGGGTCTTGGTTGGGCCCCTGCTTGGCCTTGGCCTGGCCGGCCTGGCGGCCGCCGCCTGCGACGAGATCGACATCGAGCAGGCAAGAGACTGTGAGAATCTGGTCGCGGCCTTCGCGGAACCCGGGCCGTTCGAGGTCGTCGGCCGGGAAAGCGACCCCTCGGCCGACAACGCCGTCATCATCCGTTTCCGAAGCCGGGGGAGGACGGAAGAACGCTGGATCTCCTGTCGCTTCGGCGGCGAGGGCTTCGAGCTTGGCCGCCGGGCCTTGCTCGGCGTCAGCACCGACCGCGACGGTGCGCTCTCCGACATCCAGCTGGAGCTCCTGAAACGCTTTTGGCTGGCCCAGGTCGCCGCCGAGCCCGCGACCGGCGCAGCGCCGCCGGAGCGCGGGCCGGCCCTTCACCTGCTCTATTTCCTCCAGCAGCTGGTCAACGCCCTGGTGGTCTGCTGCGTTTACGGGCTACTGGCGGTCGCCTACACGCTGGTCTACGGCATCATCGGCCGGATCAACCTGGCTTTCGGAGAGCTGGCGACCATCGGCGCCTTCGCCGCACTGCTCGGCGTCGCGCTCTTCGCGGTCGCCGCGGGCATGGTTCTGCCGCTGGCCCTGCTGGCCGCCTTGATCCTCGCCATGGCGGTCAGCGCGCTCTATGGCTGGATCACGGAGCGAATCGTGTTCCGGCCGCTCAGGAACAGCGAATCCCAGGCGCCGCTGATCGCCACCATCGGCCTCGCCGTATTCCTGCAGGAGTATCTGCGCCTGGCCCAGGGGTCGCGCGACCGCTGGCTGCAACCGGTGTTCGGCGAGCCGCACCTGATCGCCGCGGTCGAGGGGTTCCCGGTCTTCATCACCACGGCGCAGGTCCTGATCGTGGCGCTGGCCGCCGGGCTTTACCTGCTGCACCGGCGGGCGATCGAGCCCGGCGGCTTCGGCCTGGCTTGGCGGGCCTGCGCCCAGGACGCGCCGATGGCCGCGCTGTGCGGCATCGACGTCGGCCGCACGGTCGCGCTGAGCTTCGTTCTGGCCGGCGCCTATGCCGCGGCGGCCGGCTTTGTCGTGACCCTCTACTACGGCGGTGTCAGCTTCCACATGGGCGCCCTGCTCGGCTTCAAGGCGCTGACCGCGGCCATCGTCGGCGGCATCGGCTCGGTGCCCGGCGCCTTCCTGGGCGGCATCCTGATCGGCCTCCTGGAGACCTTCTGGTCGGCCTATTTGACGATCGCCTACAAGGACGTCGCGATCTTCGGCGTGCTCGCCCTGATCCTGGTGTTCCGTCCCGACGGCCTGCTCGGCAGAGCCGATCCAATGATCCGCTAACGCCCCAGGGTGGCGAAGAATTGCGCGATGCAGCGATCGTGCCAAGCGGCCGCGCTGCCGTTGCCGTGAAATCCCACATGCCCGCCCGAGGCCGCCAGCAGCGGCACCAGCTTGCGGTTGGCGGTCCAGTCGACCTGCCGGTAGAGGCGACCCGGAATCCAGGGGTCGTCCATGGCGTGGATCACCAGCGTCGGGACAGCGACATCGGCCAGGAAGCGCCGAGCGCTGGTCTGCCGATAGTAGTGTTCGGCCCCGTCGAAGCCGCCGCGCGGCGCGACGACGACGTCATCGAACTGGTAGATCGAGCGGATCCTCTCTATGGCGCGCCGCTGGCTGTCGCCGAGCCCGGCCGGAGTGGCCAGGCTCTCCGCCTTCATGCGACCGAGCAGATAGCGGTGATAGAGCGCGTTGCGCGGTGCCATCATACGCTCCTGGGTCGCCTTGAGGTCGATGGGAGCCGAGACCGAAGCCGCGGCCCGCAGCGGGAAATCGCCCGCATGCTCGGCCAGGAACTTGAGCAGCATGTTGGCGCCCAGCGAATAGCCGACCAGCACCAGACCCCGCGCGGCAAGATCGGGGGCCTGGGTGCCGAGCACCTTGAGCGCGTCGCGCAGATCCTCGCTGCGGCCCGCGTGGTACTGAAACCGGCAGAGCGGGCGAGACGGCCCGGCGCCGCGCAGGTTGAGCCGCAATACAGGATAGCCTTGTTCCAGAAGGTGGCGGGCCGAGGCCCGGATGTAGCTCGAATCCTCGCAGCCGGTCAGGCCGTGGATCAGCACGGCGAACGGCCGTCCCGGCTCGGCCCCGGGATCGTGCAGCATGGCCGCCAGGCGGTCGCCGCTGGCGTCGCCGAGCGGCAGTTCCAGCCGGCGCCCCGGCCAGGGCGATAGGTCCGCGGGCCGGCCGTGGATGTAGTTGCGCAAGGTCTGGAGATCGCCGCCCAGCCAGGGCGCGCGGGCGCGAAAAGCGGGGAAGTCCGCGCTGTCTTGGCTGGCCGGCCTGTCGAGAGCTACATCCATCACGATGATTTAGTGCACCGCCTGCCCGAGGGCCAGGGTTGTCCGCGCCGCCGTGTCGCGTGGCAAACGAAAGCCGACAGTGCGGAGGTTGCCGTCCAGGCCGTATCGGCCAAGAATAGGCCGTCCAGGCCCCGGAGCAAACGGCATCATGTCAGCCAGCCAGACCGGCGGATCCAAGCCGCGGCCCTCGCCAGCCGAGCAGGCGCTCGCGGCCACCCGGCGCTGGGTCGACGACCTGTTCGAGCCGGTCGATGCGATCTCGCTGGTGTTCCTGCGCGTCAGCTTCGGCGTGATCATGCTGGTCGAGGTCTGGCGGTTCTGGGACCATGGCTGGATCGAGCGCTACTACATCCGGCCGGATTTCTTCTTCAAATACTATGGTTTCGCGTGGGTCCACCCGTGGCCCGGCGACGGCATGTACTGGCATTTCGTGCTGCTTGCCGTGCTCGCCCTGATGATCACCGTCGGGGCCTTCTACCGCCTTGCCTCGGTGCTGTTCTTCTTTGCCTTCAGCTATGTCTTCCTGCTCGACCAGGCGCGCTACCTCAATCACTTCTACCTGGTCATCCTGGTCGCCTTCCTGATGATGCTGGTACCGGCGAGCCGGGCCTATTCGCTCGACGCGCTCTTGCCGTTCGGCGCGCATCGCCGCGACCGCCGCGTGCCATCCTGGTCGATCTGGCTGTTCCGCCTTCAGTTCGAGGTGGTCTACATCTACGCCGGCCTGGTCAAGATAAACCCGGACTGGCTGCGACTCGAGCCGCTCGGCATGTGGCTGGCGCGGCGCGACGACGCGCCCCTTATCGGCCATCTTCTGACCGAGGATTGGGTGGTGGCGATCGCCGCCTACGGGGTCATCATCTTGCATATCGTCGGGGCGCCGCTGTTGTTGTTCCGGCGCACGCGGATCTACGTGACCGCGGTCTATTTCGCCTTTCACTTGGCGAACCACTTCATGTTCCAGATCGGCATTTTTCCCTGGCTCACCATGGCCGGAACCATGATGTTCTTCGACCCCAACTGGCCACGCCAGCTCTGGCGATCGCTGAAACACCCGTTCGGCCGTGGCGCGCCGCTGCGCAAGGAAGCGCTGGATGTCTGACGCTCCCGCCCGCACCCCGCCTTCCAAGGCCGAGAAGACCGTTTTGCTCGGCTTCATCGCGGCGTGGTTCGGGTTCCAGGTGCTCTTCCCCTTGCGCCACCTGCTCTATCCGGGCAGCCCGAGCTGGAACGAGGAGGGCCACCGCTTCGCCTGGCAGATGAAGCTGCGTGACAAGAAGGCGCGCGCGGTCTTCATCGTGCGCGACCCGGCGAGCGGCCGGGAATGGCGGGTCGCGCCCGGGCGTTACCTGTTGAGGCACCAGGCGCGGAAGGTGGCGACCCGGCCCGACATGATTCTCCAGTTCGCCCACCATCTCGAGCGGCTCTGGGCCGAGGAAAGGGGCATCGAAGGTGTCGAGGTGCGCGCGCGGGTCTGCGCCTCGCTGAACGGCCGCCCGGCGGCCCTGCTGATCGACCCGCGGCGGGATCTCACGAAGATAGAGCGCAGCTTGCGCCACGCCGACTGGGTGCTGCCGCTCGAACAGCCTTTCAACCGCCCACCCTCCAGGACACGCCGCCGTGACCTCAGCTGCTGAGCCGGAGCGCCCGGTCATCCTGTTCGACGGCGTCTGCAACCTCTGCACCGCCAGCGTTCGCTTCGTGATCAAGCGCGATTCGAAACGGCGCTTCCGTTTCGCCTCGCTGCAGTCGCCGGTCGCTGAACAGCTTCTGGGATCGGAGCTGCAGCCGCACGACCGGCTCGGCTCGGTGATCCTTGTGCTGGGCGACAAGGTCTACCGAAAATCGACCGCCGCGCTGCAGACCGCCCGGCGGCTCGACGGCCTGTGGCCGCTTCTGGCGGTCCTGCTGATCATCCCCCGCCCCCTGCGCGACGCGATCTACGACTTTATCGGCAACCGCCGCTACCGGATGTTCGGCAAGCGCGAGCTCTGCTGGCGCCCGGACGGCGACCTGGGCGAGCGATTTCTGGACTGAGACGCTCTAAAGTTCCGGCGCATCGCGCAGGTAGACCAGCCAGTAGACCAGAGCGACGAAGACGCTGCCGCCGAAGGCGACGAAAGCACCGGCCAGGAGGCCGAGGGTCGCGGTCTGCAGCGCCGGCATCCTGACCTTGGCGACGCCGACCCTTTCGACCCGGGCCGCGATTTGCGCCGGCGCATAGGCGTCGAAGCCATTGTCGGGCGGCGCTTGCGTCATGGCCGGAGCGTTCCCCTGGCCCCCTGGCGGACCCGCATGCCCTCTAGTGCCATTGATCTTTCTAGCCGCCTGCCGGCGGTGGCCATAGCAACGCGATCGAGTCGGGCCGTCAAGCCCCGGAGCGGCCGTCGCCAAGCGCCTTATAACCGGCCGAAAGCACCTGCCATTTATCAAGCATTTGAAAAGGCTTTGTTAATCGGTTGGTAGGCATAATTCACGCTAGTTCTTTTGTGAAAACGACTGCCCGAGACGACAGAGGCAATGCACGTTCTTTATGTCGAAGACAATCCGGCCGAGGCGCAGCTCGTCGAGGCCATGCTCCAGGACGAGGGGCATTTGTGCCACACGACAGACCTCGGCCAACAGGCCGTGGTTCTGGCCAAGCGCAACAAGTACGACCTGATCATTCTGGACATCATGCTGCCCGACATCGACGGCTACGAAGTCATCGACAGGCTGCGCAAGTCCGATGTGCCCACGCCGGTCCTGCTGCAGACCGGACTGATGGACCGCGACAACCGGGCCGCGGAGCAGGGTCTTGGCGTCGACGACTACCTGATCAAGCCCTTCACCAAGAGGGAGTTGGACGAGCGCATCGAGGCCGTGCTGAAAAAGCCGGCGCAACGGGCTCCTACGCGGGATCCGGGTGCCGAGCGCCGCAAGGACCCGCGCAAGGACCCAGTCGAGCGTCGGCAGCACAAGAGATTTTCGACGGTGAAGACCGCGGAGATCGTGCAGGACACCTTTCAAATGCCCTGCGTCGTGATGAACCAGTCTTACGGCGGCGCGGGCATTCGCCTGCCCAAGCCGGGCCTACACTGTCCGTCGAGCTTCGAACTGCGGTTCACCTCCGGCGCGATCCACAAGTGCGAGGTCTGCTGGCGCGACGGCGACAAGATGGGCGTCAAGTTCGTTTGAACGGTCCCGCCGGCGCGCGATGCTGTCGGGCGTTCCAGATCGAGCGGTTCAGGCTTTGGCGGTGCCGGCCGGCGCATCGTCCGGGACCAGGGCGCGCACCAACTCGAGCGACAGTCTGGCACAGGCGCAGCAGTCCTGACGGCGCCGGGCTCCTTGGAGTTCGTCGAGCTTGCGCCGGTCGGCGGCGGCCACCTCCTCCGGACGCTTGGCCAGCTGCTGGGCTCGAGCGATCGCCAGGAGCTCCGAAAGATCCAGCGTCTGGCCCGGTTCAGATTGACCGCATTGCGGATGATCCTTCAGGTGCTGCGCCAGGGTCAGGCTGAAGCTGTTGCATTCTCGGCAGCTATGGCGCGCCTGGGCGGCGGCGATGTCATCGACGATGAACCGCCGCACCCGCTGCGTGCCCTCCGGCGTGCGCAGTAACTGATGACCGAGCTCCAGGGCAACGATGGGCGGGATGTTCTCGTGCCGCGCGATGGCAGCAATCTCGTCCTCCGTCAGGTCTGCCAGATCCAGGCAATCCCTTAGGCTGAGCATGGCTTCGAGTTCCTTTGCCGGCTCAAATCCATAGATAATTTATGGAATTGTCAATCAGACTTGACGGCCTGTCAACCGGCCATTCCGGAACGGCGCCGACGCACCCCGAGGCGATCAGGACGGCTGGCTCTTCAGGTTGTCCCGTTCCAGGTCGAGGATCATCTGGTGCAGGCCGCGAAATCGCCGCTCGACCGAGCGGCCGAACAGCGGGTCGTCCCAGTCGGTGAACTGGGCCTCGATCGCCGCCCAGTCTTCCGCGCTCAGGACCCGCAGGGCGAGAGGAAAGAAATGTTCCTCCTCCTCGGCCATGTGGCGCCGGTTGGTGTCGACAAACTCGCGTCCCAGGCTGCTGAACCACTGCCGCTGGGCCGCGTCGGGGTTGAGGATCTGATCGACCGTGGCCCTGGCGAAACGGCGGGTCAGCAAGGCGATGTCCTCGTGTCCCGTGAGCAGGTCGGCGAGAGGCTTCGCCTCGGCACTGCCCAGGGCGCGGAGCCTGAGGTAGATCAGGTCTTCCTTGGGGTGGTGAAAAAGCTCCGGATAGGTGAGAAAATAATCCAGTATGCCCTTGATGATATCGTAACCGGCCCGTTCGCCGGCCTCGACCGCCGCGAGCTGGCGGTCGAGAACGTCCAACAGCATGGCCATGTTGGTATGTTCCTGTCGCAGTACGCTGAGCGCTTTCGGCATGGCGGCTCTCCTCCGGCTGGCGTGGATCCTGGTGGACCCGAAACCCGGCCAATAGTGGCGCAGTACCGGCAGCGATACAATCGAGCTAGCCGGCCGGTAGCCGCCCGTGTCCTCTTTGCGGCATGGGTAGGCGGTCCGGTATCCCGTTTCGATACGGTCGGGCACTCCCGAGTCGAAGGGGCCGGGAAAATGCGCCCGCGGAATCGGCGCTGCAACCTCCGGACCGCTGCGCGAATCCGAGCCATGTAGCTCGAAAACGACCGGCCGGCAGGAACCGCGATGGCATCCGACCGGAGCAGCGACCGGCAGGCGGCCATCTGCTGCAAGCGCTATGGCATCGATCCGGTCGAACGGAGTGGCGCTCTCAGTCGGCTTCGAGCAGGCGGTTCGGCGCCCGCAGGATGACCAGGATCAGGCAGCCTTCGGACGCGCGGGAGAAATGGCGCGAGCCGGCGGCATAGCTGACGAAATCGCCGGGCTTGAATCGGTGACCATCGCAATCCTCCAGTTCGCCTTCGAGCACCAGGAATTCCTCAACTTCGCTGTGCTCGTGCGGCTGCGAGGCGCTGCCCGGATCGAAGCGCAAAAGGAAGCACTCCACACCGCCGGCGCCGCCGGCCTGGCCGAGCGGCAGCCACCAGAGGCCCGGTATCACCGTGCCGAAGCGATCGTAGGGCCGGAGCGCGGCCGTCGCGGTCGCGGTCACCCGGCGCAGGACCGGGTCGAGCAGTGCCGTTGTCCGTTGGTCCATGGGTCGCCTCCCCTAGGAGTTCGATTCCAACACTTCGTACACCAGACTGTCATTGCCGGGCCTGACCCGGCAATCCAGGGGCGGCCGGCAACCCTGGATGCTCGGGTCAAGCCCGAGCATGACAAGATAGGTGATGCCTCGGGTTTGGGACTCATATGTTTGATCTGGTCCCTAGTGGTCTAAACCAGACATATGGTACCCCTAGGACGGCCTTCCGAGGTCATCCGGCTAGGCGCGTGGCGCGGCGTGATGCCGGCGCATCACAAGCGCCGCGAACGACGCCGGGGGCTCGCAAGGCCGCCCGAAGGGTCGCCTTTGCCGTTTCCTCGGGGCGTCAGACACGCTTGACGATGCGCACGGCATCGCCCGCGCGCGCCTTCCTGCCGAGCAAACGGCAAAGGTGATCCTAGGGGTACCATATGTCTGATTTAGACCACTAGCTCGCGAGTAACCAGTCGCGCACCAGCGCAACCTGTTGGTCGTCCATCAAGGCCGGTGCGTGGCCACAGCCGGGGATTTCGATCACCTTGGCCTTGGGGCCGCGCGTCGCCATTTCGGCGGCGGTCTCCGCCAGCAACAGGTCGGACTCGGCACCGCGCAGCACCAACACCGGAATCTCGATGGCATCCCAAACCGCCCAGAGGTCGACGTCCTCCAGGCTGTCGCCCTTGAAGGGCGCGGCGATGCCCGGGTCGTAGGCGAAGCGATAACCGCCCTCGGCGGCGACCACGCCGTGCGCGACCAGGTGGCGCCACTGCAGATCGTCGAGCGCGCCGAAGGGTGCATAGACGGTGCGGAAATGCGCCTCGACCGCGTCCAGATCGGCGAACAGCGGGTCGCGCCCGACATAGTCGCCGATCCGCTCCAGCGCCGCCTTTGGGATGAAGGGGCCGACGTCGTTGATCACCAGGCGCCGGAGCGGCGTATTCGGCTGCGCCGCCAGCATCATGCCGATCAAGCCGCCCATCGAGGTGCCGATCCAATCGAGCCCGGTTACGTCCAGGCGCGCGATCAAGGCGTTCATGTCGGCCAGATACTGTGGATAGCCGTAGCCGGCGGGGTCGGCCAGGCGGCCGCTTTGGCCCCGTCCGACGACATCGGGGCAAACCACCTTGAGCCCTTCTTCGGCGAGCGCGGTGGCCAGCACGTCGAAGTCGCGGGCGTTGCGCGTCAGGCCGTGCACGCAGACCACCACGCGTTCGCCCGAGGGCGCGCCCCACTCGCCATAGGCCAGACGGTGGAAACCGCCGGCCGAAAGCCCGAGATAGCTGCCGCCGCGCCGGTTCATCGAGTTACTCGGCCGCCGCTGCGGTCGGAACCACGGTCGGCGGCGCGTCGTTCACCTCGACGAATGTCTCCGGGTAGAAGCCGTTGAACCTGGTCGAGAGCGCGTTGGAATAGGCTCCGACTTGGTCGATTTCGATCCAATCGCCCTCGCGCGCGTCGGCCGGCAGCGTGAAGCGGCCCGGCAGCACGTCGAGCGAATCGCAGGTCGGCCCGTTGAGCGTGAAGGTCGCGGTCTCCTCGGCCGCCGTCTCGCCGAGCCGGATCAGGCGGGCGGGAAGCTCGATACCGACCTGGGTCATCTCGGACAGGCTGCCGTAGATGCCGTCGTTGATGTAAAGCTGCTCACCCTTGCGAAGCTGAACCTGGGTCAGCAGCGAACAACCCGGGGCGACCATCGCCCGGCCCGGCTCCGACATGATTTCGACCGAGGGCTTCAACTTGATGTCCTTCAGGCCGGCGCGGATCTCGGCCATGTAGTCCCTCAGCGGCGGGATGCTCATGTTGAGGTATTCGTTGGGAAAGCCGCCGCCGACATCGACACAGTCGACGTCGACGCCGGCCGCCTTGATGGTGTCGCCGACCAGGTTGAGCGCGGTGCGATAAGCCTTCGGATCGCCGCACTGGGAGCCGACGTGAAAGGCCAGGCCGGTCCGGCAGCCCTGCTCGGTCGCTGCGCGCAACAGCTCGGCCGCGGCCGGAAGGGGCGCGCCGAACTTGGCCGCCAAATGGTAGAGCGTGCCTTCGGCCCGCGGGGTTGCGATGCGGACCACGATGATCACGCCCTTGCCGCCGGTTTCCTCCATGACCTTGACCAGCTCGTTCTGGTGATCGATCACGAAGTGGCGGATGCCATAGACGGTATAGGCGCTCTTGATCACCGCCCGGGTCTTGACCGGGTGCATGAAATAGGCGTGGGCATCCTCATAGGACTCGCAGATCTGCGCGATCTCGGGCAGCGAGGCGGTATCGAAGTGGCGCACACCGGCGCGGTACAGGGCGTTCAGCACCAGGGGATGGGGATTGCACTTGACGGCGTAGAGCACGGTGCCGGGAAACTGCTTGATAAAGCGTCGGGCGGTTGCCTCCAGCACCGCCGGCCGGACGCAATAGACCGGATAGCTCGGCTTCAGCGCCCGGACGACCGAGGCCGCGTCGGGGAACTTGCCTTTACCGTCCTTCACCTGATTTTCCTTTGCTGGAACAGCCGCCCGCCCAAGACCTGTTTCTAGAGGAGCGGAAGCGCACTGAAAAGCACCAAGCGTGCCCGGCCTCGACGTGATGGTGAGCAGCCATGCTAGCGCCCCGCCCGCCGCTCGACCTGGCGGACCAGGGCTTTGACGTCGGCGCCCATGGTGATGCGGCCGTCGCGCACGTGGGCTTCGTGATTCTTTTCGATATCGCCCAGGATGTAGCGGTAGTTGACCATGATGCCGGCCGACTGGCCGAGACCCTTGGCCGAGCTGTCGGCCAGCCAGTTGATCCGCTCCAGCCGCGCGCCGTTGCGCAGGTGGAACCGTGCCACCGGATCGATCGGCGCCGCCTTGTCGTCGGTCTGCGTCAGGTAGGCGGCGGCGAGCCGCATGAGGGGTGCTTGCAGGGCCGCCGTCACGGTCTTGTCCTGGTGCCAGTCCGGCCGGTCAAGCAACACCAAGAGCGCGGCCTGGAGGTCGTCTCCGCCGCCGAGCTTCAGGATCGCGCGCGCCTCCTCGCCGGCCAGCAACCGGGCGACCGCGTTGCCGGACTTCTGCTCGAGCCAGCGCCTCAATCCGGGTAGCGGGGACAAGGTGGCGAAGTTCTTGAGCTGCGGCAGCTCGCGGCTGAGCCGCTCGACCACCCGCTTGATCAGGTAGTCGCCGAAGGAAATGCCCGAAAGGCCGCGCTGGGTGTTGGAGATCGAATAGAAGACGGCGGTTTCGACCCCGTCCGCGTCGACCGGCGGCACGGTTTCGTCGAGCAGCGCCTGGATGTTGTCGGCCATGCCGCGCACCAGTGCCACCTCGACGAAGGCCAGCGGCTCGTCCGGCATGCGTGGATGGAACAGGGCATAGAGCCGGCGGTCGGTCTCCAGCCGATTGCGCAGGTCGTCCCAGGAGCGGATTTCGTGCACCGCCTCGTAGGCGATCAGCTTCTCCAGGAGCGAGGCCGGCGAATCCCAGGTGATCGGTCGCAGGTCGAGGAAGCCGACGTCGAACCACGATTCGAGCAGCTCGCGCAGGTCCCGTTCCAGGCCGCGAAGGTGCGGGTCCTCGGCGGTCAGGTTCAGCAGGTCGCGGCGCAGGTCGGCCAGAAACTTGACCCCCTCGGGCAGCACGTTGAACTGGGTCAGCAGCTTGACCCGCGACGGCACCAGCGTTCGGCGTAATTCCTTCTCGGCGGCCAGCTTGAGATCGATCTCGCCGGCCTCGCTGTAGGCCTGCATGGCGCTCTCCACCGCCGCTTCGTCGACCGCGAATCGCTGGGCCAGCACCTCCAGGAACTGCCGCCGGCCGGGCCCGTCCAGTTCCAGATAGGTCTTGCCCAGTTCGGCTGCGCGCATGCGCGCCGACACCTCGCCGCCGCGCGCTTCCAGGCACTCGGCCATGAGCTTTTCCAGCGCCCGGGCGTCGTGCGCGGCCGTGGCCACACCGTTCAAGCCGACACTGCGCGCCGCCCCGGCGGCGATATCGCGCCAGGCGCCGGCCAGGTTGGCCAGCGTACGCTCGAAAAAGGTCTCTTCCTGGGCTTCGGTCATGCCTGGCTCGCCCGCTCGATCGCCGCATCGCCCGCTTGGGCAGCAATGTGACGCAAGCCCCTTAGGGCTTGGTTAAGCAACTCCTCGTCGTTCGGGTCGGCGCTATAGACCATATAGGCGGGCCGCTCGAAAACCGGGGCCCTGGCAACCCGGAACAAACGCTTCTCCTTGAGCAGCGGCCGCACCGTGCGCAGCGGCAGGTAGCCCGAGCCGCCGTGCGCCAGGATATGCTGCAAGCCCATGGCGCCCAGCCCGACCGAAACGGCGGGTGTCTCCATTTCCGGAAAGGCCTGGCGGTGTTCGGTGCGGAAATCCTCGCCCCAGTCGATGAAGACGTAGTCGGCGCGCCAGTTGCCGGTCGCTTGCCTGGGCGCGGTCGAGACCAGGACCAGTTTCTCGACCAGCAGCTTTTCGCTCACCAGACCCGGCGTGTGGCGCGGCAGATACATCACGCCGATATCGATCAAGCCGTCGGATAAGCGCTGCATCTGGCTTGGCGAATAGTCGGCCTCCAGGCGCAGGGCGACATCCGGCAAGGTCTCGCGCATCCAGGCGATCCAGCGGATCACCAGCCGCTCCCACAGGCTGACCTGGGTACCCAGTCCGATCGTACTGCGGAAGCCGTCGGGCAACGCGGTTTCCTGGCGCCCCTGCTCCCAGGACCGCACCGTGGCCACGGCATAACGGTGGAACCGCCGCCCCGCGTTGGTCAACGCGACACCGCCGCGGCCCCGGGTGAAGAGCGGCTGCCCGAGCCGCGCCTCGAGCGCCTGGACCCGTGCGGTCACGGTCGATTGCGTGACATTGAGACGTTCGCCGGCACGGTGGAAATTGCCGGTCGCCGCGACCTCCAGGAAGCTGCGGATATGGTCGATATTCATCGTCTGATCGCCCTCTCGCCGGTTCTCCGATCGATCGAAAAATCCGATCGTATTGCTTTAGAAAATTTGTTTCCCAATCGCAAGCGGAAGCACCAGATTGACACCTGGGGCTCAGTCAGTCCTGCTTCAAACGGTTGCCATGGCATATGGAGATCCTGGCGAGGTCGCCGGGACACGATTCACACCAGGCGGCGCCGGCAGACCGATGCTGACCGTTCTGGCAACGACCTGGGCGCTGTTCTTCGCGATGGCGCTGGTGATGCTGGGCAACGGTCTGCAGGGCACACTCCTGGGCCTGCGGGCGACGATCGAAGGCTTTCCCACGGCGGTTACCGGCATCGTGATGTCGGGCTATTTCGCGGGCTTCGCCACCGGATCCTACCTCACGCCCAAGCTGGTCGCCCGGGTTGGCCATATCCGGGTCTTTGCCGCCCTGGCATCGCTCGCCTCGATCGTCGCGCTGCTCCATGTCATTCTGGTGACGCCGGCGAGCTGGACCGCCATGCGTCTTGCCACCGGGTTCTGCTACGCTGGCATCTACGTGGTCGCCGAGAGCTGGCTGAATGACCGGGTCAGCAACGACCTGCGCGGTCAACTGCTGTCGGTCTACCTGATCGTCGGCCTGGCCGGGATGGCGTGCGGGCCGCTGCTGCTCAACCTGGCCGATCCGGGCAGCTTCGAGCTCTTTTTGCTGGTCTCCGTGCTGGTCTCGTTCGCCCTGATACCGATCCTGCTGACCGCCAACCCGGCCCCGGCCTTCGAAACCGCGACCAGCATCAGCGTGCGCCAGCTCTACCGTCTTTCGCCGCTGGGTGTCACCGGCGCCATGGTGACCGGCCTGTCCAACGGCACCGTGGTCGGCATGGGCGCGGTCTATGCCGAGCGGGCCGGTTTGTCCCTGGCCGAGATATCCTTCTTCATGAGTGCGTTGATGGTCGGCGGCGTCGCACTGCAATGGCCGATCGGGCGCCTGTCCGATCGCTTCGACCGCCGCATCATCCTGACCGCCGTCACCCTGCTGGCGGCGCTGGTGGCGCTCGCCGCGACCGCCATCGCCGGCCGTTCGTTGTTGGGCCTTCTGTTGTTGATCGGCCTGTTCGGCGGCCTGTCGTTTCCCATGTACTCACTCAGCCTGGCGCACACCAACGACCGCCTCGAACCCAGCCAGATGGTCGGCGCCAGCAGCGGCTTGGTGCTCCTGACCGGGGCAGGCGCGACCCTGGGGCCGGTTTCCGCGGCGGTGGCCATGACCTCGCTCGGCAACACCGGTTTCTTCTGGTTCCTGGCCGCCGTGCACGCCGCCCTGGGCGGCTTCGCCCTGTTCCGCATGTCCCGGCGCGCCGCCGGTCCCCTCGAACACCGGGCGCCCCATGTGACCGTGGCAAGCCCCTCGCCGGTCGCCATGGCGATCGCCCAGGAGTCCGCCCTCGAAGGCATGGCGGAGGAGCCCGGCCGGCCGGGCTCGCCCAAAGGTCTTGGATAAAGCGGTCGCTTGCGCTTAGTTGGGGGCATCGGGAAGGGTGCTGACCGACCGGCGCCGCGCGCTACAAGGACGCCTTAGAGCCGGCGCCCTAACCACAGCCACCTGTTGTGAAAGCAAGGGCGGCGGCCAATGATGGGGACCGCAACCGCCTTGGAGTCGCCGCCGTGCCGATGACAAAGCCGCTGCGCATCGCCGCCTGGACCTTCGGCGCGCTGCTGCTATCCGTTTTGCTGGCCGGCGCCGGCGGCTTCCTTTGGCTGCGTGCTTCGCTGCCCGACCTGGAGGGCAATCATGACATCGCCGGGCTGTCCGCGCCCGTCGAGCTGCTGCGCGACGGCGACGGGCTGGTCACGATCCGTGCCGGGAACGAACCGGATGCCGCCCGGGCGCTCGGCTACGTCCACGCCCAGGACCGCCTGTGGCAGATGGATTTCATGCGCCGCACCGGCGCCGGGCGCCTGTCGGAGGTGATCGGACCGGAAACGCTGGAGCTCGACCGCCTGCTGCGCGGGCTCGGCCTTTACCGGACCGCCGAAGCCAACTTGGAACGGCTCAGCCCGGAAGCCAGGGCGCTTTTCGAAGCCTACAGCGAAGGGGTGAACGCTTTCATCGCCGAGCCGGGCGGGCCCTGGCCACCGGAGTTCCATCTGCTGCGCAGCGAGCCCGAGCCCTGGCGGCCGGCCGACAGCCTGGTCTGGGGCCGCTTGATGGCCCTGCAGCTTTCCAACAACTGGTCCGACGAGATCCGCCGCCTGCGCCTGGCCGAACGTCTCACGCCGGAACAGATCGACTTCCTCTGGCCGGCCTATCCCGACGATGCGCCGGTGACCTTGGGCGCGCTGGGGCCGGCGCCGCCCAGTTCAGCCGCCGGACGAGCTTTCTTCTCCCCTTCTGCACCCATGCCAAGAGGACTTCCACATCTTGAAATTCAGACGAATCGGTCGGCAGCGGCGCCTTTCGCCCTCTCCCTTTGGAAGAGGGCGAGTCCCGCGGCAATGCCGTGGGAGGGTGAGGGCGCGTTGGTTAGGGCGGGACGCGACAGGCAAGGCACCGCTTTGCTGCCCCGCACAAGCCAACAACCCGCCCTCACCCTGTCCCTTTCCCAGAGGGCGAGGGAACCAGAGGGAACGGCCGTTGCGACCGGCGACCCGGCGGATATCCTGCCCTGGACTTGGGCGCCGAAGGATGCGTCCAACCTTTGGATTCTGGCGGGCCAGCGGACCGAAAGCGGCAAGCCGATTCTGGCCAACGACCCGCACCTGGGCCTCGAGGCGCCGGGGTTCTGGTACCTGGTGCGGATCGAGACGCCGGGGCTGACCCTGGCCGGCGCCACCACGCCCGGCATGCCGCTGATGGTGCTGGGCCACAACGGGCACATCGCCTGGGGCTTCAGCACGACCCACGGCGACACCCAGGATCTCTTCATCGAGCGCCTGAGCGACGGCAAGCCCGGGCACTACGACACGCCCGACGGGCCAAGGCCTTTCATCACCCGGCAGGAAACCATCGAGATTCGCGGCCAAGCGCCCCACCGCCTGATCCTGCGCGAGACACGGCACGGGCCGGTGCTGTCCGACCTCCGGCCGTCATACGCCGAAACCCTGCCGGACCGTCACGTCCTGGCGCTGGCCTGGCCGGCATTGCGGGCCGACGACCGCTCGGCCGAGGCGCTCTACCGCCTGAACCGGGCGCGCGACTGGCCGGGATTCCTGGCCGCCATGAAGGACTTTCACAGCCCGCTGCAGAACGTCGGCTATGCCGACACCAGCGGCACCATCGGGTTTCTGGCCGCCGGACGCGTACCGCTCAGGACAAACGGCGATGGGCGCGCGCCGCTGCCGGGCTGGACCGGCGCGGGCGACTGGCGCGGGTTCGTTCCCTTCGCCGAATTGCCGCAGGCCAAGAACCCGCCCGACGGCCGTTTGGTCAACGCCAACAACCGCATTGTCGGACCCGGCTATCCGTACCTGATCACCGCGGACTGGCCGGACCCGCACCGGGCCCGGCGCATCGCGCAGCTGTTGGACCGCGAAGCCCCGGCGACGGTCGACGGCAGCCGGGCCATCCAGCAGGATATCGTCTCCCTGGGGGCCGCACGGCTGCTGCCGCTTCTGCTCGACCGGATGGCCGCGCCGCCCGACGACCGCGCCGCCTTGGCCCTCGACCTGCTGCGCGACTGGGACCTAAGCATGTCGCGGGCACGGCCGGAGCCGCTGATCTTCACCGCCTGGATGGCGGCGCTGACCGATCGGCTGCTGGCCGATGAGCTCGGCCCCTCGGACGGCGGCTTCCGGCGCACCGAGGCCGACCTGCTGGCGGATATCCTGACCACGGGGCAGGCCTGGTGCGACGACCTGGCGACGCCTGAGCGCGAAGACTGCGCCACCCAGGTCGCCGCCGCGCTGGCCGCCGCGCTCGACTCGCTGGAACAGCGCTTCGGCAGCCAGATGGGCAAATGGCGCTGGGGCGCGGCGCATATGGCGCGATTTCCCAACCCGATCCTGCGGCACGTGCCGATCCTGGGCGATTGGCTCGGCTTCGCGGTCGAGGCCGACGGCGACTTCTACACGATCAACCGCGGCGGCGCGCGCCTCGGCGGGTCGGCGGAAACCCGGTTCGAAGACGTGCACGGCCCCGGCTTCCGCGCGGTCTACGACCTGGCCGATCTGGACAACTCGCGCTTCATGATCGCGACTGGGCAGTCGGGCAATCCGCTGTCGCCGCTCTACGGCAATCTGGCCGAGCGCTGGCGCGACGGCGTTTACCTAAAACTGGTCGGCGACGGGAAAGCGGCAAAACACCGCCTGACGCTGAATCCGCGATAGACTGCATGAAACCCCGAGAGGCAAGCAGAGGAGCCGGGCCGTGACCGTCACCATCGAAGACATCCGCGCCGCCGCCAAGATCATCGAAGGCGAGGTCGTGCGCACGCCCATGGTGCGGGCGCAGCGCCTGTCGGATCGGATCGGCGCCGAGCTCCATCTCAAACTCGAGAACCAGCAGTTCACCGGCTCGTTCAAGGATCGCGGGGCGCTGGTCAAGCTGAAGAGCCTGGAGCCGGCCCAGGCCGAAGCCGGGGTCATCGCCATGTCGGCCGGCAACCACGCCCAGGGCGTCGCCTACCATGCCCAGCGCCTGGGCATTCCGGCGACCATCGTGATGCCGGAGTTCGCGCCCTTCAGCAAGGTCGAACGCACCAAGGGCTTCGGCGCCCGGGTGGTGCTGACCGGCGATACGCTGGACGCCTCGGCCGTCGCCGCGCGCGAGATCGCGGCGCGGGAGGGTTTGGCTTTCGTCCATCCTTACGACGACGAGAAGATCATCGCCGGTCAGGGCACGATCGGCCTGGAGATACTGGAGGACGTACCGGACCTGGAGGTCCTGGTGGTGCCGATCGGCGGCGGCGGCATCATCTCGGGCATTACCATCGCGGCCAAGGCGATCAAGCCCGAGATCGAGGTCTACGGCGTCGAGGCCGAGCTCTTCCCCTCCATGCTCCAGGCGCTCAAGGGCCAGGCGCCGAGCGCCGGCGGCACCACGCTGGCCGACGGCATAGCGGTCAAGAACCCGGGCCAGCTCACCCGGGCGATCATCAAGGAGCTGGTCGAGGAGATCCTTCTGGTCGACGAGCCGGCGATCGAGACCGCGGTCATGTGCCTGTGCGAGCTGCAGAAGATCGTGGCCGAGGGCGCCGGTGCCGCCGGCGTCGCCGCGCTTATGGCCAACCCGGAACGCTTTCAGGGCCGCAAGGTCGGCACCGTGATCTGCGGCGGCAACATCGATATCCGCCTGCTGTCCTGGGTGCTGACCCGCGGGCTGGTGCGCGACGGCCGCATGGTCCGGCTCAGGGTCGACATCATCGACCAGCCGGGTGTGCTGGCCAAGTTGGCGCACTTCATCGGCGCCTGCGGCGGCAACATCATGGAGGTCTATCACCAGCGGCTGTTCTACAACGTACCCGCCAAGCAGGCCGAGATCGACGTGATCGTCGAGACCCGCAATGCCGAGCACGTCCACGAGATCGTCGCCAAGCTGCGCGAAGGCGGCTTTCCGACCCGGATCCTCTCGGCCCGCTCCGACGACGCGGAGGGCTAGCCATCAGAACAGCAGCGGCACGCCCACGATCCTGAAGCCGCCCAACATCCCGAGCGACAGAGCGACGGTGATCGACGTGACTCACACTCGGCGCGATTTCCAATCGATCGGCCACGCCGACGCGGCGTTGTCCTCGCGGTTTTCCCGGACCTCTGCCATAATGCGGCGGATGCTAAGGCGGTCTGCTTGGCGCGAGGTCAATCCCTTGAAATCAAACCTGGAACGAGTAACCAATTGGTCCCCGGCCTGGGCCGGCGCCGTGCTCGCCTTGTGGCTGCTGGCCGGCACGGCCCCGGCCATCGCACAGACGGCCAACGACAGCCTGCGGTCACAGGTCGAAGCGCTGGCCTCGGCCGAGGGGTTCGCCGTCAGCGGTTTGAACAGGATCGGCCCGGTACCGGCCCGGGCGGGCGCGGCGGGCAAGACCGAGCGGCGCCTTGAGTCGCTGCTGCGCGGCTACGACTACATTCTGCTGCACGACGCCGAAGGTCACATCGCGGAACTGCGGATCTCCGGCCTGCGGGCGCCGGCGGCGGCGGTGCCGCAGCGCTATGCCGTAGCGACCACGCGCCGGGGCCTTCATCATTTGGTCGCCAGCGAGTTGGCGGGACCCGACGGGGTGCGCCGTAAGGTCGAGCTGATTGTCGATACCGGGGCGAGCAGCGTGGTGTTGCCGCTCTCGATGACCGGGTCTCTGGGCTTCCGGGCCGAGGATCTCGACGATGGCTGGGCCCAAACCGCCGGCGGCCGGGTGCCGGTCAAGCTGGGCCGGCTCGGCCTGGTCAAGGTCGGCGCGGCTCAATCGAGCGACGTCGCGGTGACCTTTATCGACGACGAGAAGATCCAGGGCCAGGCCCTGCTCGGCATGAGTTTCCTGGAGCGCTACCGTCTGACCATCGAGGACACCGCCAACCGCATCATCCTCCTGGCAAAGTGACCGGCCCGCCCTTGCGCGGCCCACGGCGCTGGATGATAAAGTCGGCGCCCAATGCTAACGGAAATCGACAGTGACCTCTGGTAGAGCTTCAGTCTTGGCCGCAGGCACACCCTCATGCTGAGCTTGTCGAGGCATGAGGACGGCGGAGCCTGGCCGTTCTCGCCCTTCGGCAAGCTCAGAACGAGGTTCGGCATGACTACTAGAAAACGCCCGTACCAAAGGCCACTATCAATATCCCTTGGCAAGAAATCGCGATAACGGAAGGGTCCGTCCATGGCCGCCAAAGCTACCGTCTTCGCCAATGTGCTGGAGATGATCGGCAACACGCCGATGCTCGAGGTCCGGCGCATGGACACCGGGCCCTGCCGTCTGTTCCTCAAGCTGGAGAGCCAGAACCCGGCCGGCTCGATCAAGGACCGCATCGGTCGGTCGATGATCGAGGCGGCCGAGGCCGAGGGCCGGATCGAGCCGGGCGGGACGCTGATCGAGGCGACCGCGGGCAACACCGGCCTGGGTCTCGCCCTGGTCGCCGCGCAGAAGGGCTACCGCCTGATCATCGTGGTGCCCGACAAGATGGCCCAGGAGAAGATTTTCCACCTCAAGGCGCTGGGCGCCGAGGTCATGCTGACCCGCTCGGATGTCGGCAAGGGGCACCCGGACTACTATCAGGACATGGCCGAGCGTTTGGCCAGTGAGACCCCCAATTCCTTTTACGTGAACCAGTTCGGCAACGAGGCCAACCCCTTGGCCCACCAGACCACCACGGGACCCGAGATCTGGGACCAGATGGACCGAAACCTGGACGCCGTGGTCTGCGGCGTCGGCTCCGGCGGCACGATCACCGGTCTGGGCCGCTTCTTCGCCGAGGTCGCGCCGCAGGTCGAGATGATCCTGGCCGACCCCAAAGGCTCGATCCTGGCCGACTACGTCAACTGCGGCACGCTCAGCGAGGATGTCGGCTCCTGGGTGGTCGAGGGTATCGGCGAGGATTTCATCCCGCCGGTCTCCGACCTGAGCCTGGCCAAGCGGGCCTACACCATACCGGACCGGGAAGCGCTCGAGGTGGCGCGCGAGTTGCTGCGCAAGGAAGGCATCCTGGCCGGCTCCTCCTCCGGGACCCTGATCGCCGCGGCGCTGCGCTACTGCCGCGAACAGAGCGCGGCGAAACGGGTCGTCGCCTTCGTCTGCGACAGCGGCAACAAGTACCTGTCAAAGATGTTCAACGACTTTTGGATGATCGACCAGGGCTTCATCGAGCGCGAGAGCAAGGGCGACCTCTCGGACCTGATCAGCCGGCGCCACCAGGAGCAGGCCACGGTCACGGTCGCGCCCGACGACACCTTGCTGGTCGCCTACGGCCGCATGAAGCTCTACGACATTTCCCAGCTTCCGGTGCTGGACGCCGCGGGCCGGGTCGCGGGAATCATCGACGAGAGCGATATTCTGTTGGCGGTGTTCCGCGACGAGGCGCAGTTCGAGAAGCCGGTTTCCTCGGCCATGATCACCCGCTTGGAAACCGTCCAGGCGGACCAGCCGTTCGACGCGCTGCTGCCGATCTTCGAGCATGACCACGTCGCCATCGTGCTGCAGGGCGAGAAATTTCTCGGCTTGATCACCCGCATCGACCTGCTCAATCACCTGCGGCGAAGGATGAAGTGATTTTTTTCGCTACGGAGAAAACAAACTTTTCAACCACGAAGACACACAGGCACAAAGGGTTGTCCGGCGCGCGGGGCGCGCAAACAAGCCCTCCTCGCCATCTTCGTGTTCTTGGTGTCTCCGTGGTAAATGACTTCTGCTTCTCCGTCTTCCGTGCCCCTGGGGAGAAGCCACAAAAGCGCGGCGCCAAGGCAAAGGATCCTTATGACCATGGCAGACGATAGCAAACGGTCGAACCGGCTCGGCTTCGCGACCCGCTCGATCCATGCCGGCCAGTCGCCGGATCCGTCGACTGGCGCGATCATGCCGCCGATCTATGCCACCTCGACCTACGTCCAGGAGAGCCCGGGCGTACACAAGGGCTATGAATACTCGCGCAGCCAGAACCCGACGCGCATGGCCTACGAACGCTGCATCGCCGACCTGGAGAGCGGCACGGCGGGCTTCGCCTTCGCCTCCGGCCTGGCGGCGGAGGCGACCATCCTCGAGCTGCTCGACAGCGGAAGCCACGTGATCGCCATGGACGACCTCTACGGCGGCACCTACCGGCTGTTCGAGAACGTGCGCAAGCGCTCGGCCGGGCTCGAGTTCAGCTTCGTCGACCTGAGCGATCTCGACGCGCTGGAGGCCGCGATCCGGCCGCAGACAAGGCTGATCTGGGTCGAGACCCCGACCAACCCGCTTTTGAAGCTGGTCGACCTGGAAGCGGTCGCGGCCCTGGCCCGCAAGCGCGGCATCCTGACCGCCTGCGACAACACCTTCGCGACGCCCTGGGTCCAGCGGCCCCTGGAGCTCGGCTTCGACATGGTCATGCATTCGGCGACCAAGTACCTGAACGGCCATTCCGACATGGTCGGCGGAATCGTGGTCGCCGGGGCCAATCCGGACGTGGTCGAGCGCCTGACTTTCCTGCAGAACGCGGTCGGCGGCGTGCAGGGGCCGTTCGACGCCTTCCTGGCGCTGCGCGGTCTCAAGACCCTGGCCCTGCGCATGGAGCGGCACTGCACCAACGGCGCGGCGGTGGCCGCCTACCTGGAGGGCCATGCCAAGGTCGAGCGGGTCTACTACCCCGGCCTGCCGAGCCACGGCCAGCACGCGCTGGCCAAGCGGCAGATGCACGGCTTCGGCGGCATGGTCACGGCCGTCCTGGCGGGCGGCCTGGACAGCGCGCGCCGCTTTTTGGAGCGGGTCGAGATCTTCGCCCTGGCCGAGAGCCTGGGCGGCGTGGAGAGCCTGATCGAACACCCGGCGATCATGACCCACGCCTCGATCCCGGCCGAGAAGAGGGCGGTGCTGGGCATCTCCGACGGCCTGGTGCGCTTGTCGGTCGGCGTGGAGGACGCCGACGACCTGATCGCGGACCTGGCCCAGGCCCTAGTGGTCTAAATCAGTCTAAAAAGCCTAACTATTTACACCTAAACCAATTATTTACTCCGCTGCGCGATTTTAAGACGGCTCGGACTCGCGTTTTTTCGGGAACACTCATCCATGGTCGTGATCATCGGTTGCCTCGTCGTGGTTGCCTGCACCTTCGGCGGCTATGTCGCCATGGGCGGCAAGCTCGGCGTGCTATGGCAGCCTTTCGAGGTGGTCATCATCGTCGGCGCGGCCATCGGCGCCTTCATCGTCGCCAACACCGGTCCGGTGCTCAAGGGCAGCATGGGCGCCATCAAGGCGAGCCTCAAGGGTCCGGCCTACAAGAAGGACAGCTACGTCGAGCTGCTCGGCGTCCTCTACCAGGTCTTCAAGCTGGCCAAGACCAAGGGCAACCTGGCGCTCGAGCAGCACGTCGAGAACCCGGAGCAGAGTGCCATCTTCCAGCAATTCCCCGACTTCGCCAACGACCATCACGCGGTCACCTTCCTGTGCGACTACCTGCGCATGATCACGCTGGGCGTCGAGAATCCACACGAGATGGAAAGCCTGATGGACGAGGAGTTGGAGACCCATCACCACGAGCATCACCAGCTGGCCGGCGCGATCCAGACCATGGCCGACGGCATGCCGGCGCTGGGCATCGTCGCCGCGGTGCTGGGCGTGATCAAGACCATGGGCTCGATCAGCGAGCCGCCCGAGGTGCTCGGCAGGCTGATCGGCGGCGCTTTGGTCGGCACCTTCCTGGGGGTCTGGATCTCCTACGGTTTCCTGGCGCCGATCGCCGCCAAGGCCCAGGCGACCTACGATGCCGAGGCTAAGTATCTGCAGTGCATCAAGGCCGGCATCCTGGCCCACATGAACGGCTGTGCGCCGGCGGTTTCTGTCGAATTCGCGCGCAAGGCGCTCTTATCCGGCGACCGGCCAACCTTCTACGAGGTCGAGGACGCGACGGCGGAACTTCCGCCGGTCACCTAGGCTGGGACCCGGTCCGGCAGGTAGCAAGAAAGGGCGATCATGGCCAAGGGCAACGTTGCCCCGATCATCATCAAGAAGGTCAAGAAGGGCGGCCACGGCCACCACGGCGGCGCCTGGAAGGTCGCCTATGCCGACTTCGTGACCGCGATGATGGCCTTCTTTCTTCTGCTCTGGCTGCTCAACGCGACGACCGACGAGCAGAAGCAGGGCATCGCCGACTATTTCACGCCGGCCAGCCTGTCGCGCCAGACCAGCGGGTCGGACGGGGTCATGGGCGGCACCACCTTCAGTCCGGAAGGCGCGGCGACCAACCAGAGCGCGCGGGTCGGCATGACCGTTACCATACCCAGCGAGGGCACGGATGCCGACACGACCGGCCCGAACGGCGGCCCGGCGACGGAGGAACAGCTCGCGGAGCTGCTGGCCAAGCGCGAAAAGGAGCAATTCGAGGCCGCCGAACAGGCCCTGCGCCAAGCCATCGAGCAGGTCCCCGACCTGCGCGAACTGGCCAAGAACCTGCTGATCGACGAAACCCCGGAGGGCCTGCGGATCCAGCTGGTCGACCAGAAGGGCAAGTCCATGTTCGCCCTCGGCCGCGCCGAAATGCACGCGCACACGCGCAAGCTGATCGCCCTGGTCGCCGACGCGGTCGCCCAGCTGCCGCAGGAGATCGCGATCAAGGGCCACACCGACGCCGCGCCCTTCGTGACCAAGAGCGGCTATTCCAACTGGGAGCTTTCGACCGATCGGGCCAACGCCAGCCGGCGGGCCCTGGTCCAGGCCGGCCTGGCGCCGGAGCGGATCTCCTCGGTCGCCGGGCGGGCCGATCAGGAGCCGCTGAAGCCCCGGGCGCCGTTCGATCCGCAAAACCGGCGCATCTCGATCATCCTGCTGCGCCAGAACCCGGTCACCAAGGCGTCGAACTAGAAGCCTCGTCGGCTTGCGAAGCGGCGGTCTAGACCCCACCTGAGAGGACCGGTTTCGGCAACTCAGGTGAAGCGGTGCGCAGATTCAACTTGCCCAGCATCCAGAGGCCCGACGCGGCCTGGCAGGATCGGCCGCCGGGCGGACTGGACGACCCCGAGCTTTATGACGGCCTCCTCTGGCGCCGCTCGATCGGCTATCTGGTCGATGTCGTCGCCCTGTCGATCCTGATGGTATGCGCCTGGATCGCGCTCGGCCTGCTCACCGTTCTGTCGCTCGGTCTGCTGTTCCCGGTCAAAGTCGTCGTCCTCACTCTGCTGCCGGTCGCCTACCACACCTACTTCATCGGCGACGGCGGGGCGACCCCCGGCATGCGGGTCATGGACGTCGAGGTGCGGAGCTGGCTCGGCCGGCGGCCCGACTACGTTCAGGCCTTCCTGATGACCGTGATGTTCTATGCCTCGGTCGCCGCGACCGGCTGGCTGATCCTCTTGTTCGCGCTGTTCAACGACCGCCACCGGACCGCCCACGACTTCCTGTCCGGCACCCTGGGCGTGCGCCATAGCCGCCTGGCGGCTGCCGAGACTCAGACCGCCTGACGACCGAAATGCGTACCGTTCGGTGGCTCCCGGTTTAATCCTGGCGTTCGTGGCGTTTCGCCTGCGATAATTGGTCGCAGAGGCAAGCTGGATGAGCACCGACAGTACCACGAGCGTCTTGGCCGACTATGATTCGCAGGGTTACTTCTGCGAGATGCTGGGCGCGCCCGGCCGGCCGTCGACATTCGCGGCACAGGTTTGGCAGCGCATCGGCGAGCTTGGCCTCGACGAGCTGCGGGCCCGCGCGCGCGACGCCGAGCTCGAGCTCTATAACTTCGGCATTACCTTCACGGTCTACAGCCAGAAGGACGCGATCGACCGCATCCTGCCGTTCGACGTGATCCCGCGGGTGATTTCGCCCGAGGACTGGCGCACCATCGAGACCGGCGTCACCCAGCGGGTGACCGCGATCAACCTGTTCCTCTGGGACGTCTACCACGAACAGAAGATCCTGGGCGACGGCGTGGTGCCGCGCGAGCTGGTGCTGGGCAACAAGAACTATCGCCCGGAGATGGAGGGTCTCGACGTGCCCTTCGGCACCTACGTGCACATCAACGGCACCGACTTGGTGCGCGGCGACGACGGCCAG
>JBFJPL010000005.1:0-77589 GCA_041617155.1 Kiloniellales bacterium
ATCCTGGGCGACGGCGTGGTGCCGCGCGAGCTGGTGCTGGGCAACAAGAACTATCGCCCGGAGATGGAGGGTCTCGACGTGCCCTTCGGCACCTACGTGCACATCAACGGCACCGACTTGGTGCGCGGCGACGACGGCCAGATCCTGGTTCTGGAAGACAACGGCCGCAGCCCATCGGGCGTTTCCTACGTGGTCGAGAACCGCCATCTGATGCAGCGCGCCTTCCCCGACCTGATGGCCAATATCGGCATCAAGCCGGTGTCCAACTACGGCCACAAGCTGCACGACGCCCTGGCCGAAATCGCCGCGCCCGGCGTCGTCGACCCGCAGGTCGTGCTGCTGTCGCCCGGCACCTACAACTCGGCCTACTTCGAGCACATCTTCCTGGCCCTGGAAATGGGCGTGCCCTTGGTCGAGGGCACTGACCTGGCGGTCGAGAACGACCGGGTCTACATGCGCACCATCGCCGGGCTGGAACCGGTCGACGTGATCTACCGGCGCATCAACGACGACTTCCTCGACCCCCAAGCCTTCAACCCCGACAGCATGCTGGGCGCCGCCGGCCTGTTCGGCGCCTACCGGAAGGGCACGGTGGCCCTGGCGAATGCGGTCGGCACCGGGGTCGCCGACGACAAGGCGGTCTATGCCTATCTGCCCCGGATCATCGAGTACTACCTCGATCAGGAGGCGATCCTGCCGAACGTCGAAACCCACATCTGCCGTGAGCCCGATGGCCTGCAATACACCCTCGACCATCTGAATGAACTGGTGGTCAAGCCGGTCGGCGAATCCGGCGGCTATGGCATCACGGTCGGGCCAAGGGCGAGCCGCAAGGAGATCGAGGTCTGCCGCAAACAGCTGGTCGCCGATCCGGCCAACTACATCAGCCAACCGATGATCAACCTCTCGGTCTCGCCGACCCTGGTCGATGGCGGCATCGGGCCGCGCCATGTCGACCTCAGACCCTTCGCCGTCACCGGCAAGTCGACCTGGGTGCTGCCCGGCGGCCTGTCGCGGGTTGCGCTGACCAAGGGCTCGCTGATCGTCAACTCGTCACAGGGCGGCGGTTCGAAGGATACCTGGGTCCTTGAGTAACCTGCTGGCACGTTACGCGGACGCGACCTTTTGGATGGCCCGCTATATGGAGCGCGCCGAGAACCTGGCGCGTATTCTCGACGTCAACGAGACCTTCAGCCGCGACACCCGCGGCGGGCAGAACTGGCAATCAGTGCTGCAGCTCTACGATGACGAGGAGCACTTCCATGCCAGCAACGACGAGGCCACGGCCGAGGCGGTGATTCGCTACTACGTGCTCGACCCGGACAACCCGGGCTCGATTCGCAGCGCGATCCGTGCGGCGCGCCAGAATGCCCGAACGCTCAGGCCGCTGATCTCGACCGAGATGTGGATCCATCTTAACATTTTCTACAATCGGCTCGGCGCCCTGACCGAGGACGACGTCAGCGAGCACCGCCTGGCGCGACTGTGCAATTTCATCAAGGAAGGCTGTCAGACCCACAGCGGTATCACCGAAGGAACCTTCTACCGCGACGCCGGTTGGTATTTCTATCAATTGGGCCGCAACCTCGAACGGGCCGATCAAACAACCCGGCTGCTCGACGTGAAGTACCATCTTCTGCTGCCGAGCGTGGCTCAGGTCGGTTCACCCTTCGACGTCAGTCAATGGAACGCACTGCTCCGCTCGGCCTCGGGCTACCACGCATTTCGCCGGGTTCATCCGAGCGGCATGACACCGGCGGCCGTGGCCGGCTTTCTGTTGTTCCACCAGAGCTTCCCGCGCTCGGTCGCCGGCTGTGTTACCGGATTCGACGCCATGCTGGACGCGCTGATCGAGCGCTACGGGCTAACCAGCGGCCGCGAGGTGGCGACGGAGGTCGACCAGCTACGCATGGCGCTGTCTGGGGACAAAATCAACGACGTCATCGGCCGTGGCCTGCATGAGTACCTCGACGGCATTCAAGTCAAGTTGACGGCGATCACCGGGCAACTGGCGCGCGCGTTCTTCGGCTTCGAAACCGCCGACACACCCCCCGCCGCCGACGCCTCGCCGGAGCTATAGTAGCCGGCGCCAAGCCTTGGGGGCTGGACGGGACGCGGCGCGCGGTGCAATCTGACGGGGACATGAGCCAGGGCAGCACCGCAAACACGAACACGCGCGGCGCGCTGGACAAGGCGACGCCGAAACAGGTTTTCTACGTCCTCATGGAAACGCCGTGCCCCTATCTGGCCGGTCGGCGCGAGCGTAAACTCTTGACCGAAATCGGCGGGCCGGAGGCGGTGGCCCGCTATAACAACTTGTCCCGCGCAGGTTTCCGACGCAGCCACAACTTCGCCTATCGGCCGGCCTGCGCCGACTGTGACGCCTGCGTGCCGGTGCGGGTGCGCGCCGATGCCTTTCGGCCCAGCCGCTCGCTGCGCCGGGTGGCGCGCATGAACGCGGCGCTCACCGCCGCCGACCGGCCGCCGCAAGCGACCATGGAACAGTACCAGCTGTTCAGCCGCTATGTCCGCTGGCGCCATAGCGATGGTGAGATGGCTGCCATGGATTTTACCGATTACCGCACCATGATTGAGGACACGCGGCTGAAGACGCGCCTCACGGAGTTCCGTGAGGCCGACGGCCGCCTGGTCGCCGCCTGTTTGACCGACTGGCTGGAGGACGGTCCGTCCGCGGTCTACAGTTTCTTCGCCCCGGATCTGGCCGGGCGCAGCCTCGGCACCTTCATGGTGCTCTGGCTGATCGAGGCGGCCCGTCGGCGCGACCTGCCGCACGTCTATCTCGGCTACTGGATCGCCGCATCGACCAAGATGGCTTACAAGGCGCGGTTTCATCCGGTCGAGGGGCTTGGCGCCGACGGTTGGCAGTTGCTCGCCGAATAGGCGATACGAGCTACGACCGATCCAACCAAAGGCTACTGCTTTGGCCTCGCGCGCGTTGTTCAGGTTGCGCAACGGCAGGAAGCTTCCTATTCTCGGCGCAATCGAGATTCTCGGATTGGCGCCACGGCACCGCCGCGATAGATCGAAACAAACAGGCGACTAGGGGAGGTAAGTTTTATGAAGAGCCGTGAAGTTGCGAAATCTGCGACGCCGTCCAGTAAACTGGAACGTCGCGATTTCCTGAAGAAAGCCACTTTCTCGACAGCGGCGGTGGCTGCGGTCGCTGTATCGAGTTTCCCCAAGCCAGCGATTTCGCAGGGCCTGATGAAGTGGCGCATGGGCACCACCTGGCCGAAGAACTTTCCCGGTCTGGGTGTCGGCGCGAACCGGCTGGCGGAATTTATCGGCAAAGCGTCCGGCGGCAGGCTGACGGTCGAGGTCTACGGCGCCGGCGAGATCGTGCCGGCCTTCGAGACCATGGACGCGGTCTCCAGCGGCACGCTGGAGATGGGCCACGGCGCGCCCTACTACTGGAAAGGCAAGGTTCCGGCGACCCAGTTTATCGCCTCGGTGCCCTTCGGCATGAATGTCATGGAGCAGAACGCTTGGGTCCAGCAGGGCGGCGGCCAGGCGCTGGCCGACAAGGTCTATGCCCAACTCGGCTGCAAGTTCTTCGCCTCGGGCAACACCGGGGTGCAGGCCGGCGGTTGGTTCAACAAGGAGATCAATTCGCTGGAGGACTACAAGGGCCTCAAGATGCGCATCCCCGGCCTTGGTGGCGAAGTCGTCAAGGCGGCTGGCGGCAACGTGGTCAACCTGCCGGGCGGCGAGATACCGCCGGCCCTGCAGTCCGGCGCGATCGACGCGACCGAGTGGGTCGGTCCCTACAACGATCTGGCCTTCGGCCTCTACAAGAGCGCCAAGTTCTACTACTACCCCGGTTGGCACGAGCCGGCCACGCTGCTCGACAACTTCATCAACCTGAAGGCCTGGAACAAGCTGGACGGGGAACTGCAGGCGATTGTCGAACAGGCCAACGCCTACACCAACCAGTCGGTCCTGAACGAGTTCGTCGCCAACAACAACGCGGCGCTCGAAACACTGCGCAAGAAACACGGCGTGGTGCTGAAGAAGTTCCCGGACGAGGTGCTGAACGGTCTTGGCGGACTGGCCGGCCAGGTCATCAGCGATCTGGCGGCACAAGACAGCCTGAGCCAGGAGGTGATGAGCTCGATCTTGAGTTTCCGCTCGCAGGCGATCGCCTACGCCGCATTCTCCGAGCAGGCCTTCTATAACGCCCGTTCCCTGCCCTTCAGGTACGCCCGCTAAGTTGCAGGCGTTCTTTCAGACGGACCGGCGGGGCTCACGCCTCGCCGGCCCGTCCATCGCGATGCTCGCGGCGGCCGGTCAGCAAAAACAATTCGGGTAGCTGTTCGCATCCCGCGCCTCGTGTGCGGATATGGGATCTCCGACTTGTTGAATTCAGCCGAACAAGACCGCGGGCAGCCACGTCGCCAGCGTGGGGAACAGGGCGATCAAGAACAGGCCGAGCACCTGGATCAGCACGAAGGGAACGATGCCGCGGTAGATATCCATCGTGGTGACGCCCGGCGGCGCCACGCCGCGCAGGTAGAAAAGCGCAAAGCCGAAGGGCGGCGTCAGGAAGGAGGTCTGCAGGTTGACCGCGATCATCACGCCGAGCCAAACCGGCGACATGTCCATCTGCAGCAGGATCGGTCCGACGATCGGCACGACGACAAAGACGATCTCGATGAAGTCGAGGAAGAAGCCCATGACAAACATGACCGCCATGACCAGCAGCACCGCCCCGAACATGCCGCCCGGCATGCTGTTGAGTACGTCGGCCACGATCTCCTCACCGCCCAGCCCGCGGAACACCAAGGAGAATACCGATGCGCCCAGCAGGATCAGGAACACCATGGCGGAGATCTCCAAGGTGGAACGCATGACCGGGACCAGAACGCCATAGCGGAAGACCCGGTCGAGACTGATCACCACGCCCCACAGCAACACCAGGCAACAGATGCCGGCAAGGACGGCCGCAACCAAATCGCCGGTCGGTATCACATCGCGTTGCATACGCAAGTCGAACAGGCCGCTCAGCAGGACCAGCGCCACGATCGCAAGACCCGAGAGGTAAACCGGCCGGCGGGCCGAAGCGTCGAGCCGCTGCGCGGCCAGCAGCATCGCCCCGACCGACCCCACGGCCGCCGATTCCGTCGGTGTGGCGATGCCGAGCAGGATCGAGCCGAGCACCGCCAGGATCAGAATCGCGGGCGGCAGGAGCACATTCACCACGTGGGAGATCAACCGCTGGTCGCTCGGCAACTCCTCGAGCGGCGGACAGGCCTTCGGGCGAAGCAAGCCGACCAGCAGCACCCAAAGCATATAGAGCCCGACCAGCATCATGCCGGGCAGGAAAGCGCCGGCGAAAAGGTCGACCACCGAGACCGGATCCGGCGCGAAGTTACCTTTGGCAAGCTGCGCCGTGGTGTTGGCGCCCTGCAGGATATCGCCCAGCAGAACCAGCACGATCGACGGCGGGATGATCTGGCCGAGCGTACCCGAGGCACAGATGATGCCGGTCGCCAGCGGTTTGTTGTAGCCGGCCTTGAGCATCGCCGGCAGGCTCAGCAGGCCCATGGTGACCACGGTGGCGCCGACGATACCGGTCGAGGCGGCCAGCAGCATGCCGACGAAGATGACCGAAAGGCCCAGACCGCCGCGCAAGCGGCCGAACAGCAGCCCCATGGTCTGCAACAGCTCTTCGGCGATCTTCGAGCGTTCGAGCATCACGCCCATGAAAACGAAGAGCGGTACGGCGACCAGCAGCTCGTTCACCATGACGCCGAAGTAGCGCGACGGCAGGCCGCCAAGAAAGTTCACGTCGAAGACGCCGAGCAGCCAACCGAGAAACGCGAATATCAAGCCGGACCCGGCCAGCGTGACGGCCACGGGATAACCGAGGATCAGCAGTCCGCAAGCGCCCGCGAACATGACGAGACTGAGAATTTCGCCGAGCACGGCCGGATCCATGACCTACAGCCCCTCGAGTTCTTCTTCGACCGGCCGGAAGCCCGCGACACCGGCCAGCGAAAGAATGCTGCGCCCGGCGAGCGCCAAGCCCTGCAGCCCGAGCAGGATGCAGAAGGCCAGGATCACCGTCTTGAGCAGAAAGAGCCCGGGCAAACCGCCGGCCTCGCGCGACTCCTCGAACTTCAGCCAGGATGCGACGACGTAGTTGAAACTGACCAGGAAGACCACCGTCACCATCGGCAGCAGCAGAACGAAGGAACCGAAGATGTCGATGATCGCCTTATAGCGGGGGCTTGCGGTGCGATAGATGATGTCGACCCGGACATGGCCGTTGTGCAGCAAAGTATAGCCGGAGCCCAACATGAACACGATGCCGTGCAGCCAAACGTAGGACTCCTGCATCCAGACCCAGCCGATGGCGTATATGTAGCGTAGGACCACCACCGCGAAGGTGATCAGCACCATGGCGAGCGTCAGCCAGGCAATGCCGCGACCAATGGCATCGTTCAAGCGGTCGATCAGTCGCACGAAGGCAGCCAGTGCGGCCACGCGCTCTCCCCCTGACTAGGATCCGCCCCCCGGGGAACCCGACACTAGCTTTGCGGCGGCTTGGCGACGCGCCAAATCAACGGCAGTATCGCCGCCGCCAGCGCCAGCTTGGTCAAGTCACCGAGAATGAAGGGAAAGAGCCCCCACTCGAGTATCGGCTTGTCCCAACCGAACAGCGCGCCTAACCAAAGCAGCCCCGGCACATAGATCAGCGCGTTGCCGATCAGCATGGCGAGCGCCGTGGCCCCGACATTGCGGTCCCAGCCGCGCTCGGCCAGCCAGCCGCAAACCACCACCGCGGGTAAGTAGCCCAGAAGGTAGCCGCCGGTACTACCAAGCATATAGGCCAAGCCGATGCCCTTTTCCGGCGTACCGGCAAAGACCGGCAGCCCGAGTGCGCCCTGGGCGAGGTAGAGCAGGACGGTCAGACCGGCGAGCCGCCAACCGTAGGCCATGCCCAGACCGAGAACCACGAAGGTCTGCATGGTCATCGGCACGGGATAGAAAGGCACTTGGATCTTGGCCGATAGCCAGATCGCCGCGCTGCCGATCAACACAAGCAGGAACTGGCGGATCGCGCGCGTACCCAAGGACGCGCCCTGGTCCGCAGGCCAAAGCGCCGTTGTCAAGGTTGGCTTCGTGACGATCACCGAGAACACAGTGCCTTTCTCCCTTGTCTTAGCCTAGCGCGAACGCGTCCACGGCCGCATTCCGATCTCTCGCCGCAATTGAATACGGCAAGCGGCGCGACCTGCCAAGCCAAATTGGCAAAACTCAGCGGCCGCGCAGGTAGCGGCTCTCGAGAATCTGGTCCTTGCGTGGCCCCAAGACCTGCCAGTCGACATGCCACTCGTTGAAACCCACGACTAGAAACTGGCCCCGGTAGCTATCGGCGCCGCACTGGTGCTCGACCTCGCAGATCCCGCTCGACAGGTCCAGCGCGTGGAATCGGCTACCATCGTCGAAAAAAATTTCGGCACAGTGCAGCGCCGGAAAGTTATAGCGATAGACTCGGCTGGCCTTGAAGGCCCCGTGGCGAAGCCGCAAGACACCGTTTTCACGATAGACCAGTCCGTCACCCTCGGCTTGGAACATCGCCTCGCCTTCGAGCGTGCCCTGCGCGCCGGCACGCCGGTCGCGCAGTTTCCGCGTCACCAGCCAAGTGCCTTCGAGGAAGGCCCTGAGATCTTCGACGCCGCGCGCCGTTTTGACAAACGCCGTGGACACGATGCAATAGACCAGTCCCGTGAACGGCCACCAGGGGCCTGCCCGAACCTTAGCTCAGTCCGGTAGCCGCCGCCATGGCACGGCGCATGACCGTGTCGCGGCCGTTTGCTGATGGCTGCGTTCAGCGTAGCTTGTGCGGCCTGGGGAAGCCCTTGGGCGGCAGGCGTCCGGCCTGCGCGCGCTTGCCGACCCAGGCGGTCAGATCGGTCTCGGTCCGCGTGCGCCCGCCGGCGGTGACCCAGCTCAGCCCGTCCGCCAGGTTGAAGGTATTGACCGAAAGCAGGCCGCCATCCTTGTACTTCTGCATGATCACGCCGCGCCCGCGGGTCATTTCAGGCAACTCTTCCAGGGGAAAGATCAGCAGCTTGTTGTTCTGGCCGATCACCGCCACGCTGTCGCCCGCGGCCGGCGTGCAGGCCGCCGCTTCCTCGCCGTCCGCCAGGTTGAGCACCTGCTTTCCGTTCTTGGTTTGAGCGACCACCTCGTCCTCGGGCACGATGAAACCGCGGCCGGCGCTGGAGGCGATGATCAGCTTGCGTCCCGGCTGATAGACGAAAAGCCCAACGATGTCTTGATCGTTGGGCAGATCGATCATCAGGCGCACCGGTTCGCCGAAGCCGCGTCCACCCGGCAGCTTGTCGATGCCGATGGTAAAGAAGCGGCCGTTGGTCGCGAATATCAGCAGCTTGTCCGTGGTCATGGCGTGCTCGGCGAAGCGGCCGCGGTCGCCTTCCTTGTACTTGGCGTCGGAGTTCTCTTCCTGATGGCCCTTCATGGCGCGGATCCAGCCCTTGGCGGAACAGAGCACGGTGACCGGTTCGCGCTCGACCACGGCCTCCAAAGGCACCACGACATCGGCCGGTGCGTCGCCGATCTCGGTGCGCCGCAGGCCGAGTTCCGTATCAGGTCCAAAGCGCTTCCGGATCTCGCCGATCTGCGCGGCGATCACGCCCCAGCGCCGGTCCTCGTCTTGCATCAGCTTCTCGAGGTCCGCGCTCTCCGCCGACAACTCCTTGTGTTCCTTGCGAATGCCCTCTTCCTCAAGTTTTCGCAAGGCGCGGAGACGCATGTTGAGGATGGCTTCGGCCTGGCCGTCGGTCAGGTCGAAGGCCTTGATCAGGACCGGCTTGGGATGATCCTGGCTGCGGATGATCTTGATTACCTTATCCAGATTCAGATAAGCGACCAGATAACCGTCCAGAACCTCGAGCCGCTTGGCAATCTGCTCCAAGCGGTAGCGGGTGCGGCGCAGCAACACCTCGTGCCGGTGGTCGAGAAAGGCCTGCAGAACCTCCTTCAGGCTCATGACCCGAGGCGTCTGGTCGGCGTCCAGCACATTCATGTTGAGGCTGACCCGCGTCTCCAGATCGGTCTGCCGGAACAGCGACTCCATCAGGACGACCGGATCGACGTTGCGGCTCTTGGGCTCGATGACCAGGCGAATTTCCGCCGCCGACTCGTCGCGCACGTCGTTCAGCATGGCTAGTTTGCGGGCCGCCAAAAGCTCGGCGATCTTTTCCACCAGGCGGGACTTCTGGACCTGGTAGGGGATCTCCGTGACCACGACCAGAAAGCCGCCACCCTTGAGCTTTTCGGTGTGCCAGCGGGCGCGAATACGGAACGCGCCGCGGCCGGTCTTGTAGGCCTCGATGACCTGTTCCCGGCCCTCGACCAGCACACCTCCGGTCGGGAAGTCCGGACCCGGCACCAGCTCGACCAGTTTGGCCATGGTCGCCTTGGGAAACTTGATCAAATGGATCAGTGCATTGCACAGCTCTGCCAGGTTATGCGGCGGGATTGCGCTGGCCATGCCGACGGCGATGCCGTGTGCGCCATTGGCCAGCAGGTTCGGCAAGCTGGCCGGCAACAATAATGGCTCTTCATCCTCGCCGGTGTAGGTCGGACGGAAGTCGACAGTGTCCTCGTCGATGCCGTCGAGCAGCAGAGTGGCAACCTCGGTTAGGCGCGACTCGGTGTAGCGCATGGCCGCCGCGTTGTCGCCGTCGACGTTGCCGAAGTTGCCCTGGCCATCGACCAGGGGATAGCGCAGCGAAAATTCCTGGGCCAGACGCACCAAAGCGTCGTAGATCGCCTGGTCGCCGTGGGGATGATATTTGCCCATCACATCGCCGACCACGCGGGCCGACTTCTTGAAGCCCTGGTCGGGATTGAGCCGCAATTGGCGCATGGCGTAGAGCAGGCGCCGGTGAACCGGCTTCAACCCATCGCGGACGTCCGGCAGCGAGCGCGCCATAATGGTCGAGAGCGCATAGGTCAGGTATCGCTCCTCCAAGGCATCGGAGAAACGAACCGTCCTGATCTCGCCGCCTGGCTCGTCCGTCGTCGATGAGCTCATCGCACCCTCTTAGAGAACCGCGACATATAGTAGGTAACCCCACCTGGGTCCACAACAGATTGTCGGATACTGGCCGGCAGCGTGACGACTAATCCTTAAAGACAGGTTTCGCGAGCCGAAAAGAGCTTCAAAACCGGTCGACCCGGAAGGGCGCCATGTCGAGCCCCGGGTCCTTGCCGGCAACCAGATCGGCGATCAGGCGTCCGGTCCGCGCGCCCATGCCAAGGCCGCCATGGCCGTGACCGAAGGCGAAGAAAGCATTGGCATGGTGCGGCGAGGCCGAGATCACCGGCACCGAATCGGGCATTGAGGGACGGAAGCCCATCCAGCGGCTCGCCCCCTCGTCTGCGAGGCCCGGAAGCCAGCGCCGGGCGTGTCGCAGCAATACGTCGGCCCGGCGCCAATCGGGCGGCGCCTTCAAGCCGCCCAGCTCGACCGTGCCGGCCAGACGCAGCCCGTGTTCTAGCGGTGTACAGACGAAGGCACGCTCGGTCGAATAGACCGGCAAGCGCGGCATGACTTCGGGCTCCGGCAGGTGAACGTGGTAGCCGCGCTCGGTGTCGAGCGGCGGCCGGCTGCCCAAACGGGCGGCAAGCGGCTTGGACCAGGCGCCAGCGGCTACCACCACCGCTCCGCATGCCCTTCGACCTTGATCGGTCAAGACCGCCCGGGGACCCATGTCGCCAAACTCGAAATTTCGTGCTTCCTCGCGCCGCAAGGTGCCGCCATGGCGCTGGAAGGCTTCGGCCAGGACCTGGACCAGACGGAAGTTGTTCACCGTGTGGGCCACGTTCGGATAGAAGACGGCGCGCGGGAAGATCGGCGCCAGTGCCGGCTCCAGTTGGTGCAACTCCTCGGCACCCAGGACTTCGATCGCCACGCCGCGCCGGCGTTGCAGATCGATCATCGGCACGGCGCGTTCATACCCGGCTTCGCTCTCGTAGACGCAGACCCAGCCGCTTCGCCTAAGCATGTCCTGGGCGCCAGCCATCTCAATCAGCGGACCATAGGCTTCGATCGCGCCGTCGAGCAATCCGGCCAGCGCCCGGGACGCTTGCTCGACCCGCCGCGGCGAACTGGCTGCGACAAAGCGCAGAAGCCAGGGCGCAAGCCTTGGCAAATAGGACCAACGAAGCGCCAGCGGCCCCAATGGGTCGCGCAGCATGCCGGGTACCTTCCAGAGGATGCCGGGTGTCTGCACCGGCACGACCGAATCGACGGCGAGCACCGATCCGTTGCCGAAAGAGGTGCCCTCCCCGGGTCCCCGACTATCGATCAAGGTAACCTGATGGCCATCGCGCAAGAGGCTGAGCGCACAGCAAACACCGACGATACCGGCGCCGATCACGATCACGTCTTTGCCAGTGGCAGAAATTTCGCTCATGCAGCCTCCCCATAGCCCTAAAACTCCGCCGGGCATCCGCTGAAGGCAAGATACGCTGGTCCGCCAGGACGACACCAGCCCATCAAGCGGCCCACCCTCACCTGCCCCAGACTGGTCGTTTTAGTCCGGCAATCGGGAGTGCATGGTCTCGCCCGCAAGTTCCCGCTAAAGTCGGCATGTCTTTCTGCCAAAGGAGCGATAGCGTGTCTACGGTCACATCGACGCCAGGAGCGTTATCCCGAATGAGCAAAAGAGAGCTCATCGGAAATGTGGAAGACCTGCAGCGCCGGGTACGGGATCTGGAACGCCAAGCCGCCGAACACCGGCAGGCCCAGGACGCGTTGCGCCAGCAGGCGCTAATTCTGGAACAGATGTCCGACGGCGTCATCGTGACGGACCTCGAGGGCCGGATCATCGACTGGAACCCAGCCGCCGAGAGGATGTTCGGCTATCGCAAGGACGAAGTCCTCGGCCGGACGCCGGCCTTCATGCATCGGCCGGCCGAGGCCGCCAGGCTGACCGCGGAAATCGTCGAAGGCGTGGCGCGCAATGGACGTTGGTCCGGCGAAATCACCGTTACTTGCAAGGACCTGACTGAGCGTGTCTGCGAAGTGATCGTCGTTGCCTTCCACAACGAACATGGCCAACGTGTCGCGACAATCGGCGTCAATCGCGATATCGGCGACCGAAAGCAGGTCGAAAAAGCCCTTCGCGAAGCGAACGAGTCGCTCAAGAAGGAAGTGGCGGAGCGGGAGCGGGCCGAGGAAGTGGCGGCACAGAGTCACACGCTTCTGACCGAGGCCGTTGAAGCCCTGTCGGACGGCTTCATCATCTCGGATGCCGACGAACGCTTGGTGCTCTGCAACAGCAAGTACCGCGAAATCTATCGCGAAGTTGCGCACATTCTAGTGCCGGGCACGCCCTTGAAGGAGATCGGCCGGGCAGTGGCCAAGCATTGCCTGGGGATCGAGTCGCCCGACGAGATCGAAGCCGTGGTTCAGCGACGATTGGCCCGGCTGCGCAGCCACAAAGGACCGCTCGAGCAGAAGCTGAAAGACGACCGCTGGATTTTGGTCAGCGAGTCACCGCTGGCCAACGGTTGGACCGTTGGCGTGCGCACTGACATCACTGAGCTCAAACGCCGGGAAGCCGCGCTCCAGGCGAGCGAGACGCAGTTTCGCGCCATGGCCGACGATTCCCCGGTCATATTCTGGATCAACGACATCGACGACCGACCGATTTTTCTCAACCGCACCGCACGCGAATTTCTGGGTCTATCGCACAAGGAGGCACTGGCCCGGGATTTCTACGATCTGGTACACCCCGAGGACCGAGAACGGGTCAGGATCCAGGACCGCCAGTGCGTAGAGCGGCGAGTGCCGCGCCGCTACGAATACCGGATGCGCCGAAGCGATGGGGCATACCGATGGCTGCTGGAGGTTGGTGTACCGCGCCTGGCGCCTGACGGAACCTTTCTCGGCACCATCGGCTCGACCGTGGATATCACCGAGCAAAAGGAAGCGCTGGATGCTCAGCGTCAGAGCGAAGCACGGCTTATCGAAGCGATCGAGACGATGAACGACGGCTTCGTGTTTTTCGATTCCAATGAACGCCTGGTCGTGTGCAACTCAAAATACCGGGAAATGTACCGGAAAGTGGCCCACCTTATGGAGCCAGGCCGGAGCTTCGAGGAAATCATCCACGCCTATTCGCGCTGCGGCGAGGCTATCGCGGCCACCGGTCGGCGGGAGGACTGGGCGCGCGAACGGTTGGCCAGGTTCCGCAACCCGGCCGCCTCCTACGAGGCGCAAATCGGCAAGGACCGCTGGATCAGAGTCACCGACCGCAAGACGGAAGACGGCGGCACCGTTGGTCTGCGCACGGACATCACGGAATTCAAGCAACGCCAGGAAGCGCTGCGCAGAAGCGAAGCGCGTCTGATCGAGGCTATCGAGGCCATGAACGACGGGTTCGTATTCTATGACGCCGATGAGCGGCTGGCTATCTGCAACTCGAAGTACCGCGAGCTCTATCCGGAGGTTGCGCACCTCCTGGCACCCGGCGAAAGCTTCGAGACGATCATCCGGGCCTCCGCCGAATGCGGTGAGACCGCGGCCGCGCTTGAACAAGCGGACCTGTGGTTCGAGAACCGCCTGGCAAGGTTCCGCGATCCGACCGGATCCTACGAAGAGCACATGAAGGACGGTAGCTGGATCAGGGTCACGGACCGTCGCACCGAGGACGGCGGGACGGTCGGTCTGCGCACGGATATCACCGAACTCAAGCATCGCCAGGAAGCGTTGCGCCAGAGTGATGCCCGGTTTCGAGAGATTTTCGAGGAATCTCCAGTATCCTTGTGGGAAGAGGATTGGTCGCCACTGAAACAAATGCTGGACAACCTCAAGCGACAAGGCGTTGAGGACTACGCCGGGTACTTCCGGGATAATCCGGAGCAATTCCGCCAGGCCTACGACGCATCGCACGTCGTCGACATCAGCCGGGAAACGCTCCGGGTCTACCGGGCCGGATCAAAAGCCGAACTTCTTGCCGTTTTGGGCAGCGTTCATGCGGACCCCGACGAAATGGCAGGCTTTGCCAAAACCGTCGAAGCTTTTGCCGCGGGCATGACGAGCCACGAATACGAGGCCGAGGAGATTGCCTGCGACGGCACGCAGATCGTCACCCGGATCCGGACGGTCCTGCCGCCGCAAAACCGGGACAGCTGGTCTCGCGTCCTTATTACGATCGACGACATCACCGAGCAGAAACGTGACCAGCAGGCCCTGGCACAAAGCGAGATCCGCTATCGCGACCTGTTTGACGAATCGCCCGTGGCCATGCTGGAAGAAGACTGGAGACCGGTCAAAGAGATTCTCGAGGACTTGGTCGCTCAAGGCGTATCGGACATCGCGGGCTATTTGCTCAGCCACCCGGACAAGTTGGGTCAAGTCTACGAGGCACCGCTCAGGTTCGGCATCAGCCGAGCCGCGGTCGAACTCTACCACGCAGCCAACGCGGACGAGCTTCGTGCCGCCATGACCCGCGATACCGCCGATCCCGACGAACTCACCGGCTATGCCAATATGGTTGCCGCCTTCTTGGATGGGGCCATGAGCTACGAGTACGAGGCCGATGAGATCGCCTGCGACGGCAGCGCGATTGTGACCCGGATCCGGGCCGTCATTCCACCCAAGTACAGTGACGTCTGGTCTCGCATCTTCTTCACCATTGAGGACATCACCGAACGCAGGAACGTCGAGGCACAACTTCGCCAAGCACAAAAGATGAAGGCGATCGGACAGCTCACCGGCGGTGTCGCGCACGATTTCAACAACCTCCTCGCGGTCATTCTTGGCAACGCGGAAATTCTTCAACTCAGGCATGGCGAGGGTGACCAGCCGACTCAGGCAGTTATTCGCGCGGCCATCCGTGGCGCCGAGCTGACCCAACGCCTGCTGGCTTTCTCGCGCAAACAGCCACTCCGCCCGCAAATCGTGGACCTCAATTCCTTGGTATCCGATATGTCGGATATGTTGCACCGGACCTTGGGCGCTATGATGGAAATTCGCATCTCGCCGGCGCCGGATCTGTGGCGTGCCCTGGCCGACCCGGGGCAACTGGAAAACGCACTGCTCAACCTCGCCATCAACGCGCGCGACGCCATGCCCGGCGGCGGCAAACTGACCATCGAGACGAGCAACATCTCCTTCGAGCCCGGCGGCGCCGTGGCGCAGACCGATTTCACTCCCGGCGACTATGTCGTGCTGGCGGTCAGCGATAGCGGTACAGGAATGCCGCCGGAAGTTCTGGAACAGGTTTTCGATCCTTTCTTCACGACCAAGGAGATCGGCGAAGGCAGTGGGCTGGGACTCAGCATGGTCTATGGTTTCGTGAAGCAGACCGGCGGTCACATCACGATCTACAGCGAACCGGGGCACGGCACGACGGTAAAGCTTTATTTGCCCCGCGCAACGGCATCCAGCCGCATAGCCGGGCAGCTGAGGTCGGAGGAACAACCCGGGGCGCAGGGCGAAACCGTTCTGCTGGTCGAGGACGATGAGGATGTCCGAGCCTTTGCCGCCTCGACCCTCGAAGATCTCGGTTACCTGGTCATTCAGGCCCATGACGGCCCAACCGCCCTTGCGACCCTGGACGACGATGTCCAGGTCGATCTGCTGTTGTCCGATATGGTGTTGCCCGGTGGCACGGACGGCACTGACTTGGCCAAAGCGGTCATGGAGCGGCGGCCGGCCATCAAGGTGCTCATGATGTCGGGCTATGCCCAGAACGCCATGCTTGGGAGCGGCCCGTTGGCGGGCGATATCGAACTGCTCAGCAAGCCCTTTCGCCGGCGCGACCTGGCGCAGAGGACCCGTGCGGCCTTGGACCGAAACCGAGGTGGGCCTTCGACAGCGGTTCCGTAGTTGAAGTACGAGTCGTCAGAATTTTCGCCAGCACGGGAATTTGGTGTCAGTTTTCGTGCTGGCCCAGAATCTCCGCGATTTTCCGGCCCAGTTCGGCCATGCGGAACGGCTTTGCGATGACAGCGAAATCCGCGCCCTCCAAGAACTCCGGGCGCCCCGAGGTCAGCAGGACCTTCAGAACCGGAAGCATGGCGCAGGCCCGCTCGGCCAGGTCGATGCCGCTCATCCCGCCGGGCAGAACCACGTCGGTTAGTAGCAGGTCGATTGTCTCGTCCCGCTCCAGCGCCGCGAGCGCCGAGCGTCCGTCTCCGGCCTCGACAACGGCATAGTCGAGTGTTTCAAGCAGCAAAGCGGTGGAGCTCCGTACCTCGGGTTCGTCGTCCACCACAAGTATGGTCGCACGGCCCTGCTTGTCCGCCAAAGGTCGGCTCCTTGCCTTGGTTCGCGTTCTACCCTGCACCAGCCTGAGACGGATAATGCCCGCAATCCGGGTCAAGCTCCGTTCTGGCGGCGACGCTCCTTCCTCCAGGTGCGAAACCGCTGCCATCGGTCCCGCACCCAGGGCACGTCGAAGAAGATCACGAGCAAGCCCAGGGGCACCATCCAGAAACCGAGCACCGGCAAGAAGCCCAAAATGCCACCCGCCACCAGCAGCAGGCCGACCAGGATCCTGACGATCCGCGGCGCGGTCAGGACGGACTTGTAGTAGCTGTTGGGCCGTTTCATGTTGCGCGCCGGCGACATCCCAAAGATCAGGCAAAAGTGCCACCTTAGAACCAAGATCGGCCCCAATTGTCAAACCCGACTGCCCGCTTGACCGCACGCCTTCGAAGGTCCCACTCGGCTCGTGAGACCGGACAGCCGGCCGGTCGGCCACCGCCACCGAAAGTAGCGTATTTTGCACTTATGCGACTTAATCGTTAAGAGAAAACACACCTTCCGATTGCTAATCATACGCAGCGACGCTGAGCCCGCCACGGTTGCAATGCCGATCACTTGGAAGGACCGCTCGATGCCCCATTCACGCCTTGTCTCCAGCGCCTTCCTCGCATTGGCCCTGAACCTCGCCAGCCTTCCGGCCGCGACCACCGCCCACGCCCAGGCCAGCGGCTACCGGATCGACACCATCGCCCTCACCGGCGAGCCGTTGCCCGGCACAGGCGGCGCGACGGTGGATTTGCTCTTCGGCTTCGATTTGAACAGCGCAGGCGACCTGATCGTCTTGGGCGATTGGCAGGGTGCAAGCGAGGGGACAGGCAGCGGTTTGTGGCTGTGGCAACAGGGCGTTTTGAACCCAGTAGCGCTCAGCGAAGCCCCGGTTCCCGGCGTGGCGGGCGAGGTCTTCGGCCCAATATCAGGCAATTCTCCTCGACTGAACTCAGCCGGCAATGTGGCGTTCATTACGCGCGGCAGCAGTACCGCTATCGACCGCCCAAGCCTCTATTCGGGAAACCCGGAGAACTTGAGCCTGGTCGCCCGGGTGGGCGAGCCGGCGCCCGGCGCCGGCGGCCTGCTGTTCGAGACGCTGGATCTGAGCGGTATGGCCAGTGCGACTGGCGGCGGGGCCACGGGGCCGTACTACCTGTTGCTCTATGGGCCCGCCTTGAACAGCAACGGCGACTTTGTCTTCATGGCCCATCTGGCCGACTGTGTCGATTGTGGCGTGCCGGCGGTGCGCGAGGACGGCCTCTGGCTGAATACCGCCAGCGGTCTGGAACTTATTGCGCTCACGGGCGACCCGGCACCCGGGACGGCAGGCAGCACGTTCGCCAAGTTTCTCCACTATTCGCTCAACGACGCCGGCCAGATCGCCTTCCGCGCTCTGCTCGACGACCCCTCCACCGGCAATCAGGGGCTGTGGATCGGCACGCCGGGAAACTTCACCTTGATCGCCAAGACCGGCGACGAGGCGCCAGGAACCGGGGGGCTTTCGTTCACGGAATTCGCTTCGGAGGCCGAGTTCGGACCGGCGTTGAGCGCGTCCGGGGACTTCTTTTTCCGAGCCTTTGTGAACAGCGGCGACCAAGCCAACGACGCCGGCCTATGGCTGTTCCGAAACGGCATCATCGAACCCGTCGTGCGTGCCGGCGAACCGGCGCCCGGCACGACGGCGGCTATCCAAAGTCTGGACGAACCGCAAATCAACGGCAGCGGCGACATCGCGTTTCTCGGCAGTTTCCCTGCCATCTATCCCGATCAGGACCAAGGCATCTGGTTAGGAGCGCCCGAATCCCCCACCCTTTTGGTCCGCTCCGGCGACCCGGTTCCTGGCCTGCCCGGGGAGACATTTCTCCAGCTCAATGGCTTGGCGCTCAACGCTTCGGGCCAGATCGCATTCCAGGCACAGGTGGATCCCAACCAGTACGAATTTGGCGTGTGGGTAGCCGCCTTCACCGGCATATTCCCGATCATCTATCCCGGCCAGCAGCTCGAAGTGAAGGCCGGCGATCTCCGCACGGTCCGCTCGGCATATTTATTCGGCAATCTCAACAAGGAAGGCGGCCTCATCACCAGCTTCAACGACTCCGGCCAAGCCATGCTCTTTGTCGAGTTCGACGACTGGACGAGCGGTGTCTTCCTCGCCACGCCGGTCGACCCCACGGCCGACCAGCCGCCGATCGCCGACGCCGGGCCGGATCAGACCGTGTCCAGCGCAGATAGCGTCATGCTCGACGGCACTGGCTCCTTCGACCCGGAGGGCAGTCCGCTGACCTATCGGTGGAGCCTCGATGGCGCGCAAATCGCGACCGGGCCGACCCCGACCGTAGGCCCCTTCGCAGTCGGTGCCTATACGGTCGCCTTGACCGTGACCGATCAAGCCGGCCTGGAGCGGTCGGACACCATGTCGCTCACGGTCCGGCCACCCAATATGCCGCCGCTCGCCGAGGCCGGCCCCGATCAGACAGTCGACCGCAGCCAGCTGGTGACGCTCGACGGCCTCGGGTCGGGCGACCCCGAGGGCGAGGCGCTGGCATATCTGTGGACGCTCGACGGTATAGAAGTCGGCACCAACGCCACGATCACGGTCGGGCCGCTGTCCATAGGGACGCACATCGCGACCCTGACGGTGACCGACCCACATGGCGCCAGCGCGTCGGACAACCTGACGATCACGGTGGTGAACCGGGCGCCCATCGCACAGGCCGGACCGGACCGCACGGTCAACCACGCGACGATCGTGAACCTCGACGGCTCCGGCTCTCACGACCCCGACGGCGACACCTTGAGCTATGCATGGAGCCTGAACGGCGCCCAAATCGGCACCGGTGTCATAGCGCCTGTCGGGCCGTTCGATCCCGGTTCCCACACCATCGAACTGACGGTAACCGACACGTTCGGGGCGAGCGCGACGGACAGCCTGGTTGTCACGGTGATCAACGACCCGCCGGTGGCCGACGCTGGTCCGGATCAAACCATCCGGCATTCAACCACTGTGATGCTGGACGGCAGCGGATCGAGCGATCCCGAGGGCGAACCCCTCTCCTACGCCTGGTCGCTCGGCGGACAGCAGATCGCCAGCGGAGCGACGCCCACCGTCGGGCCCTTCAGCCCCGGGACCTACACCATAGACCTCACCGTGAGCGACAGCAGGGGCGCAACCGCGAGCGACATCCTGGTGCTCACCGTCACGAACCAGACGCCGGTGGCCGACGCCGGGCCCGACCAAACGGTCCAGGGGCCGAAGATCGTGACCCTGGACGGTAGCGGTTCCGCCGATCCCGATGGCGACGCGCTCAGCTATGCCTGGTCGCTCGACGGCATCGAGATCGCCACCGGACCACGGCCCAGCGCCGGGCCATTCGCGGACGGCAGCCATACGATCGGGCTCACCGTCACCGACTCTGCGGGCGCCACGAGCACCGACAGCATGACCCTGATGGTGCTGAACGCCCCGCCGATCGCCGATGCCGGACCCGACCAGACGATCGCGCACAAGAAGAAGGAGGTCGACGTCACCCTGGACGGCTCAGCCTCGGTCGATGCGGACGGCACGATCATCTCCTACCTCTGGACCCGCGACGGCGCGGTCGTGGCCTCGGGCGTGACGCCGACCCTGCGTTTGAAGCGAGGCGCCCACGTGCTCGACCTGACCGTGACCGACGACGACGGCGCCACGGCCTCCGACCAGGTGGTGATCACGATCGTCAAGGGCACGCAGTTCAGCGGCAATTGACCGGCGCCGGCGGCGCTCTCGACCGCTTCACACCTCGCGGTGGCGGAAACAGTCGAGGGTGTGGTCGTTGACCATGCCGACCGCCTGCATGAAGGCATAGCAGATCGTCGGCCCGACGAAGCGGAAGCCGCGGGCCTTGAGCGCCTTGGAAAGCGCCTTGGACTCCGCGGTCTCGGCCGGCACCTCGGCCAGGGAGCGCCAGCGGTTGACGATCGGCCGGCCGTCTACGACTGCCCACAGGAAGTCCGCAAAGCTGCCGTCCCGCTCCTTGATGTCCAACCAGCCCCGCGCGTTGTCGATGGTCGCCTGGATCTTGGCGGCGTTACGCACGATTCCGGCATCGGCCTTGAGCGCGGCGGTCTTCTCCGGACCGTAGCGCGCGATGACCGCCGGGTCGAAACCGTCGAAGGCGGCGCGGTAGTTCTCGCGCTTCTTCAGGATGGTGATCCAGGACAGGCCGGCCTGGGCACCCTCCAGGATCAGCATCTCGAAGAGAGCCCTGTCGTCGCGCAGGGGCACGCCCCATTCGCGGTCATGGTAAGCGATGTAAATCGGCTCGCCGCCGACCCAACCGCAGCGGGTCTTGCCGTCTCCGGTCATGAGGCGCCAGGCTCCGGGAAGCGCTCGGCCAGGCGCTGACGCGGCACCGGCAAAGGCCGGTCCTGGGGGCCGAAGACGAGGCGCTGAAGGAAGTATCCGGTCAGCCTGAGTCCCTGGCCGACCTCGGCCGGCCCGCCGCCGCCGCGTCCGGCCAGAAAGCCCGGCAGGGTCAGCAGTTTTTCCCGGTAAGGTTCCCCGGCCGCCAGCGAGACCGCCCGGCCGCTGCGCGGGCTGACGTAGGCCAGCTGGTCGTTGGCACCGCCGGCCGCGCAAGACGCCAGGTCGAGCCCGAAGCCCAGTTCGGCGAGCAGCGCCAGCTCCCAACCGACATAGGCCTCGGCCCAATGGTCGCTTTCCAGCGCCGCCAGCAAAGCCAGGAATCCGTCATAGCAGAGCCGGTGCGCCTCGCGCTCCGGCAAGGCCCGCTCCGAGACCGCCGCCGCCGCCGTCAGCGCCGCCAGTCGGTCGGGGTCGTTCATCAGGCGCGCCGCGTGGCTGGTCTCCAGCTCGCAGGTATAGGCGCCCAGATGGTCCGCCAGGCGCGCGCGCCAGGTGACCGCCACCCGGTTGCCGGTCTGCAGCACGCCGCGGGCCCGGCGACCCTGCCCGCCGCGCACGAGGCCCGCATGGCGCCCGTGATCCCGGGTCAGAAGCTGCACCACCGCCGCCGTTTCGCCATGCGGCCGGGCGCTCAGGACGATGCCTTCGTCGATCCATTCCATTGCCCAAATCTGCCGTATGTCAGGCCTCGAAGTCGAGGCCCCAGTCGCGGTAGCGGGCCGGGTCGTCGAGCCAACCCGGGCGTACCTTGACGAAGAGGAAGAGATGGACCGGGCGACCCAGACTCTCGACCAGATCGGCCTGGGCCGCCTCGCGCACCGCCTTGATGGTGCGCCCGCCCTTGCCGAGCACGATGGCCTTCTGGGAGTCGCGGCGCACGTAGACGGTCTGTTCCAGGCGCAAGCTGCCGTCGTCGCGCTCGTCCCAGGATTCGGTCTCGACCGTGAGCGCGTAGGGCAGTTCCTGGTGCAGCATGAGGAACAGCTTCTCGCGGGTCGTCTCGGCCGCCAGCAGGCGTTGCGGCAGGTCCGAAAGCTGGTCTTCCGGATAGTGCCACGGCCCCTCGGGCAAGGCTTCGGCCAGAAATTGCAGCAGATCGTCCGTGCCGTCCCCCTTGAGCGCGGAGATCATGAAGATCCGGTCGAAAATGCCTTCGGCCTCGAAACGCGCGGCCAGCTCCAACAGCCGCGACCGCTTGATCGTGTCGATCTTGTTGAGCACCAGGATGGCGCGCCGCTTCTGTCGTTTCAGCCCTTCGATGATCCGGCCCGTATCCTGGTCGCGCCGCGTGGCGCCGCAGTCGACCAACAGCACCAGAAGATCGGCATCTTCAGCGCCGGACCAGGCGGCTGCGACCATGGCCCGTTCCAACCGCCTCTTGGGTGCGAAAATGCCGGGAGTGTCGACAAAGATGATCTGGCTCCGGCCCTCGATCGCGATGGCGCGAAGCCGCATGCGGGTCGTCTGCACCTTGGGCGTGACGATCGAGACCTTGGCGCCGACGAGGCGATTGAGCAGCGTGGACTTGCCGGCATTCGGCGCGCCCAGCAAGGCGACGAAGCCGCAACGCTGAAGCTCGCGCCGGCTCATTGCGCGTCGTCGTCGAGACTGTCCAGGAGACGGCTGGCGGCCGCCTGCTCGGCCAGACGCTTGGACCGCCCCTCGCCCTCGGCCGGTGGATAACCGGCGACGGTCACCTCGACGGTGAAAACCGGTTCGTGCGCCGGACCTTCGCGACAGGCTTCCCGGTAGGTCGGCAGCGGCAGAGCGCGGCCTTGGGCCCATTCCTGCAACGCGGTCTTGGCGTCTTGCGGCGGCGTGAGATCGGCCGCCAGCAAGGGAGTCCAGTGCGGCACCACGAAACCCCGCGCGGCGGACAGACCGCCGTCCAGGTAAAGCGCACCGAGCACCGCTTCGCAGGCATCGGCCAAAAGCGCCGGGTTGGTGCTCTCACCGGCCTCCTGTTCCGCTTTGGCGAGGATCAGGAAGCTGCCAAGGCCGACGGTCTCGGCAACCTGGGCCAGGGTTTCCCGGCGGACCAGAGCGGCAAAACGACGCGCCAGAGCACCCTCGGTCTCTTTCGGGAATTGCGCCAGCAAGAGGTCGGCGACGACCAGGCCGAGCACCCGGTCGCCAAGAAACTCCAGTCGCTCGTAGCTCTCCAGCGGCCTGTTTGCCGCGCTCGGGTGGGTCAGGGCCTGGCGCAGCAAGGTCGGAGACTTGAAACGATGGGAGAGACTGGCGGCCAGATCGTCGAGATGACCACCGGCCGCCTTTGCCGAGTCTCGCGCCGCCGCCACCCTACTCTATGCCGTCGAAAAGGCGGCCCCAGCGGATCGTCGAGGGCCAGCGCCAGAACTGCCAGAAGGCGCCCTCGCCATTCTGCGAGAAGAACAGGAATTCCGCACGGCCGACCAGATTCTCCCGCGGCACGAAGCCGACCCGCCCCTGGGCCCGGCTGTCTTGGCTGCGGTCCCGGTTGTCGCCCATGAAGAAGTACTTACCCTCGGGCACGAGAAATTCGCGTGTGTTGTCGGAGCGCTCCTCGTCGCTGTATTCACGGATCAGATGCCGGCGGCCGTTGGGCAGGGTCTCGATATACTCCGTGACCTCGCTCGTACGACCCGCGAAGCCGGTGACCTTGACCGGCCCGAGCCGCTCGCGCTCGACCGGCTGGCCGTTGATGTGCAGCACGCCGCTCTTGACCTGAATCCGGTCGCCGGGCAGGCCGACGAGCCGTTTGATGTAGTCGGTCTCGTTGTCCGCCGGAAGCTTGAAGACGATCACGTCGCCCCGCTCCGGCTCACTCGCGAAAATCCGGCCCGGGATCAGCGGCAGTCCGAAGGGCAATGAATAGCGGCTATAGCCATAGGAAAACTTCGACACGAAGAGGTAGTCGCCGACCAACAGCGTCGGGATCATTGATCCCGACGGGATGTTGAACGGCTCGTAGGCGAAGGTCCTGACGAACAGCGCGATGATGACCGCATAGACGACCGTGCGCAGCGTCTCGCCCCAACCGCCGGATTTCTCACGTGACATAGAGTCTTCCATTATGATCCTGAGTTCCAATGCTTTGAGCTGCGACAGACAGGGCCGAAACAGCCCTTTTCGGTCCGCCCCGAACGCCTGATCACCGAGCCGGTCATTCCCCCCGCCCAGGCACCGCCGAAATAATAACGATCGCCTGGGCCAGGGGATAGTCATCGGTGATGGTTATGTCAATTTGTGCGGTCATCCCGGCCGGGACAAGCTCGGCCAAGCGTTCGGCCGCGCCACCGGTCAGCGCCAAGGTCGGCTTGCCGCTGGGCAGGTTGACGACCCCCATATGCTGCCAATGGACGCCACGCCGCGGCACCCCGGTTCCCAGCGCCTTGGCGCAGGCCTCCTTGGCGGCGAACCGCTTGGCGTAGCTTGCCGCGCGGGCCGCCCGGCGATCGGACTTCTGCTGCTCCACTTCGGTGAAGACCCGCTGTACGAAGCGCTCGCCGAACCGATCGAGAACCCGCTCGACCCGCCGGATATCGATCAGGTCGTTGCCCAGGCCGATGATCATCTACTCGCGCTCCCCTACGGCCCAGGCGTATCCGGACAAGGGCCCATACCAAAGGTCATTGATCCGGAATTTCGATAACGAGTCTGCAAGACCCATCATAGATGCTCCGCAGGCTCGGTGCCATCGGCCTGTACCGCCAATACTTTCTTGCGCCGGCGCATGACTTTTCTGCGGATCCGCCAGCGCCGCGCGCGCTGATACTCGGCCACGATCCGGCGCATCGGCAAGAAGAACGAGACCCAGGCAATGATCGCGGTCGGGATGCCGCTGACCGTCATCGGCCAGAGCACCTGCCAGGGATGGTCGCGAATGTAGCTGAAGGTCAACTCGTTGGGCAGGTCGCTGACCGTGTCGTGTCCGAGCAGCCAGCGTCCCGAGACGTAGAGCCAATACCAGATGAACGGAAAGGTCCAGGGGTTGCCGATCACCGTGCCGATGCCAGAGGCAATCAGATTGCCCCTGATCAGCAAGGCCAGCAGCATGGCCAGCAGAATGTGAAAGCCGATAAAGGGCGTGAACGAGATCGCGGCGCCGCAGGCAAAGCCGGCGGCAATGCGATAGGGCGTTCCAGGCAGGCGGCCGAGCCGATGCGCGATATACTTCGCCGAGCGATGGAATCCCCCGGTCGGCCAGACGAACGCCTTGAGCCGGTGGGCGAATGGCAGGGGAATTCGGCGCTTGAACATTTCCGCTAACGGGTCTCGAGGCGTCCAGGTAGTCGGTTAGATAACAGTCATGCTCGGTGTCCAAGGCGAAATCGCCGCGATCAAGCGCGGGCCCGCTCGACCGAAGTGATCACTGGCGTAGCCCTCAGTGCCGCGATGATATTTGTCAGATGCTTCACATCAGTTACCTCGACATCGATCAACATCTCGAAAAAGTCGATCGAGCGGTTGGTGATCTTCAGGTTGCTGATGTTGCCCTGGTTCTTGCCGATGATGGTCGATAGCGACCCAAGACTGCCTGGTTCGTTTGCGACCACGACATGAAGCCTGCCAAGCCTGTGCTGGGCCTCGTCGCCGACGTCCCAGGCCAGATCGACCCAGCGTTCCGGCGTGTCCTGAAACCGCTCAAGCGTCTCGCAATCGATCGTGTGAACCGTAACACCCTTGCCGGTGGTCACGATGCCGACGATGCGATCGCCCGGCAGGGGGTGGCAACAGTGCGCGAAGTGCACCGCCATGCCCGGAATCAGCCCCTTGATCGGGACCGCGTCGTCTTTGGCCTTGGTCTTCGCCTTACGCGCTCTGGCCCGCCCGATCGGGATGATGCTATCGAGCTTCTTGCTGTACTTGACGCCCGGGAAAACGGCCAGCAGCACCTCGCGCGCCGTGCGGTGGCCCCGGCCCACGTCGGCGTAGAGGTCCACCGTGGCCTCGCACTGGAACTTCTTGAGCACACCCTCGATGGCCTTCTCGGCGAACTCGTAGCCTTCCTGGCGAAATGCCTTTTGCAGCATCTGCCGGCCGAGCTCGCCGTACTGTTCGCGTTGCTTGGCACGGATAAAGCGACGAATGCGCGACTTCGCCTTGCCGGTGACCACGAAGGTCTCCCAATCGGGCGACGGCGACTGGGCGCGCGAGGTGATGATATCGACCTGATCGCCGTTGCGCAGCGCCATACGCAGCGGCACCATGCGGCCGTTGACCTTGGAGCCGACACAGGTGTCACCCACCTCGGAATGCACCGCATAGGCAAAATCGACCGGCGTGGCGCCCCGCGGCAAGGCGATCAGGTCGCCCTTGGGCGTGAAGCAGAAAACTTGATCCTGGAACATCTCCAGCTTGGTGTGCTCGAGAAATTCCTCCGGGTTCGATGCGTGCTCGAGGATATCGAGCAGCTCGCGCAGCCAACGGTACTGACGGCCATCGACCTGTTGGGCGCCTTGCTTGTACTTCCAGTGGGCCGCGACGCCGAACTCGGCCACTTCGTGCATCTCGCGGGTCCGGATCTGTACTTCGATACGCTGGCGCTCCGGCCCAATCAGACCGGTGTGCAGCGAACGGTAGCCGTTCGGCTTGGGCGTGGAGATGTAGTCCTTGAAGCGGCCGGGAACCACCGGATATCGGCTGTGCAGCAGGCCGAGCGCCTGGTAGCACTGGGTCACGTCGCGGACCACGACACGGAAAGCCATGAGGTCGGAGAGCTGCTCGAAGGTCACATTTTGACGCTGCATCTTGCGCCAGATCGAGTAGGGCGACTTGACCCGGCCGGAGATCCAAGCCTCGATGCCGTCTTCGGCCAAATCGCGCTTGAGCCGGTCGACGATCTTGTCCGGCAGGTCCTCGCCGGCTTGCCGCAGAAATTCGAGCCGCGCCTGAACCGAATCCCTGGCGTCGACATTGAGCTGTGCGAAGGCCAGATCTTCGAGCTCGTCCTTGAACCGCTGCATGCCGATGCGTTCGGCGAGCGGCGCATAGATGTCCATGGTTTCTCGCGCCACACGCCGCCGCTTTTCCTCCGACTTGACGCAACCCAGCGTGCGCATGTTGTGCAGGCGGTCGGCCAGTTTGACCAGGAGCACGCGGATATCCTCCGACATGGCCAGAACCAGCTTGCGGAAGTTCTCGGCGTGCTTGGTCTGCTCGGACTGCAGTTCCAGCTGGGAGAGCTTGGTCACGCCGTCGACCAGACGAGCGATCTCCTTGCCGAACATGCGCTCGACATCTTCCAAGGTGGTCTCGGTGTCCTCGACCACGTCGTGCAAGAGGGCGGTGATGATCGAGTTGTCGTCGAGCTTGAGGTCGGTCAGGATGCCGGCGACCTCGATAGGATGGGAAAAGTAGGGGTCGCCCGACTCGCGCTTCTGCGAGCCGTGGACTTTCATCGCATAGACGTAGGCGCGATTGAGGGCGTCTTCGTCCGTTCCCGGATCGTAGGACCGGACCCGTTCGACAAGCTCAAACTGCCGAATCATGGTGCTTCAACGCGGCGGCTTTCGAAATCCTGCCTTCCGCATTCGAGCATAGGCACCCTCGATCCCGCCGCCAAGCCGCGAAACGGCGGGACTGTGGTAGAACTACCGAACTGCCGCTCAGACCTCTTCCTCGTCGCCGGCGGAGGCCTTCGCGACGTCCGCTTCGGCCGCCTCTTCGGTTTCCGCGACGACCGCGCCAGGCTCGATCTTCGCCATCGCCACCTCTTCCGAATCGGGAGATTCGGACGGCGCTTCGCCGCCCTCCACCGCCCCCAGCTCAACACCAGGGATGGTCGGCACATCGAACTCCGGTGCATCTTCCTCGGGTTCGTCGACCTCGACGTGCTTCTGCATGCCCTGCACTAGAGATTCTGCGAGTTTTTCCAAGGCGATAGTCTCGTCGGCGATCTCGCGCAGCGACACCACCGGGTTCTTGTCGTTGTCGCGGTCTATGGTCAGCGGCGCGCCGGAGGCAATGTCGCGCGCCCGTTGGGCCGCCAACATGACCAGATCGAACCGGTTGGGGATCTTGATGACACAGTCTTCAACGGTAACACGGGCCATGGGGCAAAAGCTCCAGTGTTTGTGGCATGACAGGGCGTGCCTGAAGGACCATGGAATATATGGATGAGGCCCCGTCAAAGCAAGGTGATTTGGCGGATTCCGATTGGATTTTAAGGGCTTTGTCGGGGGTCTTGAGAGACCGGTCCCCGGGGCGCTCGCTGCTAGTTGATCGGCCGGGCAGTCTGGCCCGACGGCAACCGTGACGCGAGCTCGGCGGCGCTCAGGCCGCTCAACGGATGACGCCAATCCGGTGCCAATTCGGCAAGCGGCAGTACGACGAAGGCCCGTTCGCCGAGACGAGGATGGGGCAGCACGGGTATCTCGTTCGGAGCGCTGACCTGACGGCCATAGGCCAGCAGATCCAAGTCGAGCACACGGGCCTCGTTCACCGACCGCCGCACCCGGCCGAAATCAGCCTCGATCCGATGGAGGCACGCCAGCAGCGCCGCCGCATCAAGTCCGGTCGCCAGTTCGGCTACCCCGTTGACGAACCAAGGCTGGTCGGACCGCGGTACGGGCGCGCTCTCGTACCAGCGGGAGCGCCGCAGAACTTGCACGCCCGCCTTGCCCAGTGCCACCAGGGCGGCCTCGCAGGTGAGCCGTGGCGGGCCGTGTTCAGGATGCGCCAGATTGGCGCCGAGGCCGATTAGGATCACGAGATGTTTGCTCCTAACACTCTAGGATCGCATAGATTCTTGCGCTATCTTTGTTCAGTCACAAGTTTGTTTGGCGGTTTCGCAAACTCTTGTCAGAGCGCCGTAAAGACCTAAATTGCATAGTAACCGCAATTGAACGGCATGGACGGTCGGACTTATCTGGGTGTTTGGTGGTTACCCCGTCCTCGAGGCCGCAGAGAATATTTTGAAATTGTTGCAGAAAGGGCGATGATGAATTTCCACCCTCAAGAACGTGTCGGTATTTTTATCGACGGCGCCAACCTTTACGCTACCGCACGAGCGCTGAACTTTGATATCGACTACAAGCGGCTGCTCGATTTTTTCGAAGGCAAGGGGCGTCTGGTGCGAGCCTTCTACTATACCGCTCTGGTTGAAGATCAGGAATATTCTCCGATACGACCCCTGATAGACTGGCTCGACTACAATGGCTACACGATGGTGACCAAGCCGACCAAGGAGTTCACCGACGCCTCGGGCCGGCGTAAAATCAAGGGCAACATGGACATCGAACTGGCAATCGATGTCATGGAGATGTCCGGTCACCTGGACCACATCGTGTTGTTTTCCGGCGACGGCGACTTCCGTCGCTTGGTCGAAGCGGTGCAGCGTCGCGGCCTGCGGGTCACGGTCATCTCTACGGTGCGCTCCCAGCCTTCGATGGTGGCGGACGAGCTGCGCCGGCAAGCGGACTGTTTCATCGACCTGATCGAGCTGCAGCAGCATATCGAGCGCGCGCTGCCGGCCGACCATCCCCGGTCGCGTGACCGGGAGGCCGACCAGGACGAATTCGACGACTACGAAGACGACGAAGAGTACTACGAGTCCGAGCCGGCCTAGGTGCCTGTCCGAGTATTGGCCATGGATTTCTAGCGGCATCCGATTCACCGACATGGGGGATTGCGCCCAGGCGACACCAGAGCCGGACTGCCGGCTATGCCCACGTCTGGCTGCGTTCCGCGCGGCCAACCGGGACGCCCTACCCGGCTATTTCAACGCGCCCGTGCCCTCGTTCGGCGACCCTTTGGCACGTCTTTTGATCGTCGGCCTTGCGCCGGGCCTGAGGGGCGCGAATCGCACCGGCCGGCCGTTCACCGGCGACTACGCCGGCGACCTGCTCTACGCCACGCTTCAGACCTTCGGCTTCGCACGGGGTCGCTACGACCGGCGGCCGGACGACGGCTTCGAACTGGTCGGCTGCCGCGTCACCAACGCCGTGCGTTGCGTGCCACCGGAAAACAAGCCGCTGACCGAGGAAATCGCGATCTGCCGGCGCTTCCTGGAAGCGGAACTGGCGGCGCTTGGCAAGCTGGAAGTGGTTCTGGCGCTGGGCGGGATCGCCCATGGCGCCGTGCTCGGCGCCCAAGGCCTGCGCAAGAGCCACTACCGCTTCGCCCACGGCGCCTTGCACGAGCTGCCCGGCGGCTTGCTGCTGGCCGACAGCTATCACTGTTCGCGTTACAACACCAATACCGGCCGCCTCACCGAGGCGATGTTCCACGAGGTTTTCGCCGTACTCAAGGGCTGGATGAGCCAGGAGCCCGTGCGCCGCACTCGGTAAGGTTCCTAACCTTTTTCGCGCATCAACCGGGCCTTCTGGCGTTGCCAGTCGCGCTGCTTCTCGGTCTCGCGCTTGTCGATCTTCTGCTTGCCGCGAGCCAGGCCCAATTCCAGCTTGGCAATCCCACGCGCGTTGAAATAGAGCCTGAGCGGGACCAGGGTATAGCCCTGGCGGCGAACCAGGCCGATCAAACGGTCGACCTCGCGGCGATGCAGCAGCAGCTTGCGCGGGCGCTTGGGCTCGTGATTGAACCGGCTGGCCGCCTCATAGACCGGAATCTGGGCGTTCAGCAGGTAGAGCTCGCCGTTCTGGTCGGTGGCATAGGCCTCGGCGATCGAGGCGCGCCCGCGGCGCAGCGACTTGACCTCGGTGCCCATCAGCATCAGGCCCGCTTCGAGGCTTTCCTCGATAAAGTAGTTGTGGCGCGCCTTACGGTTCTGGGCGACGAGCTGCTCTGCGGCCACTGCCACTGATTAGTTGATCAGACCGGCATGCGCCATGGCCTCGCGTACCCGGATCTCGGTCTGTTCCGTAACCGGGACGAGCGGCTGACGCACATTGTTGGCGCATTTGCCCAAAAGGCTCGCGCCGAATTTGACAGGGGCGGGGCTGGATTCGATGAAGAGTGCCTCATGCAATGGCATCAAGCGATCATTTATCGCCTGCACCGTGTCGAACTCGCCGTTCTGCCAAGCCTCGTGCAATTCGGCGCACAGCTTCGGCGCCACGTTGGAGGTGACCGAGATGCAGCCGTGGCCGCCTTGGGCCAGGAAAGGCACCACGGTCGCGTCCTCGCCAGAAAGTTGGCTAAAGTCCGTGCCGATAGCGCGGCGGGTCTTGGCCGGCCGCGTCAAGTCGGCAGTCGCATCCTTGACGCCGACGATGTTGGGCAGCTTCGCCAGGCGGGCCATGGTCTCGACGCTCATGTCGACCACGCAGCGGCCCGGGATATTGTAGATGACGATCGGCATGTCGACCGCGTCGTGGATCGACCTGTAGTGCCGATAGAGCCCTTCCTGGGTCGGCTTGTTGTAGTAAGGCGTCACGATCAGCGCGGCGTCGGCCCCCGCCTGCTTGGCGTGCCTGGTGAGCTCGATCGCCTCGTCGGTCGAGTTGGAACCGGTGCCGGCGATCACCGGCACACGTCCCTTGGCGACTTCGACGCAAAGCGCCGTGACCCGCATATCTTCCTCATGGGACAGGGTCGGCGACTCACCCGTGGTGCCGCAGGGCACCAAGCCGTGGCTGCCCTGGTCGATCTGCCACTCGACGAAATCTTGAAAGGCTTTTTCGTCCACCGATCCGTTGGCGAAGGGCGTGAGGAGCGCGGTAAATGAACCCTTGAACTTCGGCCCGGACATGGTACTACCCCGGTGTTGTCATGTTTGCGTGGCAAAGGCCTGCGGAGGGCCCTTTTGGCGGACCATACTCGCTTGACCGAAGACCGGCAAGGCTGCCGAGGCGGCTGGTCCGTCGTCACAATATCGTCACCCGCCAATCCGGTGCAAATACGCTAATCTGTTAATAACCCTGGTGTAAATTCCTCCTTCGTGGGAACTTGAAATCAGGATAGAGGATTAGGACAATCGTGCCACGTCGCGTGCACATATCCTTAACCGTGCTTGTTGGCCTGCTCCTGACGGCGATTCCGGCGCATGCCCGGGCGGCGTCGCTGTCCGAGGCCGACCGGACGACCTACAAGGCGGCTTTCAAGGAATTTGGAGCCAAAAACTATGCGAAAGCCCGCCTGCTGACGGGCAATGCGGCCGATTTTCTGCCCGGCAAGGTGATCGATTGGCTCGACCTGACCCGCAACGACACCGAAGCGGAATTCGACGAGCTGGCCAGGTTCATCGAGCGCAACCCCGACTGGCCCCGTGGACGAACCCTGCGCCGCAATGCCGAGCGCGCCATGCCGGCCGATATGCCGGACGCCAAGCTGCTCGCCTGGTTCGAGGAGCGCCCACCGGTCACCGTCGACGGCGCCCTGCGCTATCTACACGCCACGGAACGCACCGGCGACCGCGGCCGAACCGTGGAGCTTTTGCGCGACATCTGGATAAACTTCGATTTCACCCGGGAGCAGGAACACGGCTTTCGCGAGCGCTACGGCAAGGATCTGCGCCTCGATGACGAGATTGCCCGCCTCCACCGGCTTTTGTGGAAACGCAGTGCCAAGGCGGCACGGCGGCAAGCCAGGCGCATCGGCAACGACTACGTCGCTCTGGCCGAGGCCCGTTTGCTGTTGGCCTATCGAAGCCGGGGTGTAGACCGTGCCGTCAAGCGGGTGCCTAACTCGCTGCGTGACGATCCGGGCTTCATCTATGACCGGGCCCGCTGGCGCCGACGCAAGGGTCGCTACAAGGGCGTCGTAGAGCTGCTCGATCCACCGCGGCCCGAGGCGCCCCATCCGGAGTTCTGGTGGCCGCTCCGCCACTGGGCGGCCCGCGAAGCGCTGGACCGCAAGCAGCATGGGGTCGCCTACCGCCTTTCCAGCAATCACGGTTTTGAACGCGGGATCGGCTTTGCCGAAGCGGAATGGCTTGCCGGCTGGATCGCGTTGCGCTTTGTGAAGGACCCAAAAACCGCCTATCAGCATTTCGTCAGACTCTATGAAGGCGTCAAGACGCCGGTCAGCCGGGCACGCGGCGCCTACTGGGCGGGCGAAGCTGCCCAAGCCAAGAACAGCACCAAATGGGCCAAGCATTGGTACCGGCTGGCGGCGAGCCACGCCTCGACCTACTATGGCCAGCTGGCAGCCCAGCGCCTGGGACAGAACCGTGAAGTTGTTTTGCCGGCAAGCTCGGACTCAACGCCGGTCGAACGTGAAGCGTTCGAAAACAAAGAGCTGGTGCGGGTCGTGCGGCTGCTCGGCGATCTGGGCGAAGATCAGTACCAGCGGATCTTCCTCGACCGCCTGCGACAAACGGCCAGTTCGCCCAGCGAATTCCAGCTGACCGCCGAGTTGGCTCTGGAGGCCGGGCGCCCCGACCGGGCCCTCAGGACCGCTAAGGATGCCCGCAAGGTCGGCATCATTCTGCCGGAACAGCTCTATCCGCTGCCCAACCTGCCCGAAACCCGCAAGCTCGACCCGACGCTGGTTTTGTCGGTGATTCGCCAGGAAAGCCAGTTCTACACCGAAGCGGTCAGCAGCTCGGGCGCCCGTGGCCTGATGCAGCTGATGCCGGCCACGGCCAAGCGTGTGGCGCGCAAGCTAAAGCTCCGCTATCGGCGTAACAAGCTCACGGCGAACCCCGCCTTCAATATGCGACTCGGCGAGGCCTATCTCGCGCAACTTCTGAAGCGCTACAAGGGCTCGCGGCTGCTGGCTCTGGCGGCCTACAACGCCGGCCCGCGCCGAGTCGACCGCTGGATCAGAAATTACGGCGACCCGCGCAAAGCCAATGTTGACGAGGTCGATTGGGCGGAGCGCATCCCCTTCAGGGAAACGCGGAACTACGTTCAGCGCATTCTCGAAGCGGTGCCGATCTACGGCCTGCGCCTAGCCGACAGGCGGGTCGACCTGCCGCTCGACCAGGCAACCGCCGGATTTCCCGTCAATGACTAGCAACTGTTGCATTTCGTGCCCTGACGCGCTTGCTTAAGAGCATGCGCCGGCCAGCCGGCGCTGTTCCGACTGCGAGAAAGCGAGCAAATCATGAGCCACCCAGCTTTTGCCGATATCGGCGCCTGCGTGTTCGATGCCTACGGCACGCTGTTCAACGTCCATTCCGCCGTGGCGCGGGGCGGGCAGCCGCTCGGCGACAAGGCCCAAGGCGTTTCCGACCTGTGGCGGCAGAAGCAGTTGGAGTACACCTGGCTGCGCAGCCTGATGGGCAGCCACGTGGATTTCTGGCAAGTCACCCAGGACGGCCTGGACTATGCCCTAGCCGCCCACGGCGTCGACGATGCCACGCTGAAACAGCACCTCATGGAGCTTTATCTGACGCTCGATGCCTATCCGGATGTGGCCGCCTGCCTGACCAAATTGAGGGCCGGCGACAAGGCGACCGCAATCCTGTCCAACGGCAGCCCGCACATGCTCGAGGCCGCGGTCGGCTCGGCCGGATTGGCCAGCCTGCTGGACAAGGCGCTGTCGATCGAAGCGGTCGGTATCTACAAGCCGGACAGGCGGGTCTATCAGCTTGCGGTCGAGCAGCTCGGCGTCGCCGCGGCGCGGATCTGCTTCGTGTCGACCAATGCCTGGGACGCCTCGGGTGCAGCCCATTTCGGCTTCAAGGTGGCCTGGCTGAACCGCTTCAGCAAGCAGCCCGAGCGCCTGCCGGGCGAGCTCTCGGCGGTGATCACCACGCTCGCCGACCTGCCGCCGTTGCTTGGTCTCTAGGCCGCCATGTTGTGACCGCAGAGAGCGAGGCCTACAGCGAACGCTGGATCACGGTCCAGGACGGGCTCAGGCTCTACGTGCGCGACTATGGCGACCGCCTGGCGCCTGGCAAACCGCTGTTGTGCCTGGGCGGCCTGACTCGCAACTCCAAGGATTTCCATCATCTTGCGTGCCGTCTGTCGGCCGAACGGCGAGTGATCTGCCCGGATTACCGGGGCCGCGGCCGTTCCGAGTACGACCCGGACTGGCGGCACTACCGGCCGGAAACCTACCTGCGCGATCTGGCGCACCTGCTCGCGGCCTGCAACCTTCATCGCGTAGTGGTCTGCGGCACTTCGATGGGTGGGCTGCTGTCCATGGCTCTGGGGGTCACCAATCCCACCGCCCTGGCGGGTGTCATCCTGAACGATGTCGGACCGGATCTGGCGCCGCAAGGTCTTACGCGGATCATGAGCTATGTCGGCGTGGACCGCCCGCAGCACGACTGGGACGGCGCCATCGCCCATCTCCAGCAGCTGTTCGGCCGGGATTCCCACCGCGACGAGGCCACTTGGCGCCGGTTCGCCGAGGCGACTTATCGTCTGGCCGACGACGGCTTGCTGCACTATGACTGGGATGTGGCGCTGGCCAAGCCCCTGCTGCACAGCGGTGGCGCCTTGCCAGACCTTTGGAAGCTTTATGGCGCTCTCGCCAGGGTGCCGGTACTGGCGCTGCGCGGCGCCCTTTCCGACGTGCTCACAAAGGCGACCTTCGCGCGCATGGCCGGGGAGAAACCGGACCTCGTCCAGGTAACCGTACCGGACGTCGGCCACACCCCGGAACTTGACGAACCGCTAGCAGAGAAGGCAATCGATGACTTCCTCGCCCAACTCGACGGCCCAGGGCCCAAATGCCGAGAGTGGAGCTGATGCGGCCGAGTTGCCGCTCCCGAGCTTCGCCGACATCGAGGCGGCCGCGGCCCGCCTGGCCGGTCAGGCCGTGGTCACCCCGCTGCTGGAATTCCCGGCGCTGAACAGCGAGCTTGGCGGGCGGGTCTTGATCAAGCCGGAGACACTACAGCGCACCGGATCGTTCAAGTTCCGTGGCGCCTACAACAAGATCACTCAGCTGCCGCGAAAGGCGAGGGCCGCCGGCGTGGTCGCCTACTCGTCTGGCAACCACGCCCAGGGCGTCGCCGCGGCCGCGGCCTTACTGGGTGTGCCGGCAGCCATCGTGATGCCGTCCGACGCGCCCGCCATCAAGATCGACAACACCCGCGGCTATGGCGCCGAGGTGGTCCTCTACGACCGTTACCAAGAGGTTCGCGAGGGTGTCGCCAAGGCGCTTGCCGAGCAACGTGGCGCGACCCTCGTGCCGCCCTATGACGACCCGGACATCATCGCCGGCCAAGGCACCTGCGGGCTTGAAACCGCGCGCCAGGCGGCAGCCCTCGGTGCCCGGCTGGACGCCATGCTGGTGTGCTGCGGTGGCGGTGGGCTGGTCTCCGGCACGGCGCTGGCGATGGCCGAGCTGAGCCCGGAAACCGCGCTCTATTCGGTCGAGCCCGACGGCTTCGACGATACCGCCCGATCGCTTGCCGCTGGCCGGCGGCTCGAAAACGCGCCCGACGCGCGATCGTTCTGCGATGCGCTCCTAGCGCCGACGCCGGGCGCTCTCACGTTCGCCTTGAACCGGCGCCTGCTGGCCGGCGGTTTGGCGGTGAGCGATGCGGAAGCCGGCGCGGCCATGGCCTACGCCTTCCGTCACCTCAAGCTGGTGGTCGAGCCCGGCGGCGCGGTGGCCTTGGCCGCCGTGTTGAGCCGCCGGTTCGACGTGCGTGGCAGAACCGTCGCGTTGACGCTGTCCGGGGGCAACGTGGATCCCAAGATTTTTGCGGATGCCGTTACCGGATCGCCGCGACCGACCGGGGCCAGGTCACTCTGACTAGGAATTCAGGAGGCGCTAGGATTTCTTGGGCTTGGACGTGCCGTTCGCCGCCGGTGCGGGCGCGTCAGCCTCGTCGTTGACCGCGGCGAGCTGGACCTTGGGCGGGTCGGGCTGGGCAACCTTCATACGGCGGAGATTGCCCTCCAAAGTCGCGCCCTGCTCGATCGTCAGGTGGTGATGGACGATATCGCCCATGACCTTGGCATTCTTGCTCAAGGCAACGCTTTCGGCCTCGACCTGGCCGACGATAGCGCCAAAAACCCGGAGATCCTTGGCCGCGATCGACCCCTCGACCTGGGCCTGTTCGCCAATGGTCAGGGTACGGCTTTTCACGTCGCCGACCACCGTCCCGTCCATTTGGATATCGCCCTCTGTGATCAGGTCACCGGTGATCGTGACGTCACTGGCGATGATGGAGGGCGAGGCGCTCTCGCCACCTTCAACCTTTGAAAACATACTTGCCCGCCTTGAGGAACTTCATCGGATCGCGCGGCTTGCCATTGACCTGCACCTCGTAGTGGACGTGCGGTCCCGTGCTGCGGCCGGAGCTGCCGAGCAGGCCGATCTTGTCCCGGTGGCCGACCGTCTGCCCGGCCTTGACCAGGAGCTTGCGCAGGTGGGCATAGCGGGTGCGGATGCCGTGGCCGTGATCGATCACGATCACGCGGCCGTAGCGGCCCTTCCAGCCGGCAAACACCACCCGGCCGGGCGCCGTGCTCATGACCGGCGTGTGGATCGGCGCGGCCAGGTCCATGCCGTAGTGCGAGGAGGTGCGGCCATTGACCGGGTCGGTGCGCGGGCCGAAGGTGCTGGTGATCCGGAATTGATCGAGCGGCGCGGTCAACGGGATGCTGCGCACCACCTGCTGCAGTCCCTCCCAACGGTCCATCTGCATGTCGAGTAAGGCGGTCGAGGCCTGCAGCGACTGGATCGGGTTTTCCTCGACCACGTAGTCGCCCGGAATGAAGGGGCCACCCTGGCCCACGTTCAAGCCTTCGATGTCGAGACCGGACAGCAGCGAATTGACGTCGAGGCCGGTCATAGCCACCGTCTGCTCGAAGGTGTCGATGCTGAGCGTCGTACGTTCGGACAAGCGATCGACGATGGCCTGCTGGGTGTCGCGCATACCGACCAGGCGCTGCTCGAGCCCGGTGATCCGGGTTTGCAGGAAGGAACGCTCCTTCTGCAGCCTTTCGCCCTGCACACTGGCGACGCCCAGCGAAGACTGCAGCGCGGCAATTTCCATCTCCAGGCTGTCCTGATGACGCTGCGCCTGACCGAGTTGCTGCTCCAGCCGATCGACGTTCCGGCGCAGCTGCCGCTTGGCGTCGACCAAGTTCCGGCGCGCGCTCTGCGAGTGCTCGAGCTGCTGGTTCAGATCGGCCACTGTCGTTTCGAGCACGCCACGCGATTTGGAGACCTCCGAGAGTTCGGTCTCGACCTGGCGGAGCCGCTGGGTGACATGACGCTGTGCCTCGACGACCTGGGCCGCTTCGGCCTCTCCGGGCGCCAAGGTCTCGGCCACCTTCGCCAGCTTCGACTCCAACCCGGGATTGTTGTTCGTGAGCAGGTCCAGATCCGCCTCGAACATGGCCAACCGCTCGCGTAGTCCGTCGCGGGCGAGCGCCACACGGGCTCGTTCGGTTTGTGACTTCTTGAGCTGCCATTCGACGCTGGCCAGTTCGTCCTTCGCCTTGCCGGTACGGGCCAGCAAGGACAGCAGATAATTCTGGTTTTCTTCCAGGTTCCGGGTGATCTGCGTGAACTGCTCGTGATATTCGCTGACCTCGGTCAGCAGATCGAGATAAGCCAGTCTCTGACGCTCTATCTCGTTGTCCCGGCCGGCCACGATCTGGTTGTGAAACACCACGTTGACGCTGGAATAGGTCACCCAAGCCGCAGCCGTCAGGATCGCTATGATAACGGAGATCTGCAGGTGGCGGGACACGCGTAGATAGCGTACCCGTCCGTCGGCCCGCAGGAAAAGCTCCCGTTCAATAAGCAGTCGCTCAGTAATGGCTGAGACCTTTTGTCTGAGTTTGCCGGTCACCAGGTCCGTCCTCTCTTCAAACTCACCTGCCGCGCCACATCACTGTTGCGCAGCCCAGCCGCCCTAGGGCGGTTTAGAAGCGGTCAGTCGGTCGAACCTGGCAGTTTCACGTACCTGACGGCACCTCCCCGTCAATCGTAACGCACTTCAGAAATCAGAACCCCTGTCACTCGGCTGGATTGTCCTCGATCGGCTCCGAAACCCCTTGAAAGCCGAACGGTTCGTCCACCCCTTTTTGTTGCTGGAAGCCTAGCCAGCGATGGGCGAACAGGCAAGTGATAACTGTGGGGCAAATCTCTGAAAAAGAGCCAGGTTTCTCCTCTTGACAGTTGCGCGGACCTAGTAGAAATCGATAAATATAAGAATTTATTAATCCCGCTCGGAGGCATGCAGCCCTTGGATCTACGGGCGATTCCGTTTTCTACCATTGCTTGAATTTCAGTTTGCGCGGCACGGTTGGCCGCAAACCCAACTCTACCTCAGGTTTCCGATCCGGCGGGCACGGCTTCCCGGATAAAGGTCCGTTCGACATAGTCGACGATTTTTTGCACGCATAAGTCGATAGACTGCTTTGCGGTGCCGACAGTCAGTTCGGGTTCGAGGGGCGGCTCGTAGGGCGCCGAAATTCCCGTGAATTCCTCGATCTCGCCAGCCCGAGCCCGGCGGTACAGCCCCTTCGGATCGCGCCGCTCGCAGGTCTCCAGATCGGCCTGGATATAGATCTCGTGGAACCCGGCGCCGCAGGCGGCCCTGGCCCGGTCGCGATCGGTCTGGTAGGGCGAGATGAAGGCCGTAATGCAGATCATGCCGGCGTCGGCGAAGAGCGCCGCGGTCTCGCCCACCCGGCGAATGTTCTCCGCCCGGTCCTGGGGCGAGAAACCCAGGTTGGCGTTGAGCCCTCGGCGAATGTTATCGCCGTCCAGCACATAGACATGGAAACCCTTCTGGAACAGCCGCTGTTCGACCGCCATGGCCAAGGTCGATTTGCCGGCACCCGACAGCCCGGTGAACCAGAGCACGCCACCGCTGTGGCCGTTGCGCCGGGTTCGGATTTCCGCCGTGAGCCGGTGCTCGACGCTGGTCAGATTGGTCGATTTTACGGTCAACGCCTGGCGCTGGTCCGGATAGCCCTCCATGGAAATTACACCGCCGGCCACGGTGTCGTAGCCGTCGATCAGCACGCAGCGTCCGGTTTTGGCAATCGTCCGGAATTCGTCGACGACCAGTATCTGCCGGCTCCGCAGGATCACCTCGGCCACTGCGTTTCGTTCGACCTGCTGGCCGGGCCGGTTGGCCAGGGTGTCGGTATCGATCACCCGTTCGATCGACTGGACCGTGACCCGGGCCTCCTGCGTGGCAATCTTCGCCTTGTATTGCTTGCCGACCTCCAGTGGTTTGTGGGCCAGCCAGAATAGATGGGCGCGAAACACCGTCGTCAGTTGCGGCGGCCTGTCGAGGCGGCTGGCCACCTCGCCGCGTTCGACGAAAATCTGGTCGTCCAGGGTGATGCCGACGGACTGCCCGGCGCGGGCGGAAACCGGCAACTGCTCGACGTTCCAGTCCTCGATCGAGCGGACTTCAGCGGTCTTGTTGGATGGTGAGAACAGCAGGGTGTCGCCGACGCGCAGCGTGCCGGATTCGATGCGCCCGGCGAGAATGCGCCGCCGGTCGAACTTGTAGATGTCCTGTATCGGCATGCGCAGGGGTTGCTCGATCGGCCAGGTGACGTTGTCGAAGCGATCGAGCGCGTCCAGAACGCTCGATCCGGCGTACCATGCTGTCCTCGCGGAGACCGTTGCGACGTTGTCGCCGTCACGCGCCGAAACCGGCACGACGAAGGCTGGCGTGATTCCGATTTCACCCAGGTATTCCGTGATCTCGCGGCTTACCTCGGTAAAGCGGGTCTCGTCAAAGCCGATCAGGTCGAGCTTGTTGACCACGACGGCGACCTGGCGAATGCCGAGCAGATACAGCAGATAGCCGTGACGGCGGGTCTGTTCGCGCACGCCCTCGGCGGCATCGATCACCAGAACCGCGGCATCCGCGCTGGCGGCGCCGCTCACCATGTTGCGCAGGAACTCGCGGTGGCCCGGCGCGTCGATGATGACGTAGTCGCGCTTGTCGGTCTTGAACCAAATCTGGGTGCTGTCGATGGTGACCGCCTGATCCCGCTCGGCCTGGAAGGCGTCGAGCACGAAAGACCACTCGATCGCCGCACCGCGGCGCGCCGAGACCGCCTTGAGTTCCTCCTCCTTGCCCGGCGGCAGGGAACCGGTGTCGAACAGCAGCCGGCCGATCAAGGTCGACTTGCCGTGATCGACATGGCCGACCACGACGATCTTCAGGGGCGGCAGGGCCGTGTGTGCGGTCTGACCGGCGGCCATCACATATAGCCGTCGGCGCGCAGCCGCTCGAAGGCGTCTTCGCGCTCGTGGTCCATGGCCCGTCCGGCGCGCTCCGACGTGGTCGTGGCCTCCAACTCCGCAATGATCTCATCGACCGTCGACGCCTTCGATTCGATCGGGCTGGTGATGTCCTGGTCGCCGAGCGAGCGGTAGCGCTGGCCCTTGCGGGCGAAGTAGAGCGGCACCACGGGTATGTTCTCGCGCTTGATGTAGCGCCAAATATCCAGTTCGGTCCACTGCAGCAGCGGGTGGACGCGCAGGTGAGTGCCGGGTGGAAAATCGGTCTTGTACTGGTCCCAGAACTCGGGCGGCTGGTCGCGGAAGTCCCACTGCCCGCTTTCGTCGCGCGGGCTGAACACCCGCTCCTTGGCACGGACCGCCTGCTCGTCGCGGCGGATGCCCAGAATCAGGCCGTTCAAACCGTGCTTTTGGACCGCCTGTTTCAACCCGGCGGTCTTGCGCGCCGCCGAGCGCGCCGCCGGCGGCAGGGTGTCGTCCACATCCTCGAGCGGCGGACAGTCCTCGGTCAAGAGCTCGAGCCCCCACTCGACCGCATAGCGCTTCCGGAAGGCATACATCTCCTTGAACTTCCGGCCGGTATCGACGTGCAGCACAGGAAACGGCACATGGCCGAAGAAAGCCTTGCGCGCCAGCCAGACCATGGCATTGGAGTCCTTGCCGAGCGACCAAAGCATGGCGAGCGGCTCGATCCGGTTATAGGCCTCGCGCAGGATGTAAATCGACTGCGCTTCCAGTTCGTCCAGGCGTTGCATGGGTTCCGGGTCGCTTAAGGATCGGCATAGGATCGTCGGCGAGAGGGACAAGGCCTCCCGGGGTTCGCCGATTAGCGCCTTTGTGGCCCCGAGGCAACCTTTTTCCGCTCGGGAATAGTCACCGTGACATGCCGATGTAGCCTTGACGGTCCGAGCCTTTCGCGGGATTTCTATAGCGCTAGTCGGCCTCGCGATCAGACCTGGGGAGCAACAGCCATGGCAAGGGCCCGCCCGACCGCATCGGACGGAGGCGACGAGGCAAGTGCGGCAATCTGGCGGCAGGGATTCCGGCCTTTCTTCCTGGGCGCGGCCTTGTGGTCGGCGGCGGCACTGGCGCTTTGGATCCCGGCCCTGACCCACGGTCTGGTCCTGCCCAGCGGTTTCGGCGCGGCGGCCTGGCACGCCCACGAAATGCTGTTCGGTTTCGCCGCCGCGGCGATCGCCGGCTTCCTCTTGACGGCGATCCCGAACTGGACCGGCCGCCTGCCGATCCAGGGCACCCGGCTCGCCTTTCTGTTCACCCTGTGGGCCGCTGGCCGCATCGCCGTCGCCACCTCGTCGCTGGTCGGCGAGTGGCTGGCCGCGACAGTGGACGTCGGCTTTCTCGCGACCCTCTGCGCCATGGTTCTGCGCGAGATCCTGGCCGGCCGGAACTGGCGCAATCTGCCGATGGCTGGCGTGCTGGCCGTGCTCGCCCTGGCCAATCTCACAACCCATCTGGAGCCGCTCGGCCTCGCGGACACCAGCGACCTGGGCCAGCGCCTGACGATTGCCACCGTCGCGTTCCTCATCACCTTGATCGGCGGCCGGATCGTGCCGAGCTTCACCCGCAATTGGCTGAACAAGCGCAGCGAAACCGCGTTGCCGAGGACTTTCGGCCGGCTCGACCGCGCGACCGTGGCGGTCACGGCCTTGACCGGCCTTGGCTGGACCCTGCTGCCCGAGTCGGCGTTGACCGGCGTCCTGGCGCTTGTGACCGCCGCCGCCCAAGGTCTACGCCTTTCCGGCTGGCGCGGCCACAAGACCGGCGCCGAGCCTTTGGTCTGGGTGCTCCATCTTGGCTATGCCTGGCTGCCGATCGGCTTCGCGCTACTAGGTGTCGCGATCCTGACCGATCTGCTGCTGCCAAGCGCCGCCTTCCACGCCCTGACGGCAGGGGCCATGGGAACCATGATCCTGGCGGTCATGACGCGCGCCACCTTGGGCCACACCGGCCGGGCGCTGACCGCCGGTCCGGCGACGCTCGCCATCTACGCCCTGGTCACGCTCGCGGCCCTGCTTCGCCTGCTCGCGCCGCTCTTCGGCGGCGCGGAACTGCCGGTCATGGCCGTGGCCGGCCTGTCGTGGATCGCCGCCTTCGGTCTTTTCGCCACGGCCTATGGTCCTCTCCTCATTGGTGCCGAGCACCGCAGCGATTAGGGCTCCTACGCACAAACGCGGCTCAAGCCGCGGCGCCTCGCAATTTCCCTTTGGCGGGGGACCCGGATAGGCCAGCCAAGCCTACGCATGGCACGGGTGTGCCAAATGCGGACAACGGAAATGGCCTATCGACCTGCCCCTTCGCCGGGCCGGGGCTAGACCCTGGGGCAATGACCGGTGCGATCGGAACCTCCCCGTCTCAGGGCTACTCGGTCAATACCTTGAGTATGTCGTAGCGGCTGACCTGCCCGACGAGCTTGCCGTCGCGGAGGACCGGGAAGCGACGGAAGTGGCTGTCGAGAAAATGCTGGGCCGCGCTCACCAGGTCCTGACCCGCGTCCAGGGTTGTCACGGGCGTGCTCATGAAATCGCGTACCGGTCCGCCCCAGTCGTCGTGATATCGTGTCGAAAAAACGATCTTCAGGCAGTCCTTCTTGGACAGCATGCCGACCAGGTCGCCGTCGGTGTCCACCACCGGTGCGCCGGAAATCCGTTTGTCGAGGAGAATCCGGATGGCCTCGTGAATGTTCATGTCCGGCGTGAAGGTAACCAGCCGAGTCGCCATGATGTCGGCGACGGTCCGAGTCATCGCTCCTTCCCGGGCCGGCAGAGGGGACAGGCCTTGAGCACAGCGTCTCCGCCGCACGACCCCTTGAGCGGGCCGCGGCCGAGCAGGACCCCCGCGCCGAGTCCGAGGATCGCCAGCACGATCACCGCGAAGCTGAGCAAGAACAGCGTCATGAAGCGCCTCCCACCGCGAATCCGTTGACGTCCACTTCCTCCAGTCCGCCCGGGCGGCGCATCAGGAACAGCGCGCTGGCGTCGCGAGCCTTGAGCAGCGGGCGGGCGGCTTCCGGCCCCAGCACCATGGCGGCCGTTGCCAGACCGTCCGCAATCAGCCCCGTCGCGGCCAACACGCTCACCGAGGCGACCCCATTGTTTACCGGCGTCCGGGTACGCGGGTCCAGAACATGACCATAGCGCCGACTACCAACGGCATAGCCCTGCGCGCCGTCGCCCGACGTCGCCAAGGCGCGCCTGTCTGCTTCGACGATTCGCTGAAGCATGGTCGATCCCGGCCGTTCGATACCGACACGCCAGGGCCGTCCCGATGGGTGGCGGCCCCGGGCCGCGACCTCGCCGCCCAGTTCGACCAGGAAATCGAGCCCGTCGAGCGCCTGCACGATCTCGTCCAGCGCGTGTCCCTTGGCGATGCCGCAAAGGTCGAGGCTCAACCCGGGGCACGCCGTTCTCAGCACATCACCGACGATGCTCAGATCGCGATACCGGCCGCTCGGGCGGGCAGGCGAAATGGCGGGCGGCCCGAAGCCGTAGCGCCTGCCCAGCGGCGCCGTGGTCGGGTCGAAGGCGCCGTCGCTGTCCCGGGCCAGCTCCAGCGCCGCGCGCGCAACGAGACTTGTCTCGCGCGACACAAAGGTGCAGCCGGCGGCGTTGAAGCGGGCCAATTCGGAGCCGGAGCGATAGGGCGACATGAGGGCATCAATGCGCGCCACGACCACTTCCAGCCGGGCCCGCGCCCGGGCCGCCTCGCGCGTGTCGGGCAGCACGAGCCGCCACGCCGAGCCGAAGGCGGGGCCCGTGTGGACGCGCACTTCGGCCGCGCGTGCCGCGGCGGGCAAGACGTTCAGCAACGCCGCGCCGCCGGCTATTCGCAGAAGCTCCCTTCGCGTGATCGTCATTCAGCCTCCGAAATCGTCGTACAGGATATTCTCGCGCGGGACGTCCAGCGTATCCAGCAGGGCGCGTGCCGCCTCGATCATGAGGGGCGGGCCGCACAGATAGTATTCGCACGCCGCCGGGTCGGGATGCGCCTTCAAATGGTTGCGGTAGACGACGTCATGGATGAACCCCGTCTCACCGTCCCACGAGTCGCCGGGCGCGGGGTCGGACAGCGCCACATGCCAGGAAAAATTCGCGTGTTCCCGCGCCAGCCGCTCCATATCGTCGGCGTAGTAGAGATCGATCAACGCGCGCGCGCCATACCAAAAGCTGATCCTGCGCGACGTCCTTTTGTATTCGAGCTGGTCGAACACATGCGCGCGCAGCGGCACCATGCCGACGCCGCCACCGATCAGGACGATCTCGCGGTCCGTCTCCATGACGAAGAAGTCGCCGAACGGTCCCGACACCGTGACCGCGTCGCCGACCTCGAGACCGAACAGGTAGGACGACACCACCCCGGGCGGCGCGTCCGGCCTGCTGGCGGGCGGCAGGGCGAGGCGGATGTTGAGCAGCAGCGCGTTGGTCTCCCCGGGGTGGTTGGCCAGCGAATACGCCCGGGCAACGGGGGCCTTGCACCGGGCCGTGAGTCTTCTAAGGCCCAAACGCGTCCAGGCATCTTCGTGCGCGGGGTCCACGGCGATCTCGGCGAACGGCAGGGTGAAGCGCGGCGCGGTGACCTCCACGTATGATCCGGCCCGGAAACTCCTGGCCTGCCCCTCGGGCAGGGCCAGCACGATTTCCTTGATCAGCGGCGCGAGGGATCGAGTCCGGCTGACGGTGCATGACCAGGTTTCCGCGACCAGCAGGTCGGCGGCCACGGTGACCGCGAGGTCGTCGCGCACCACCACTTGGCAGGCGAGGCGGACGCCGTTCGCGATGTCGACTTCGCCTAGCGTGGCCCGCTCGATCGGCAGAACGTCCCCGCCACCGGTTACGGTCACCCGGCACAAACCACAGGTGCCCGCCCCGCCGCAGCTTGTGGGCAGATGCACGCCGCCATGTTCCAGTGCCGCCAGCAGTTTTTGTCCGAGGTCGGCGTCCAGGACACGCTCGCCGTTCACGGTGATGTGCGCGAGGCCCCCGGGCACCAGCACGGCCCGGGCGACCAATACGACGAAGGCCAGCACCATGATCAGTCCCGTGAACACCGAACTGCCAAGAAGGATCTCCGTCATCGTCGCCTCATCCGAACTCCAGCCCGCCGAAAACGGCAAACCCCATCGACATGAAACCGGTCAGGATGAACGCGAGCCCGAGGCCGCGCAGCCCGTCCGGCACGAGAGTCTCGTCGATCCGCTCGCGCAGGGCGGCGAGCGCCCATACGGCCAGCGCCCACCCCAGCCCGGAACCCAAGCCGTAGATCACGCTCTCGGAGAACTCGTAGCGGCGCTCGACCATGAACAGGCTGGCGCCGAGGATGGCGCAGTTGACGGTGATCAGCGGCAGATAGATTCCCAGCGAGCGGTAGAGCCGGGGGAAGTGGCGATCGAGGACCATCTCGAGGATCTGCACTGTGGCCGCGATGACGCCGATCGAGGCGATCAGCACCAGGAAGCTCAGATCGACCTCGCCCAGCCCCAGCCACGTCAGCGCGCCGGGCCCGAGCAGCCAGGTGAAAAGGAGGTTGTTGACAGGGACGGTGATCGTTTCGACCACGATCATGGCGAGGCCCAGCCCGAACGCGGTCTCCAGATGACGGGAGACCGCGAGGAACGTGCACATTCCAAGGAAGTAGGCGAGCGCCAAATTGTCGGTGAATACCGATCGGACCAGTAGTTCGGTCATCGCGGCACCTCGCCGCCCTGTTCTCCCGGGGCCGGCTCGGCCTGTTCCGGCCGAATGGTACGTATCGCCCACACCAGCAGTCCGAGCAGGAAGAACGCGCTCGGCGGCAGCGCCATCAATCCGAGCGGCGTGAACCAGCCGCCATCCGCGGCGGCCGGCAAAATTGTGACGCCCAACAGCGTTCCCGCACCGAAAAGCTCGCGCACGATGCCGACCGTAACCAGGATCAGGGCATAGCCGAGGCCGTTGCCGAGACCGTCGAGCAGGCTCGCGCCGGGGGGATTCTTCATGGCGAAACCTTCCGCGCGGGCGAGCACGATGCAGTTAGTGACGATGAGGCCGACAAACACGCTGAGACGCTTGCTCATCGCGAACATGTAGGCTTGCAGCATTTGGTCCACGACGATGACCAGCGAGGCAATGATCGTGATCTGCACGATGAGCCGGATCGAGCGGGGAACATGGTTGCGAATCAGGCTGATCAGGCCGTTGGAGAGGGTGAGCACGAAGATCAGCGCGGCGCTCATCACCAGGGCGGTGGCCAGCGACGTGGTCACCGCAAGCGCAGAGCAGATCCCGAGCACCTGAAGCGTCACCGGGTTGGCGACGAGAATGGGGTCGACCAGGGTGCGGGTGCGATCGCTCATCGCCCCGCCTCCGACTTGAGGCGATCGAGATACGGGCCGTAGCCGTCGGGGCCGAGCCAGAAACGCAGTAGGTTGGTGACGCCGGTGCCGGTGCGGGTCGCACCGGAGATGCCGTCGACCTCGTGCACGCCGGTGCCGGCGCCCTTGACCACCCCGATGCGGATCACGCCGTCGGCATCGGCCACCTGCCTGCCCGGCCAAAGGGCCTGCCACGCATCTTCCTCGATGCGCGCGCCCATGCCGGGGGTCTCGTCCTGTTCGTAAAAGGTCAGCGCGGCGACGGTGTTCAAATCGGCCTTCAGGGCAAGATACCCCTTGAGCGTCGATTGATAGCCGGTTCCGCGCACCGGCAGGACCACCAACCTCAACGCGCCCTCCTCGCGCAGTTCGAAGACGGTGGCCACGTTCTCGCGGCTGCCCAGCCCCGCACGGTCGCGGTCGACCGGCAGCTCGGTGCTCGTGCCCGGGTCGCGGTCCACATCGGCGCCGGAGGCGAGATCCACCAGACGCATCTCCGGAACGCCCGCGCCCAGGATTTCCAACATCCCCAGCATGCGCGCCACCTTGTCCGCCTGCCGGTTGGCGTCCTGCAGCGGCCTCAGCGTCACCGCCGTGGCCGAAACCACCAGCGAGCAAACCAGGGCAACCAGGAGCGCGACGCCGACGGTCTTCGCCGTGCTGTCGTTGGGCAGGGCAAGGAAGCCCCGCCACCAGACGAGCGGATTGGCACTAGCCATGGCGGGGCCTCCAGGCGAGCGCCCGGTCCAGAAGCGGCGCGAACAGCCCGCCCAGCAGAGCCGCGAACACCACGCCGTCGGGCTGGTCGGGATTGGCGAGGCGGATCGCGACAATCAGCGCGCCGACCAGCATGCCCAGCAGCCAACGGGCACCACTGCCGGCGATCGCGCCCTCGGGCGCCGCAGCGAGGAACAGGATACCGGCTGAGAAGGCACCGAGGCCGGGATGCTGCCACCACACGGGGTCGCCCATCAACAAACCCGCCGCCGCAGCGCCGGCCACGGCGCCCGCGGCGACCTGCCAGGCGAGCGAGCCTCTCAACATCAGGATAACGGCCCCGGGCAGGCAGGACAGGGCGAACACGTAGTCGGGCGACAGCGCGAGGATGCCTTGCGCCTCGAACCCGCCCTCGGGGAAGGAAAAGATGGCGAATGCCAGGCCGATCAGCGCCGGCGGCAGTATCGCCCTGCCGCCGAAGATCTCGCGCCCGAAGACGGCGCCGAAGCTGAGCGCGAGCACGGCCCCGCCCCAGCCGACCGGCCCTGGCAGCATCACGACGAACAACACGGCGAAGGCAGGCAGCCCGGAGCCGAGCGGGCGTCCCGTCCGGCGCGCGAACAGGGCGGCCCAGGCATAGGTGATGCCGAGCGCCAGAGCGAGCAGAAGCAGCCGCTGCATCGCCACCTCCGTGCCGTCGCCAAACAGCCGCACGAGGAAGGGCAGCGTCAGCGCCAGCAGCCTGAGGCGGTCATCACTGTCCGGATCGGTCATGGTCATCGCGTGCCAACTTAAGGTCGGGATGAAACCCTGACAACGGTTGTGCCTCAATCGCCTGGGCTTGTCTCGGGGTCGCGGGCAGTCTGCGGTCGCCTTGACGAACAACGCCTGGTCATTCGACGGCTCAGTGGACAGCTTCCTGGGGCAGCCCATTCCAACGACAACCTGATCGGTGAGTGGCACGTCGTCCGCGCCGATTGCCACGGCCATTTGCGAAGCTTCGAGCAATGATCGTTGAACAGTACCGCCGGGCGGAGGCTTTGGCTGTGCCTTCGCCATCGGGAACCAGCCGATCAATGAATCGGTTCGGGGAAACAATGGCTCAAAGTCGGACATCGGCCTCGGAGAGTCCGAAGCTGCGGTTGAACTGACGTGGGGCAAACATGGCAAAAATGGCAAAAATGGCAAAAGCAGCCATGATTGGACGTCAGCGTATTCTGCTTTCGACTGCGGGCTCATGGCGCACTATGATAATTCCATCGACGAACTAGAATGCCGCACCATTCGTTATGGGAATGCTCATGGACACTTTTTCGTGTGGCGCGCGTGCCTTCCAAATCCGGAACGACGTGCCGGAGCTGACGGTGAGCAAGCTGTATGACCTCTTCGCCATTGCCAACTCATGGAGACATCTCGGCGGGCTCGTTTCGATTGCATTTGTTGTTTTGCTGTTGGCCGGCTTAAGTTCGCCGCTTGCCGCGGCGGGTCTCAATGGCGACAAGGCCTACACCGAAGGGCCACAAGTGTGCGGCCGTTGCCACACGGAAGCTTTGGAGCAGTGGCTCGCTCACGGCCACAGCCGGAAGCTCGCCATCGGCGGGCCGGCGCTCAAGGCGCTCGACGGCAAATTTGGCCTTTTCGGGAATGCGCGAGACGGCGGATTCCGCCTCCCGGACCACGACAAAGATGCCTATAACTGGGACAACGTGGCGCTGATCATCGGCGCAAGCAAGCGATGGAAGACGCGATTCCTGGCCAAAGACGGCTACATCATCACCAAGGGCGGGAACAACCAATATAACTGGGCGGACGGTTCTTGGGTCGACTACCACAAGGACGAACAGAAAAAGTATAGCTGTGGCAGCTGCCATACCACCGGCTATCGGGAGGGCGGCAGCGCTTTCGGCGCAAAGCGAATTCCTGGCACGACCGCCGGTCCCATGCCCGGCATCGCGGGGGACTGGGCCCAGTTCAACATCACCTGCGAGGCCTGCCACGGACCGGGCGCGGCTCACGCCGCGAAGCCGAGCAAAGTCAACATAATAGTGGACAATTCGGCGCAGTCATGCGGCACGTGCCACATCCGCGGATCGGACCCGAACACCATCATCGCGGAGGGCGGCTTCATCCGCCATCACGAACAGTATCCCGAGTTCGCCAACAGCCCTCACAAGGACCTTGCCTGCACGACCTGCCACCAACCCCACGACAGCCGCTCGCAGGGCATGAAGGTGAGCGCCGCGAACACCACGGTCTGCGACACCTGCCATGGCGCGCAGAAGGAGCTATTCGCCGGCAGTCCGATGCAAAAGGCCGGTGTGACCTGCGTGGACTGCCACATGGCAAAGGTCACGAAGTCCGCGGTTGCAGTGGGGCCCTATGAGGGCGACGTGCGCACCCACGTCATGCGGATCAATCCCGCCGCCGATTACGTGATGTTTACACCAGACGGCAAAGCGGCCAAGAATGCTATCAGCTTGGAATTTGCCTGTTTTCGGTGCCATGCCGCGGCCAGCAAGGCGGAGTTCGCCAAGATCAAGGACTTCCATGCCATCGGCAAATGACCCGCGGCGGCAATGCATGATGACGCGGCGGTCCTTGGGGCCCCAGCTGCCGGGCAGGCTGCAGTCCGCCGTGGCCCGGTCGTCGATCAGCGCCTGGTTCATCTCGGTCGCGAAGGAGCCCGGGCCGATGCCGTTGACCTGGAGGCCCATGGGCGCCCAGTCGGCGCACATGCCCTTGGTCAGCATCTTGACCGCACCCTTGGCCGCGGTGTAGGGCGCGATGGTCGGCCGGCCGACCTCGCTCATCAGCGAGCAGATGTTGATGATCTTGCCGGCCTTGCGCGCGATCATTCGCCGCGCCACCAGGAACACGCCGGTGAGATAGGTCTCGATCACCGCCCGCCAGTCGGCCTCGGGAAACTCGGCCAAGGGTTTGCGCACCTGGATCCCGGCGTGGTTGACGAGAATGTCGCTCGGCCCCTGCCCCTCCTCGATCTCGACCACGCCGGCCTCGACCGCGGCCCCGTCGGTGACGTCGAAGGCGACCCGCTCAGCCGCCACCTCGGCCTCGCACAAATCGGCCACGGCCCGCCCCGGCTTGGCCTCGTCACGCCCGTTCAGCACCACCGCCGCCACGCCGACCATGGCACCCGCGGCGACCTGCCATGGCAGCAAGCCGCGCAACATCAGGACCGCCGCCCCGGGCAGGCAGGACATCGCGAACAGGGGATCGGGCAACAGCGCGAGAATACCGCGCGCCTCGAACTCGACCTCGGGGAAGGGGAAGATGGCGGCCGATCAGCGCCGGGGGCAGTATGGCCCTGCCGACGAAGATCTCGCGCCCGAAGACGGCACCGAAGCTCAGCGCGAGAACGGCGCCGCTCCAGGCAACCGGCCCAGGCAGCAACGAGACGAAGGTTATGGCAAAGGCAGGTAGCCCGGGGCCCGGCGGACGCCCAGCCCGACGCGCGAACAGGCCGGCCCAGGCATAGGCGATGCCGAGCGCCAGGCCGAGCAGCAGCAACCGCTGAACCGCCGCTTCCGTGCTTTCGCCATAAAGCCGCACGGCCAGAGGCGGCGCCAGCGCCAGCACCCTGAGGACGTCATCACGGTCGGGATCGGCCATGGTCGTCGCGCGCATCCCGCGTTAGCGTACGGCCGGGATAACGCACTGACAACGGTCGTGCGTCGGTCGGCTGGGCCGGGGCCGCAGGCCGTCCAAGGTCGCCTTGGCGGGCTATGTCCGGTCGTTGGACGGCCCCGTGCACAGCTTCCTGCCGCGGGCCCTGCTTCGCTTGCCCGCGCCGCTCTTCGGCGGCGCGGAACTGCCGGTCATGGCCATGGCCGGCCTGTCGTGGATCGCCGCCTTCGGTCTTTTCGCCACGGCCTATGGCCCGTTCCTGACCGGCGCCGCCCGTCGGGTCGACTAACGCCGGTGGTCACATAAGACGCCTGAGCCGCGGGCTCCCTCGTTGCAGTTCTGGCGGGTGATCCGGGGAAGCCATGAACGGACTTGGAGTTCTGTCAGCGCAAAGACGCGCGATGTCATTAGCTGTCGAGGAGGTGCTCGACGAACCAGTCGCGGGCGACGCCGCTTGCCTCATCGAAGTCCTTCACATAGGCGTCGAAATGTCCGCCTTTGAGCAACACGAGCTTCTTGGGCTCGAGCGCCCGTTCGTAGGCGGCGATCGCCTCGTCGGCCACGGTCAGATGATCCCCGGCTGCGACCACCATGAGCAGCGGTGTCGGGCTGACATATTCGATGTAGGCGCCCGGTTCGTACTCCATGAACATCTCGACCGAGCGAAGCGTCACCTCGTTGCGCCACGCCGGCGCCCGCAGTTCGGCCGTTTCGGTAAACCATTCGAAGGAGTCCGGGGTCGGCAGCGCACAGGGCACGTTGGGATCGTCCGACACCACGGCGATCATCTGTGGAGCCTGCCCGGCAAATCGTGCCTGGCGATCGGTATTGAACATGCCCTGGACCGCCGCGATGAGATCCGCGCGAATGAGGCGCCGCGCGTTTCTGTGGCCGCTGATCAGCGGCACCTGCGACACGACGCACTTTACCCGGCGGTCGATCGCGCCGATCACCAGAACATGCGCGCCGCTGTAACTCGAGCCCCAGATGCCGATCCGATCGTCATCCACTTCGGCGAGACCGCTCGCATAGGTAATGGCATCCCGGTAGTCGCGGATCTGCTGCCAAGGGTCGATCTCCTGGCGCGGTTCGCCATCGCTGGCACCGAAGTTTCTGTTGTCGAAGACCAAGGCGCCGAGGCCCGAGGCGGCATAAACCTCCGCGTAGGTGTCGAGATAGTTCTCTTTCAGAGCCGAAAATCCGTGGGCCATGACCACGGTCGGAACCGACCCGCGCACGTCGTCGGGTAGATACAGCCAGCCCCGCAACGTCACGCCATCCTCGGACTTAAACTCAATATCCCTTCGCATCTCCCCTCTCCCGTTGCTAGCTGAAGATGATGCCTAAGGTACCACAGCGCCTTTGCCTTCATAGTCGATAGTCCGTGCGCTTCACTTGCCGAGTGAGCCCGAAATATCGAACTCATGCAGCGACGGCCCTGGTCACGCCATGAGCCGCTTGCCGCTTGCTGTTTATGAGTCCACGTTTTGGCATCGACTTGCCTGAAAAGCGGCGATCAAGGCGGCGACGGCCCGGGCCGGGTCGTCGGCATGGGCGACGGCGCCGATCACGGCGATCCCGGCGGCCCCCGCCCGACGGCAGGCTTCAACCTTGTCCGCCGTGACGCCGCCTAGTGCCACGACTGGCACGGCCACCGTGACCGAAATCGAGCGCAACGCTTCCAGGTTCCCTTGGGCGCCGTGGCCGGGCTTGCTGAGGCTCGGAAAGACCGGGCCCAAGGTGACGTAGTCGGCACCCGCGTCGGCGGCCGCCTGTGCCTCGCCCAGATCGTGCGCCGAAACGCCGATCAAGGCGCCAATGCCCAGCGCCGCGCGCGCCGCATGCACGTCGCCGCCCTGGGGCAAATGCACGCCGTTGGCCAGCGCGGCGGCGGCCAGGTCGCCGTGAACCGTCACGCTCGCCTGCCAGCGGGCCGCCAGGCGGACCAGGCGTTCGGTGAGCGCCAAGCGCGCCGCCGCCGGCAGGTCCTTTTCCCGGATGCTGAGCCAGCGGCAGCCGCCGGCGAAGACCGCGGCGGCAAATTCCTCGAGCGGCTGGCCGGTCTGCCGGCGGTCGGTAATTACCAGGACCGGCGGCCGGGGCAGAGTCACGAGCCGATCAGGCCGAGCTGTGGGCTGGAGGGCTCGCCGTAGTCGCGTTTCGGGATCCGGCCCGCCCGGCGCGCGGCGCGCCCGGCTTCGACCGCAAGCCGCATGGCCCCGGCCATGGCCACCGGATCGTGCGCCTTGGCGACAGCCGTGTTGAGCATTACGCCATCGCAGCCCAGCTCCATCGCCAGGGCCGCGTCGGACGCAGTGCCGATGCCGGCGTCGAGGATGACCGGCACCGGGCTGCGCGCGACGATCAGCTCAATGTTGTAGGGATTGGACAGGCCCATGCCCGAGCCGATCGGCGAGCCGAGCGGCATCACCGCGGCGCAGCCCACGTCGGCCAGCTTCTGGCAGGTCACCGGGTCGTCGTTGCAGTAGGGCAGCACGGTGAAGCCGTCCTTCACCAGGGCTTCGGCCGCCTCGACCAGCTGGGCGACATCGGGGTAGAGGGTCTCGCGGTCGCCGATCAGCTCCAGCTTGACCCAATCAGTCTCCAGCGCCTCGCGCGCGAGCTGGGCGGTCAGCACCGCCTCGCGCACGGTCGTGCAGCCGGAGGTGTTGGGCAGCATCCGGTAGCGCTCGCCCAGAAGGTCGACCAGGGACTCGGCATAGCCCTCGAGGCTGATCCGCCGCACCGAGGCGGTCACCAGCTCGGCGCCGCTGGCGGCCAGCGCGTCCAACATGACCTGCTGATTGGGGTAGCCGGCGCTGCCCATGATCAGCCTCGATTCGAAGCTCTGGTCCGCAATGACGAAGGCGTCCAACATATCTCCCACTCGCTGTTTGGCCCGCGGCCTCAGCCGCCGGCAAAGGGTTTGACGATCTCGACCACGTCGCCCGGCTTGAGCCGGGTCTCGGGCCAGGCCCGCCGCGGCACGACGGCGCCGTTCAGCGCGACCGCGATGCCCCGCCGGCCCGGGTCAAGCGACTCCTGGCGCAGCAGTTCGACCACATTGTGCGCGCTTAGCGCGCGGGCTTCGCCGTTGACCCGGATCGAATCGGTCATGACGCGACCCCGGCGGTTGCGCGTGCCGCGCCGCCTTCCGGCCGCGGCAGGAAGCGGTCGATGCCGAACGGTCGGGCCGCCTCCAAGGTCTCGCCGGTCAGGACGTAATGGCTGACCAGTTTGGCGGTCGCGGGGGCCAAGAGGATGCCGTTGCGGTGGTGCCCCGTCGCCAGCACCAGGCCCTCGACCCCGGCGCTCCGCGGCGCCGGCCCCAGGATCGGCGCGTCGTCGCGGCTGGTTGGCCGGAAACCGACCCAGAACTCCTCGATCGGCAGCTCCTCGATGCCGGGCACGGCCCGCCAGGCCGCCTCCAGCACCGCATAGACGCCGCCGGCCGTCAGCCGGTCGTCGAAGCCCTTTTCCTCGACCGTGCCGCCGACGATCAGGCGGCCGTCGAGGCGCGGCACCATGTAGATCTTCGGCGCCCACAGTACGTGCCGCAGCAGGGGCTCGGCCGGGTCCATCCTGAGCGCCAGCATCTGGCCCTTGACCGGGCGCACCGGCGGTCGGGCGGCTTCGGGCAGCCCGTCGATCTCGCGCGACCAGGCGCCGGCGGCAAGCACCACCACATCGGCCGGGCGAAAGGCGTCGCCAATGCGCAAACCCCGCACCCGGCCGCCCTCGGCCTCGACGGCAGCGACCTCGGTGTCCTCGTGTAGCCGGCCACCGGCCGCCAGAAACGCGCGCTTCAAGGCCTCGCCCAGCTTGCGGTTGTCGACCTGGTGGTCGTGCGGCGAGAAGACCGCCGCGGCGGTGCCCGGCCGCAGGAACGGTTCGCGCCGCCGCGCCTCGGCGCCGCTCAGCCATTCGAGCTCGATGCCCAGACCGGTCTGAAACTCGTAGCCGAAGCGCAATTGCCCTACATCGTCGCGGGTCAGCGCGGCAACCAGGGTGCCATCGGCGCGGTAGTCGACCGCCATGCCGGCGGCCGCTTCGAGCTCCCGCGTGAAGTCGGGCCAGAGCGCTTGGCTCCACTGGTTCAGCGCGAGCAGACGCTGCTCGCCGGGCTCGGTCTCGACGCCACCCGCCAGCATACCGGCGGCCGCCCAGGTTGCGCCGTGCCCCGCCTTGCCCCGGTCGTAGACCTCGACCGGGCAGCCGGCCGCCGCCAGGCGCCAGCCGATCCCCAGGCCGCACACGCCCGCGCCGACAATGGCGACGCGCGGCAGCTTGGCAGTCGATGATGAAAGTGGACCCATAACAGCAGGGCTCCCTTCGCTGGCATAATCCAGATCAGGTTCGATGGGTTTGCTCTCAGCCGGCCTTCTGGCCCGGCACCCCAGCCATAACGAACGTCATCTATCATATAATGACGACCCGGCCCAAGGCCAGCACTGTGGCGCCCTGGCAAACCACCGGCTCGACGGCGAATGTAATGTGAAGCTACGGCGGGTAGTATCTCCGTCTGAAATCGAGAGACGGCAAGCGACCTGTTGCAGCTTCTCATGATCGCTGGCACGAATGTCGGCACTCGGATAGCAAACCAGTCGTCCGACTGCGGCCACCGGTCAGGCTGGTGATAGTCAAGAACGGACGCACGAATAGTCAAGGAGCTGCATGACAAAATCATGCCAGCTCGTCGAGCAGCGCCTTGGCTTCCTTGAGGTCCGGGGTGCCGAAGCCCTCGGTGAACCAGCCGTAGACTGGCGCAAGAAGATCGTGAGCGTCATGGCGTTTGCCCTGCTCGGCCCAGTGCCGTGCAAGGCTGGTCGCGGCGCGCAGTTCCCAGGATTTGGCGTCTTGCGCCCGCGCGACTTGGATCGCTCTCTGCAAACTTACCGCTGCGGAATCGGCATCGCCCGATTGCAGTAGGGCTTGTGCGCGGAGCTGATGAATCCTCGATTCCCACCACCGCTCGCCGGTCTGCTCCCCGATATCTAGAGCTTGGGCCAGCGTTTCGAGCGCTTCAGCACGCCGCTGCGAGTGCAAGAGACTCTCGGCGAAAAGACATGTGAAGGGTTGAAGCCACGTACGCGCTCCAATCCGGTTCCAGTTCTCAAGCCCGGTACGAATTCGCTCAAGCCCATCCTCCGCCTGCCCCGTCAGCGCAAGCGCCCAGCCGCTAATGATCAGGGCGCTCGCCTCGGTCTGCACCAATTTTTGCTCCTCGCTTAGCTGCAGCAGTTTCTCGGCTGTCGACAGCGCCGCAGCCTTGTCGCCGCGCGCCGCATGGGCCGCGCCAAGGAACCAAAGCGCGAAGGCAAGCGTGGGCGCGTGACCGAGGCGCCGTGCGATTTGCAGGGCGTCCGTGTCATGTCGGTGCGCCCGGTCAGGGAAACCGAGTGCCCAGACGACGCCGGCGCCGAGAGCGTGGGCGCAGACCGCCGGGTCATGCCCTAAGTACACAAACGCGTGGTGCTTGTGCTGTTCATAGTCATAAAGAGCCAAACCCTTCTCGATGTGTTCGTTCGACCTCACGAACGCACCCCGGTACATCGGAATTGGCCACGCGGCATGGTGGGACTGTAACAGCAAGTCGCGGTTAGAAGTGGTCTTAGCCACCTGAAACAGCTCTTGGGTAACCTGGTCGGCCAGATCAAACCGGCCACGAGTTGCATGAAACAGCCACATTCCCACGAGCGGCGGCACTAAATCGGCGGACCTTTCGAGCAGACCTGCCAGCGTTCTCGCCCGTTCGTATGCTGTCCCTACCTCTGTCGCCGCCCATCCTTTGACCAGCATCAGGGCAGGCCCAAGGTGAGTTAGCACCCTAAGCTCGTTCGTGTTGCGTTCGCGGCCTTCGGGCTGAATGTGAATCAGGTCGAGTGCCTTCTGAAAGTGCTGAATGGCCTCGATATTGGCGGCCCGTCGCACCGCCTCCTGACCGGCGAGTTGCCGATACTTGATCGCCGGCTCTATCAAGCGGGCTTCGGTGTAGTGATGGGCGAGCAGTTCGGGCGCCGCCCCTGCCTCGAAAGAAATCGCTTCGAGCGCCTCTGCTACTCGGGCATGCAATTGCTGGCGTTTGGATTTAAGGAGCGAATGGTAGGCGGTGTCCTGGACCAGAGCGTGCTTGAAGATATACGAGCTTCCGGAACGCTTGCGGCGGCGGTAGACCAACTCCGACTCGACCAGCCGGTCGAGCGCAGCGTCTAGCTCCGGCTTGGCGCGGTCGGCCACGGCAGCCAGTAGCTCGTGCGAGAACTCGCGCCCGATGACCGCGCCAATCTGGGCTGCCTCCTTGACCGGACCGAGGCGATCGAGCCGCGCCATGAGAGAGTCGTGCAGGGTTGAAGGGATCGCCAACGGCGGCAACGGACCGGCCAGTTCGTAATGGTCGCCGGCATCGGTGAGTAGGCCCAATTCGAGTGTCGTCTTGGTCAGCTCCTCGACGAACAGCGGCACACCGTCGGTCTTGGCCAGGATCTGATCGAGCACTTCCGCGGGCAGCGGCTTGCCGCTCGTGAGGCGCTGCACCACGGCCGCGCCCTGCCGCCAGCTCAGCCGGTTGAGCGAAAGCTGAGTGACACAGGCATGGCCAATCCAAGGTGGTTGAAAGTCTGGTCGGAAGGTCAGGATCAGCAGCACCGGCAGGCGCACTAGGCACTCGACAACCAATGCCAAAAACTCCTGTGTGCTAGGGTCAATCCAGTGCACGTCCTCGAATATCATCAGGACCGGTTCGTGCGCCGCCAATCCCTCGAGCTGCTCGACCAGCGCTTCGAGCGTACGTTGTTTCTGCCGCTGCGGCGTCATCTTGAGCGCCGGGAAGCGTTCAGCGGTCGAGATACCCAGGGCCTGGGCAAGCAAAAGCGTGGCTTCGCCCACCTCTGCGGTACCCTGGCCGAGCACAGCTTCTAGAAGCTCGAACTTGACCTCGACGGTGTCGTCATGGCCAAAGCCTGCGGCTCTCTGGAGCTGGTCGAGTATTGGGTAAAGTGCCGTGTTGACGTGAAACGGCGAACAGAAGTAGCGCAGGTTGACGTACGAATCATCGGCGAGCTGCGCTCTCAAGCTCTCGACGATGCGCGATTTGCCGATTCCGGGCTCGCCAGAGAGCAACACGACCTGTCCCTCTCCGTCGCGCGCCTGGCGCCAGCGCGAGAGCAGGAAACGCAACTCTTCGTCGCGGCCGATCAGAGGTGTCAACTCTGCCCCGTGGCGCGCCTCGAAGCGGCCCTCCATACGACTCTCGCCGGTAACCCGCCAGGCTTGGATCGGTTCAGCAAACCCCTTGAGTTCGCGTGCACCTAGATCGGCCAGATCGAACAACTCACCGAGTAGATGACGCGTGCCCGGCCCAATCACCACACTGTTGGGTTCGGCCAAGGTCTGAAGGCGCGCAGCCAAGCTCGGCGTCTCGCCGACCACCGCCTCTTCTTGTGCCCCACCTTCGCCGACTATGTCGCCGACGATCACTTGACCGGTCGCGATACCAACCCGCGCCGCCAAATGCTTGCCCGTTGGCGTCATCAACTTTGCGACCGCCTCGGCAAGCTCCAGTCCCGCTCGCACCGCGCGTTCGGCATCGTCCTCATGTGCCTGGGGATAGCCGAAGTAGGCGAGCACGCCATCGCCCATGTAGTTGGCGACATGGCCCTCGAAGCGGGTGATTATGCCGGCGCAGGCGCTCTGGTAGGCACGAATCACCTCGCGCATGTCCTCCGGATCGAGCTGCCCCGACAGCGCGGTCGACCCAACCAGATCGCAGAACATGATCGTGAGTTGGCGCCGCTCAGCTTCCGCCTTGTCAGGGTGGCCATCGGAGACAGTGCTTTCCACTGCAGGTGGCGCCTGATCGTCGAGGTCGGCAATCGCTGCCAGCAAGACTCGGCGGTGCCCTAGTGAAATGCCTAAGTCTCTGAGGTCTTGATCGGTCAAGTGAGGGAGGGCCCGCAGATCAACGTCGTTCTCGGTGAAAACGTTCGCATACTGGCCAAGACCCAGATGTTCGAGCCATCGTATTACTTCACGCATGGCGGCATCCCGGATATCAGGACGAAATACTAGCTAGTCGGGACAGAGCAACATAGCGCGAATACAATCCTCAGCGTTCAAAAAACTGGCGCTGCCTATCCGCCAATCGCCTCATGGGGCAACCAATATCCGCGTTGTGTAACAACCGCCCGTAGGAGGCGGGCTGCGCGAACCGCCGATTGTTGATCTGCAAACGAGCTTCGCCAGAGCCCAAGGGGAACGCCTGCTTTTACCGCGCTTGGAGGCTCGGATTCACTCTGAGACAATGCCCAACGGCGCAAAGGCTTAACGCCGCGCCGAAAGCATCCTATAATGCCAGTGGCATTGGCAGCAGCCGGTGAAATCGCCGGGCGAGCCGGACAAGAGGCGATAGTTGCGCCACGGACCGGTCCCGGCGTCCTGAGAGGAGGAAGGCGCATGAAGGTTCGAGACATGATCGCCGCGAAAGGCGACAAGGTGGCGATCGCCCAGCCGGACGCGACGGTCGATACCGTGCTCCACCGGCTCAAGCTCGAGGGCATCGGCGCCCTGGTGGTGAGCAAGGACGGCGAGACGGTGAGCGGTATCATCTCCGAGCGCGACATCGTGCGCGGCCTGCCCGACCACGGTGCCGCCCTTCTCGAAATGCCGGTCTCGAAGATCATGACCAAAGAGGTTAAGACCTGCGCGCCCGAGGCCAACGTTCAGGAAATCATGTCCGAGATGACACGCAGCCGGTTCCGCCACATGCCGGTGGTCAAGGACGGCAAGCTGTGCGGCATCATCTCGATCGGCGATGTGGTCAAGAATCGCCTGGAGGAGCTCGAGGCCGAGACCCACGTCCTGCGCGACTACATCGTCGGACGCAGCTAGCCCATATCGCCCGGGTCAATCGACTGAATTCGCCAGGATCATGCTGAGCTGGCTGAGCGGCCGGCCAGTCTGCGCCGCCCACCGGTTGAAAGCCGCCTGTGCCTGGCGCCGGCCGCCCTTGCCCTTGGGCGCCTGCTCCAGCGCGCCCCAGTGGACCAGCGCGCGGCACACGAAGTCGCTCAACACGAAGGTGTCCTTGCCCACCATGCGCAGGAACATCGGCCCGGAGTTGCCGCCCAGCTGCGTGAAGCGCTTGGCCAGATCGTCCCACAGCTCGACGATCCTTTCGCCCGGCCAGTCGGCCAGATAGGCGCCGAAGCTGCCCTTCTCCTCGGCCAAGGCGCAGATTGCCGCGGCGTTGTGGCGCACCGATAGCATCTTGCGGGCATGGCGGATCAACCGCTTGTCGCCCAGCAGCCGCTCTATGTCCTCGTCGCTCATGGCGCGCACCCGGCGCGGCTCGAAGCCCAGGAAGACCTCTTCGAAGGCCGGCCATTTGGCGTCGACCATGGAATGCTTCAGGCCGGCGCGAAACACCCGCTGCGACATCCGTGACAGATAGCTGTCGTCGCCGACGGCGCGGAGTTCGGCGGCGGACTTCGGCACCGGCAGGCGTTTCACCAGGGCATCCGCCCCACCGGCGCGGCCCTGGGCGCTTTCGAGTATTACTTGAAATGCTTTCATCATTGGCCTCGGCTGCTTCCAATGGAGCAATCAGAATACAGGCTACGGCGATGACTGGTGCAACCATATCCGAATTGCTTTGCCGACCGCCTTCCTGCCACACTGGTGACCGACAAGAAGAAGAAACGCGCTTCGGGCTGGGGAACAGGGCGATGGACGGGAAGGCCGCCGCGAGCGGCGGGTTCAAGGTCATCGAAAACCAATGGATCGCCATGAGCGACGGCTGCCGGCTGGCCGCCCGTATCTGGCTGCCGGACGCCGCCGAAAGCACGCCGGTGCCCGCGATCTTCGAGTACCTGCCCTACCGCAAGCGCGACGGCACGGCCCTGCGCGACGAGATCACCTATCCTTTCTTCGCCCGCCACGGCTATGCCGGGGTGCGGGTCGACATTCGCGGCAACGGCGAGTCCGACGGCCTCATGGCGGACGAGTACACCGCCCAGGAGCACGCCGACGGGGTCGAGGTCATCGCGTGGATCGCGCGCCAGCCCTGGTGCACCGGCGCGGTCGGCATGATCGGCCACTCCTGGGGCGGCTTCAACGGCCTGCAGATCGCCGCCCTCGCCCCCGAACCCCTGAAGGCGATCATCACCTCCTGCTCGACCGACGACCGCTATGCCGACGACATCCATTTCATGGGCGGCTGTCTGAACAACGACAACACGACCTGGTCGCAGCAGATGCTGGCCTATTCCTCACGCCCGCCCGATCCGGCGCTCGCCGGCGATGGTTGGACCGAGGCATGGCTAGCGCGCCTGAGGGCGATGCCGCTGTTGGCGGCCAACTGGCTCAGCCATCAACGGCGCGACGCCTTCTGGAAGCACGGCTCGGTCTGCGAGGACTACGGCGCGATCAAGGCCGCAGTGCTGGCGGTCGGCGGCTGGTACGACTGCTACACCAACACGGTTCCCCGGCTGCTGGCCGGGCTCGAGGCGCCCGCCAAGGGCATCATCGGCCCGTGGGAGCATCGCTACCCGCACATGGCCAAGGTCACTCCGAACATCGATTTCCTGACCGAGGCCGTGCGTTGGTGGGACCATTGGCTGAAGGGCCTCGACAACGGCGTGGCGGACGATCCGGCGCTACGCGCCTTCCTGATCGAAGCGGCCCCGGCGAGCGAGCGGAACGGGCCGCGCGAAGGGCGCTGGGTCGCGGAGCCGGCCTGGCCCTCGCCCGCCATCGAAATGCGGACTCTGCATCTCGATCCGGACGGCTTGGCCGACGCGCCGGGCAGCGACGCGGCGATCGAGATCGCCACGCCGCTGCAGCTGGGCCTGAACTGCGGCAACTTCTGCCCGGGTATGCGCATCGACGACGAGCTGCCGGGCGACCAGCGCCCGGACGACGCGCTGTCAGTCGTGTTCGACAGCGCGCCGCTGGACCAACCTCTGGCCATCCTCGGCGCGCCGGTGGTGGAGCTGGCGCTGTCGGCGGACAAGCCGATCGCCTTCGTCTGCGCGCGGCTTTGCGATGTCGCGCCGAACGGCTCCAGCACGCGGGTCTCGCTCAACCCGCTCAACCTGACCCACCGGGACTCGCACAAATCGCCGGAGCCGCTGGTGCCGGGCGCAAGCTACCGGGTGCGCTTCAAGCTGTGCGATGCGGGCTACATCTTCCCGGCCGGGCACCGCATCAGGCTGGCGCTCTCGAGCAGCTATTGGCCGATGCTCTGGCCGAGCCCGGAAGCCGCCACTTTGACGCTGCGCACCGGCGCCAGCAGGCTGAGCTTGCCGGTCCGGCAACTGGATGATGACGCAACGGGGCCCTTGATGGCTCCGGCGCCGGAAAATCCGAGCCCGGCGCGCGAGGTTCTAAGGCCGGAGACCAATAGCCGCACAGTCAGCACCGAAGCCGACGGCGCGGTCCGGATCGAAATTCTTGACGATCTGGGCGCGACGCGCGATCCGGCCAACGGCCTGGAGACCGGCAGCACGGCCCGCCACAGCTACCGGATCAAGCCGGACGATCCGCTTTCGGCGGTGACCGAAGGCGCCTGGAGCTTCACCCTGGGCCGGAACAATTGGCAGGTGCGCACCGAGACCTGGACGCGCATGACCGCCGACAAGACCCACTTCCATCTGACCGCCAGGCTGGAAGCCTATGAAGGCGGCGAACTGCTGTTCGAACGGGACTGGCGCGAGTCGATCCCGCGCGACTTGGTTTGACGCCTTGCCGAACTTGGGGTGCAATGGACGCAAAGCACAAGGCGCTTCGCAGCGGATATACAAATGCGAAGCCCAACACAGGGAGGAAACGATGTCCGACAGTAAGATCGAATGGCTGAGAATACCGCTGGCGAGGCGCCGCTTTCTGCAGGGCGCCTCGGCGCTCGGCCTCGGCGCCGCCTTCGCCGGAAGCTTTTCCGGTGCCGGCTGGTCGGCCGGCGGCGGCACGCTGAAAAGCCGCACTTACGCCGACATGCGCTCGCTCGACCCCGCCTTCAGCCAGGGCGTGGTCGACGAGGAGATTCAGGCGCCGATCTACAACAAGCTGATCCAGTACAAGCCCGGCCGCGAGTGGGGCTGGCAGCTCGACGCCGCGGCCAACATCGAGCAGCCCGATCCGACCCACATCAGGTTCGCCCTGCGAGACGACATCGGATTCACCAACGGCTTCGGCGCCATGACCGCCCAGGACGTCAAGTTCTCGTTCGAGCGCATCATCGACGACAAGCTGGAGTCGACCAACAAGCCCGACTGGGGGCCGCTCGATCGGGTCGAGGTGACCGGCGAGCGCGAGGGCGTGATCGTGCTGAAGAATCCGTTCCAGCCGCTCTGGTCGATCACCCTGCCCTATATCACCGGCAACATCGTTTCCAAGAAGGCGTTCGAGTCGGTCGGCGGCCGGATCGCGACCGAACCGGTGGCGAGCTCGGGCCCCTACCTGCACAAATCCTGGCAGCCTAAGCAGAAGACCACGCTGGTGCGCAACCCGGACTGGAAGGGCAAGGCCCCGGCCTTCGACGAGATCCAGATCTTCCACATCGACGACGAAAAGACCGCCGAGATCGCCTACGAAGCCGGCGAGCTCGACTTCACCCGCGTGTCGCTCGGCTCGCTCGAGCGGCTGCGGGCCAAGCCGCCAGCCAACACGACGATCGAGGAGTTTCCTTCGCTCTACTATGTCTGGGTCGGCATGAACCTGGACAACCCCAAGCTCAAGAACAAGAAGCTGCGCCAAGCGATACAGCACGCGATCGACGTGCCGTCGATCATGGAAGCGGCCTATTTCGGCGTGGCGGAGCCCTCGACCGGCATCATCGCGCCGGGGCTGCCCGGCCACCGCGACAAGAGCCTGGTGCCGCCGGCCGCCGATTTCGCCAAGGCCAAGCAGCTGCTGGCCGAGTCCGGCGAGCGCAACGTCAAGCTGGCGCTCGACGTGCTGAACAAGCAGACCAATGTGACCACGGCGCAGATCATCCAGGCGACGCTGGCCCAGATCGGCATCGAGCTCGAGGTGCGGTTGCACGAAGGGGCGACCTTCTGGTCCCTGGGCGACGAGAAGACTGGCGAGCGCTGGAAGGACGTCGAGCTGATCCTCAACCGATTCTCAATGACGCCGGACCCCTACTACGCCACGGCCTGGTTCACGACCGAACAGGTCGGGGTCTGGAACTGGGAGCGCTTCAGCTCGCCGGAGTTCGACAAGATCCACGCCGACGGTCAGGCCGAGCTCGATGCGGACAAGCGGGCCGCGGGCTACCGGCGGGCGCAGGATCTGATGGAAGAATCAGGCGCCTACCGCTTCATCACCCACGAGGCCAGCCCGGTGATGTATCGCGCGACGGTGAAGCCGGCGCTCCGGCCCGACGGCCTGCCACTGCTGCGCTACTTCCAAACCGCCTGACGGCCGCATGGGGCGGCGGGCGACGGCCCTGCCGCCCCATAACCGAAGGACGCCCGCGTCATGCTCGCCTATGCGCTGAAGCGATTATCCCTGGCCGCCCTGATCTGCCTGGTCGCGGTGACGATCCTGTTCATCATCATCCACGCGGTGCCCGGCGACCCGGTCAGCATCATGCTCGGGCCGCGGGCGACGCCGGAGATGAAGGCGCTGCTGACCAGCAAGATGAGCCTCGACAAGCCGCTGCCGGTCCAGATCTCGGTGTTCTTCGGCAATCTGCTGCGCGGCGACCTCGGCACCGACATCTTCTCGAACCGGCCGGTCGCCACCATCGTCTTCGAGCAGGTGCCCTACACCCTCGCCCTGATCCTGACCTCGATCACCTGGTCGGCGGTGTTGGGCATTTTGCTCGGCTGCTACGCGGCGGTGCGGCCGAACAGCCTGGGCGACCGTCTGGCCGCCGTTCTGTCGGTCAGCTTCATCGCCGCGCCGGCCTTCGTCGTGGCGCTCTACTCGCTCTTGGTCTTCGCGGTCTGGCTGAAGTGGTTCCCGGCGATCGGCGCCGGCGAGCAGGGCGACCTGCTCGACCAGCTCAAGCACCTGGTGCTGCCCAGCTTCGCCATCGGCCTGAGCTGGGTCGGCTACATCGCCCGCCTGGTTCGGGCCTCGATGCTCGAGGTGATGGGCGAGTTGCACATCCGCACGGCGCGCGCCTTCGGCCTGCCGGAACGCTGGATCACTTTCCGCTACGCCCTGCGCCTGGCCATCCTGCCGACCATCACGGTGATCGGCGTCGGCATGGGCTTCCTGCTGTCGGCCGCGGTCTTCGCCGAGATCGTCTTCGCCCGGCCCGGCCTGGGCAAGCTGGTCATCGATTCCATCACCACGCGCAACTACCCCGTGGTGATGGGCTCGGTCCTGGTCAGCACGATCCTCTTCGTGCTCGCCACCACGCTGTCGGACCTTGCCAACGCCGCGCTCGACCCGCGCATCCGAAAGTCGCTCTGAGCCATGGCCGCGATCGAACAGACAAGCGGTTCACACGGCGAGCTGCGCGAGATCCTCGGTCACGTGGTGCGCGAACCCCTGGGCCTGGCCGGGCTGATCATCGTCTCGCTGATCGTCCTGAGCGCGGTCTTCGCCGATTGGATCGTGCCCTACGACCCGATCGCCCTGAACATCAAGGACCGCTTGCAGGGGCCTTCCGCGGCCCACTGGTTGGGCGCCGATCAGCTCGGCCGCGACACGCTGTCGCGGGTCATCATGGGCGGGCGCGTGGCGCTTCAGGTCGCCCTACCGACCATCGCCGGCGCCATGACGATCGGCCTCACGCTCGGCATGATCGCCGGCTTCGGTCCGCGCTGGCTGGACAACCTGATCCTTCTGCTGTTCGACACCGTGCGGTCCTTCCCCACGGTCATGTTCGCGCTGGCGGTGGTCGCCCTGGTCGGTCCCAGCCTGGAGACCGTTGTCTTGGTGATCATGGCGACCTCGGCGCCGACCTACGGCCGCGTGTCGCGGACCCAGACGCTGCAGCTCAAGAACAGCGAGTTCCTGCTGGCCGAACGGGCCATGGGCGCCTCGACGCCGCGCATCCTGTTGGTCCATCTGCTGCCCAACGTGCTGGGGCCCCTGGCGGTGCTGGCGGCGATGGACATTCCGACCGTGGTCGGGCTGGAGGCGGGGCTGTCGTTCCTCGGCATGGGCGTCCGGCCGCCGACCCCGTCGTGGGGCTCACTGCTCAACGACGGCTACACGCTGATCCGCAACACACCCTGGCTGATCATCGCCGGCGGCATCCCGCTGATCCTCACGACGCTCGGCTTCACCTTCCTGGGCGAGACCCTGCGCGACGTCATCGATCCCAAGCTGCGGGCGCGGAAGGGCGAGCGGTGATGGCCGGGCCGCTCTTGGATATCCGGAATCTTTCGGTCCACTACCGGACGCCGCGCGGCGACATCAAGGCGCTGCGTCAGGTCAATCTCGCGATCCCGCCGGGCCAGATCGTCGGCGTGGTCGGCGAGTCGGGCTGCGGCAAGTCCACGCTGATCTCGGCGGTCCTGCGCCTAATGTCACCGAACGCGCGGGTCGCCGAGGGGCGGATCGGCTTCAAGGACCAGGACCTGTTGGTGCTCTCCGAGGCGCGCATGCGCGCGCTTCGGGGCAAGGAGATCTCGATCGTCTTCCAGGATCCCATGCAGGCCCACAACCCGGTGCTCACCATCGGTCGGCAGATGGCTGACATTCAGTACCGGGACGGCACTTCGGAGCCCGAGAAGCGCCGCCGCGCCGCCGCCATGCTCGGCCAGGTCGGCATCCCCGACCCCGAATTGCGGCTCGATCAGTATCCGCACGAGTTCTCCGGCGGGATGCGCCAGCGGATCGCCATCGCGATGGCCCTCATGGCGCGACCCGCCCTGCTGATCGCGGACGAGCCCACCACCGCGCTCGACGCAACGCTCGAAGTTCAGGTCATCCACAAGCTGAAGGCCTTGCAGGCCGACTACGGCTGTTCGATCCTCTTCATCTCCCACCATCTCGGCGTGATCGCCGAGCTTTGCGACGAGGTCGTCGTGATGTATGCCGGCGAAGTGGTCGAGCAGGGCAGCGTCCGCGACTTGTTCCACGCGCCACAGCACCCCTACACACGCAGGCTTCTGGAATGCGACCCCGGTCGAATCAAAGAGCGCACGCGGACGCTGCCGACCATTCCGGGCGAAGTCCCCGATCTCGCCGCCCTGCCGCGGGGCTGCGTCTTCCGGGAGCGCTGCACCGACGCGATCGAGCGCTGCGCCACGGAGCACCCGGCCTGGCGCACCTTGAGCGATGGCCATCACGCCGCCTGCCACGTCGCGGGTCAAGCGGCCGACACGAAACAATGACCGATCTTCTGGAAATAGATGACCTCAAGGTGCGCTTCCCGGTCGGCGGCGGCTTCCTTTCGTCGCTGGGCGTCGGGCCCGCACCGTCGATCGAAGCGGTGGCCGGCGTCAGCCTGCGCGTCAAGCACGGCGAGACCTACGCCATCGTCGGCGAAAGCGGCTCGGGCAAGACCACGCTGGCGCGCGCGGTTGCCGGGCTGCTGACCGCCCAGGAAGGCTCGATCCGGTTCCAGGGCGTGGAGCTGCGCGGCCTGCCGGAGAGCCAGTTCCGGCCGCTCCGGCGCCACATGGCGATGATGTTCCAGGACCCGGTCGGCAGCCTCAGCCCCCGGCTGACCATCAAGTACCTGATCACGGAGCCCTACCGGATCCAGGGCCTCAAGGACCGAGACCTCGAGACCGAGGCGCGCCGGCTACTCGACATGGTCGGTCTGTCGGCCGAGTTCGCGGCACGCTATCCCTATCAGCTATCGGGCGGCCAGGCGCGCCGGGTCGGCGTGGCGCGCGCGCTTGCCCTCGACCCGAAGCTGATTCTGGCCGACGAACCGACCGCCGGCCTCGACGTCTCGGTCCAGGGCGAGCTGCTGAACCTGTTGTCCGATCTGCGCGATCGTCTCGGCGTGGCCATGATGGTGATCACCCACAACCTCAACGTGGTGCGCCACATCGCCGACCGTGTCGGCATCATGTATCTCGGCCGGCTGGTCGAGGAGGGGCCGACGGAAACCGTCTTCGCCAACCCCAAGCACCCCTATACGCTCGCGCTGCTGGCCGCCAATCCGGAACCGGATCCGGACGCGGTGCTCGACCGTATCGAGCTCAAGGGCGAGCCGCCCAGCCTGCTCTCACGCCCCGCGGCGTGCGAGTTCCACACCCGCTGTCCCTTCGTTCAGGACAACTGCGCCGTCGACACCCCGGCCTGGCAGGCGGTCGAACCGGACCACCACCACCGCTGCCACTGGCCGCGTTCCTAGCCCGGCACGGCGACGACCGCGATGGTGTCGCCGCTCTGGGCCAGGCCGGGGAAGTGGCGGCCGGCGAGGATGCCGCCGCGCTTGGCGCAGTAGTCCACCGGGGGCTGCCCGCTGCGCTCCACATCGTGGATGCGGGCGAGCAGGTCACCCTCCCTGACCTCGCTGCCAAGGTCGACGCAGGGCTCGATCAGGCCGCTGTGCTCGCTTGAAACGAAACAGTCGGCACTTGGCATCTCGAGCATGACGGAGGGCCGCCGATCGGGCTCGCCTTGCAGAATTCCGGCGTGGATCAGCAGGTTGCGCACGCCGCGCTTGGCAATCGCGCAGGTCTCCGCCCGCGCCGTGCCGCCGCCGCCCAGCTCGGTCGAGACGAAGGTCTTGCCGGCCGCCTCGGCCGCCGTGTCGTACATGCCGACGCTGTCGATCTCCAACAGCGTGATGGACCAGGGCGCCGCAAAGGCGTCGCGGGCCGCCGCGCAGGCCGCTTGCTGCGCCTTGTCGGGCAGCACGTGGGACGCGGCGAAGGGCACGAAGTCGAGCGTCCGCCCACCCGAATGGATGTCCAGCACGAGATCGGCGAGCGGCAGCAGGCTGCGTTGGAAGTAGTCGGCGATCTTTTCCGTCACCGTGCCGTCGGGCTTGCCGGGAAAGACCCGGTTCATGTTGCCACCGTCGATCGGCGAAGTCCTGCGGCCCGCCCGAAAGGCCGGATAGTTCATCGCCGGCACCATGATGACCCGGCCGGTCAAGCGGGCCGGGTCGAGCGTGCGCGCCAAATCGAACAGCGCCACCGGGCCTTCGTATTCGTCGCCGTGGTTGCCGCCGCTCAGGAGCGCGGTCGACCCGGCGCCGTTCTTGACCACCGTGATCGGGATCATGACCGCGCCCCAGGCGGAATCGTCCCGGCTGTAGGGCAGTTTCAGGTGGCCATGCTGAACGCCGTCCTGCTCGAAATCGACGCTCGGCGAAATCGGGTTCGCGCGCATGGTTCTTAGTCCTTGATGAAGAGTTCGCGCGGCGTATTGCAGAGGCATTCGTAGCCGCTCTCGGTGATGCGGATGGGCTCGGTGATCTCGATGCCCCCGTCGTCGAGCCAGAGCCCCGGCATGAAGTGGAAGCACATGTCGGGCTGGAGTTCCGTGCGGTCGCCGGCGCGCAGGCTCATGGTTCGCTCGCCCCAATCGGGCGGGTAACTGAGACCTATTGAATAGCCGGTGCGACTGTCCTTCTCGAAGCCGTGCCTGCGCAGTGTGGCAAAGAAGGCCTTGGCTATATCCTCACAGGTCTTGCCCGGCCTGGCCTGCTCCAGCCCGGCGGTGATGCCCTCCAGTACGGCCTGCTCGGCGTTCAGGAACTTCTGCGGCGGTTTGCCGAGAAACAAGGTGCGCGATTGTGGACAGTGATAGCGGCGATGGCAGCCGCTGATCTCGAAGAAGGTGCTCTCGCCGGGCTTCAAGGGCTGGTCGTCCCAGGTCAGGTGCGGCGCCGTGGCATCCATGCCCGACGGCGTCATGGGCACGATGGCCGGGTAGTCGCCCCAATGGCCATCGGCGCCGGAGATACCTGTGTGGTAGATCTCAGCCACCAGCTTGTGCTTTCTAAGCCCCGGCTCGGCGACCTCGAGAATGCGCGCATGCATCGCCTCGACGATGCGGGCGGCACGCCGCATGTACTCAATCTCCTGAGGCGACTTCAGCGCGCGGCACCAGTTGACCAGGCCGGTGGCATCTTTCAAGGCGGCATTGGGCAGGCCGTTCTGCAACGCGCCGTAAGCGGCGGCCGAAAAGTAGTAGTTGTCCATCTCGACGCCGGTCGCGCCCTTGTCCCAGCCCCGCTCCGCCAGCAAGCCGCTGAGATGGTCCATCGGATGGCGCTCGCTCGACTGCACATAGTGGTCGGGATAGCCGACAATGTCTCCCTCGGCCATGTGAACCGTGCGCTTCGCACCCAGGGCGTCCATGCCCCGCCCCCACCAGACCGGGTCGCCATCCCCGGCCACCAGCACGGCTTGGTGGGTGTAAAATGACCAGCCGTCATAGCCGGTCAGCCAGGCCATGTTGGAGGGATCGGAGACGATCAGCAGCTCGACTCCGGCCCGCGCCATGGCGGCACGGGTCTTGGCCAGGCGTTCGGCGTACTCTTCGCGGCTGAAGTTCAGCTCGACGTTGGGCATCGAAACCTCCGCTCAGGAGTTGAAACGGCTGCCGGCCCCGGCGGCGAGCGCGCGCTCACGGGCCAGGGTGGCGATGGCGGTGTCCTGCACCCCGGTGCCGGTCAGGTCGCAGAGCGTGATCTGGTGCGCGCCGGTCCGCCCGTCCGCCGTGCCCGCTACGACCTGTCCGAGCTCCGGGAATTCGGCATCGGACGCGACGTGGCCCGCCGCGACGGCATGGTGCAGCTCGCCGAGCCGGCGCACCTGCGCCAGGCTATCGGCGACATAGAGATCGGCGCGTGCGACGCAGGCGGGGTCGAGCTCGTTCTTGTGCTCGGCGTCGGAGCCCATCGCGGTGATGTGCTGGCCGGGCTCCAGCCAGTCGGCTTGCAGCAGCGGCGCGCTCGAGGGGGTCGTGGTCACCACGATGTCGGCCCCGGCCACAGCCTCGGCACGGCTCGCCGCGGCACTGACGGCGATGCCGAGCTTGGCCGAGAGCTCCGCCGCCGCAGCCTCGGCCGCGTCCCGGCGGCGGCCCCAGACGCGGGCGCTTTCGATCGGCCGCACCAGGGTGAGCGCCTGCAACTGCAGCCTGGCCTGCACGCCGCTGCCGATCACCGCGGCCGTGCGGGCATCCTCGCGCGCCAGATGCCGAGCCGCGACGGCGCCTGCGGCAGCGGTGCGCACGTCGGTCAGGTAGCCGTTGTCGAGCAACAGCGCCTCGACCAGGCCGGTCCGGGCGTTGAACAGCACCATCAGCCCGTTTACGCTGGGCAGGCCGAGCTTCGGATTGTCGAAGAACCCCGGACTGATCTTGATCGCGAAGCTGTCGAGCCCCGGCACGTAGGCGGTCTTGACGTCGACCTCGCCGTTGTGCTCGTGGATGTCGAGGCGCAGGATCGCCGGCATCACGACCTTGCCGCCGGCGAGTGCCGTGAAGGCCTGCTCGACGCAGGCCACCGCGTCGAGGTCGAGGGTGACCACCTCGCGCAACTGCGCTTCGGTCAGGATTTTGATCTCGGCCATCGCGCCTCCCGCCTATAAATCGACCATCTCGCCCGAGATCAGGCGGTGGTGGGTCTTCATGTCGATGTTACGGCCGCTGACCACGACCACGGTGGGGCCGTTCACCGCGACCTTGCCGGCCAAAAGCGCACCGATGCCGACCGCGCCCGAGCCTTCGACCACTTCCTGCTCCCGCCAGTAGGCATGGCGGATCGCCGCGGCGATTTCCGCCTCGTTCAGGAGCACGATGTCGTCGACCAGCTCGCGGACCATCGAAAAGGTGAAACGATTGTCGATGCCGAGCCCGCCGCCGAGCGAATCGGCCAGGGTCGGCAGTTCCTCGACGAAGATCGGCTTGCCGGCCTTTTGGCTTTCGTACATGGCCGCGCCGCGCGCCATGGAAACGCCGACGACTCGGGCACCGGGCCGCGCCGCCTTGACCGCGCAGGCCACGCCGGAGATCAGCCCGCCGCCGGACAGCGGCACCAGCAGGGTTTCGATCTCCGGCAGCTGCTCCAGGATCTCGAGCCCGAGCGTACCCTGGCCAGCGATGATGTCGGCATGGTCGAAGGGCGGCAGCATGGTCATGCCCTCGTCGGCCACCAGACGGTCGACCTCGACCTGCGCGTCATCCTGCGACCGGCCGACGATGCGCACCTCCGCGCCCAGCGCCTTGATGCCGTCCAGCTTGTTGCCGGGCACCAGCGACGACATGCAGACGATGCAGCGAACCCCGGCCTGCTTGGCCGCATGGGCCAGTCCACGGCCGTGGTTGCCGGTCGAGACGGCAACGACGCCGCGCGTCTTCTCCGCCTCCGACAGGGCCAGGACGGCGTTGGTCGCGCCGCGCAGCTTGAAGCTGCCGGTGATCTGATGGTGCTCCAGCTTCAGGTAGACCGGCACGCCCGCCCTATCGCTCAGGCTCGGCGAGGGCACCAGCGGCGTACGCTCCAGCCGACCGGCGATGCGCTCGCGCGCGGCCTCGATCTCGGCCGGCGAGATCATCCGAGACTTCATGGCCCAGGCGCCGCCAAGGTGGTCAGCCGGCCATGGCCGGCGATCGCCCAATCGATCCCGGCGCGCCGCAGGGTCAGCCAAACGCTTGCCTGGTTGCTGGTCACGACGGGCTTGCCGATACGCCGCTCGATCTCCCCGGCCACCTCGGCCGCGCGCAGTGCCGTGCAAGAGATGAACAGGGCTTCGGCGTCGGGCGCGATAGTGTCGAGCGCCGCCGCCACGATCGAGGCCGGGGCAACGCGCGCCATCTCGCGGTCGTCCGCCAGGCCGAAGCAGGCAAGGTTGCGGACATCCAGGCCGTGGTCGGTGAAATAGCGCGCCATGGGCGCGCTGGTCTCGGGCAGATAGGGCGTCAGCACGCTGATCCGCTCGACCCCCAGAGCCCGGAAAGCGGTGCGCACGGCGAGCGTCGGGGTGACCACCGGCACTGCCGGCTTGGCCTGCCGGATCGCCGCCTCGACCGCCTCGTCGCCGAGCACGACGGAGGCCGCCGTGCAGGCATAGCAGATCGCGTCCAGAGGCTCGTCCGGCAGGATCAGCGCCGCCCCCTCACTCAGGCGCGGCGCCATGCGGCGCAGGTTGTCCGGCGTCGTCGGGTTTTCGTAGGCGATGCGATTGGCATAGATGCCGAGACCGTCGCGCGGGCACATGCGCCGGAAGTCGCGCTCGGTCGTATGATCGGTCGCCAGCAGGACGAGGCCGATCCGGCGCGCGACCGGGCGCGCTTCGAACTCCAGGCCCACTTCGTCCCACAGGTTGAAATCAAGCGTCATGCCGTTCCTTTAGTTCTCACGGCCCGCGAAGCGCCGCTCGAGGTAGCGCAGGCCGACCACCGAGGGAATACTGATCAAGAGGAAGAACACGCCGACCATGGTCATCGGCTCGATGTAGCGATAGTGGTAGTTGGCCACGCTGCGCGCCTGGTTCATGAGCTCCAGCACGGTGATGGCGGAGAGCAGCGGCGTCTCTTTGAACATGGCCACGAAATAGTTGGCGAGTGCCGGGATCATCGGCGGAATGGCCTGGGGGATAATGATGCTGGTCCAGGTCTGGCGCATGTTGAGGTTGACCGCCTTGGCCGCTTCCCACTGGCCCCGGGGAATGTTGTCGATGCCGGCGCGGTAGACCTCCGCCGTGTAGGTCCCGTAATGCAGACCGAGGCCGATGACCCCGGCCACCAACGGGCTCAGCAGGATGCCGGCATCGGGCAGTATGTAGAACAGGAAGTAGAGCTGGACCAGCAGCGGCGTGCCGCGGATGAAGTCGACCATGAAGCCGACCGGCCGGCTCAGCCAGCGGTTGGTCGAGCGCCGCGCGATGGCGAACAGCATGCCGACCACCATGGCGACGACCGTGCCCAGCAGGGTCGCCTGGATGGTGATGACCACGCCCTGCAGCAGGATCGGCAGGATCTCCACGACGAAGGCCCAATCCCATTCCATGGCCTAGGCCTTGGTAACGTCGAGGCCGGCCGACAACCGTCGCTCGAGGCCGCGGATCGACCAGGAGATGACCGTGGCCATCAGGAAATAGAGCAGCAGGATGGTCAGGAACGGCACCGCCGTGTTGCCGGTTTGGGCGCGCACCACCTGAGCCTGGAAGGTCATGTCCGACAGCGAGATGAGCGAGACCACCGCGGTGCCTTTCAACAGCTCGATCGCGTTGTTGCCGAAGGTCGGCAGCATCAGCACGAAGGCCTGCGGTAGGACCACGTGGCGGAGCCGTTGCCAGCCGGTCAGGTTGAGCGCCGTGCAGGCTTCGTATTGCTCGCGCGGCACCGCGAGCACCGCGCCGCGCACCACCTCGGCAGCATAGGCGCCGACATTGAGTCCGAGCGCCAGGACGCCGGCCTGTACCGGGCTCAGCGGCACGCCCAGCAGCGGCAGCACGAAGTAAGCCCAAAACAGCTGGACGAAGATCGAGGTGCCGCGAAAGAACTCGATATAGGCGGTGGCCAGCCAGCGCGCCCACCACCAGGGCGAAATCCGCGCCAGGCCGGCAGCGAAGGCGACCACCAGGGCGAGCGCGCAGCCGACCAGCGTCAGCTGAAGGGTCACCCAGGCGCCCTCCAGGATCAGCATCAGATAGCCCGACCATTGGGACATCGCCCGCAAGCCCTCCGTTCACGGCCTGCACGAGGCCGGTTGAGATCTCCCGGTAGCGGTCAGGTGGCGCGGCGTGTCGGCCGCGCCATCCGGATGGTCAGTTCGGACCGCCGCAAAGCTTTTCGCGGCTGGTCAAGTTCGGCGCCTCGCCGGAGAAGCCGAAGGGCTCGACGATCTTGGCGAACTCGCCGCTCGCCTTCATCTGCGCGAGCACCTCGTCGTAGGCGTCGCGCAGTGCCACGTCCTGCTTGCGGAAGGCCGCGCCGGCGCAGAAGACCGGCGTGTCCTTGACCGGCGCGAACATCTCGAGGTTCGGATCATTCGCCTTGGCCAGTAGGTCGGAGATCGACAGGATCGGCAGGCCGTAGACGTCGATGCGCCCGTCCTGGAGCATCTTGACGCCGCTCTGGGCATCCGGCACGACGATCACGCGGTCGCGCGGCACGCCCGCCTGGAGCGCCAGCTTCTCCTCGGTGCCGCCACCCGGCGCACCGACCTTGGCGGTCGGATGGGCCGCGATATCGGCATAGCTGGTCAAGTTGAGCGGATTGCCCTTCTTGAGCGCGAAAGATTCCGTGTCGCACAGGTCCGGCTGCGAGAAGATCACCGCCTTGCAGCGCTCCGGCTTGATGAACAGGCCGGCCGCCACCAGGTCGAAGCGTCGGGCCTGGACTCCCGGGATCATCGCGCCGTATTCGGAGATCGAGGCGACGACTTCCGGGACGCCGAGCTTTTTGAGCACGGCGCGTGCGACTTCCGGCGCGGCGCCGGTGATCTTGCCGTCCGGTTTGACCTCGGTCCAGGGCGGCTCGTTGGCGATCGCGATGCGGGCGAAGCCCTGTTCCTTCAACGTGGCGAGCGTATCCTGCGCCTGAGCCGCGGAAAAGCCGCCGTTCGCTAGCACGCCGATCAACACCGCCAGCGCCGTGGCCGATGTCACGCGCCTCGTGGTCTTGAATGCTTTCATTGCCATCCTCCCCATTCCCTTGGCCCGTTTCGGCGGGCCGCCATCTTTCGCCCCGGGCGTGCCCGGCGGCGCTCCATACGGACGGTCAAATACGCTGACCGGCCGCGATGATCTTGCGCAGGAAGGCTTTGGTGCGGCCCTCCTGCGGGTTGCTGAATATCCGGTCAGGCGGCCCCTCCTCGACGATCCGGCCGCCGTCGAAGAACAGTACCCGGTCGGCGAAGTCGTGGGCGAAGCTCATCTCGTGGGTCACCAGTAGCATGGTCATATCTGTCTCTTCGGCCAGCTTGCGCATCACGTTCAGCACCTCCTCGACCAGCTCCGGGTCGAGCGCCGAGGTGACCTCGTCGAACAGCATGATTTTGGGCTGCAGCGCCAGCGCCCGGGCGATCGCCACCCGCTGCTTCTGGCCGCCGGAAAGCTGCGCCGGCTTGACCGCCGCCTTGTCCTCCAAACCCACCATCTCGAGCAGTTCCATGGCCTGACGCTCTGCATCCGCCTTGGCGACGCCTTTGGTCAGCACCGGAGCCAGCGCCACGTTCTGCAGCACCGTCTTGTGCGGAAAGAGATTGAACAGCTGGAAGACCATGCCGATCTTGGCCCGCATCCGGTGCAGGTGGCGCTCGTCGGCCGCGACCAGCGCGCCGTCCCGCTCCATGTGCCAGAGCTGCTCGCCTTCGACCTTGATGTGGCCGGAATCGATCGTCTCAAGGGTCATGAGAATGCGCAAGATGGTGGTCTTGCCCGAGCCGCTCGGGCCAATCAGGGCGAGCTTTTCGCCCGGCGCAACGGTGAAGCTGAGCTGGTTCAGAACCTGGAAGGGCCCGAAGCTCTTCGACACCTCGGCGATCTCGATCATCGGCTCCGGCATGTGGGTCCGGCCTTCCCCCGCGGCATTATCGTTGGTCCGCTTGAAACAACGGTGGGCGGAGTTTTAAATCATGTCAATGTAAAACATTAAATCATGACAATCTTGAACCATTGCTAGATTGCCAGTAGGGCCGGCTCAGCCGCGCCCGCGATCAGGCGGGCGATGATCTCAAGCCCCTTGCGGAGCTCCCGAACCGAGGGCGAGCCGATGCAGATACGCACCGCCGAAAGCCTCGCCGACGGTTTGGTGACGAAGGATGAGCCCGGGGCCACGGCGACCCCGCGTAGGCGGGCATGGGCGACGAACTCGTCCTCCTCCCAAGGGGGCGGCAGAGGCAGCCAGATGTGCAGGCTTTCCGGATGACCGCGGAAGGCCGTGCCTTCCAGCAACTCCCGAGCGATGGCGTGGCGCGCACGCAGCTCTCGGCGCTGCCACTCGACCAGTTCGGCTGCCGTGCCGTCGGCGACCCAGCGGCTGGCCAGCTCGGACATGATCGGCGTCGCGATCCAGTTGGTCACCAGATGGCGGTTGGCCACCGAGGCGTTCATGGCGTCGGGAACCACCAGATAACCGACCCGAAGCGCCGGCACAACGCACTTGGTGAAGCTGGTGAAATAGAGCGTCCGCTCCGGTGCCAGGGCGGCGATCGGCGGCGGCCGTTGCTCAACCAGCGGCCCCCAAGCCTCATTCTCAACGATGGCGACGTCGTGGGGGGGGGGGGGCGGG
>JBFJPL010000006.1:0-73413 GCA_041617155.1 Kiloniellales bacterium
CTCGGAGCTGTGACCGTTCCGCTACTCCTTGACCGCTCCGGTCATCGAGGAGACGTAGTGCTCGACGAAGAAGGAGTAGAGGATGGCGACCGGCAGCGAGCCCAGCATGGCGCCGGCCATGAGGCCGCCCCAGTTGTAGACGTCGAAGGTGATGAGCTCGGTGATGGCGCCGACCGGCACGGTCTTGTTTTCGGCCGAGGAGATGAAGGTCAGCGCGTAGATGAACTCGTTCCACGACAAGGTGAAGGCGAAGATGCCGGCCGAGATCAGGCCGGGCACCGAAAGCGGCAGCACGATCTTGATCAGGATCTGCAGACGCGTGGCGCCGTCGATCAGGGCGCATTCCTCGAGCTCGTAGGGGATCGAACGGAAGTAGCCCATCAACAGCCAGGTGCAGAAGGGGATCAGGATCGTCGGATAGGTCAGGATCAGCGCCCAGTTGGAATCGAAGATGCCCAGCTGGAAAACCATGATGGCCAGTGGAATGAAGAGGATCGAGGGCGGCACCAGATAGGCCAGGAAGATGCACATGCCGACCGTGCGCGAGCCCTTGTAGCGCAGCCGCTCGATCGCGTAGGCGGCGCAGACCGCGCAGAAGATCGACAGGAAGGTCGAGGTCACGGTCACGAACATGGTGTTCCAGACCCAGCGCGGATAGTCGGTCTCGAACAGCAGGAAGCGGATGTTCTCGAGCGTCGGCTCATAGATCCAGAGCGCCTCGAGGCCCCGATAGGCGTGCAGCTCCTCGTTGGTCTTGAACGAGGTGATGCCCATCCAATAGAACGGGAACAGCAGCACGAAGACGAAGATCGCCAGCGGGATATAGACCACCACGACGTTGCGCGGGATCGATTCCAGATAGGCCATGCCGCCTTCGTCGGCGACCTTCGCCTTGGCCGGCTTGACCAGGACCTCAGTCATCGCCGCCTCCCTGCTGCCACTTGCGCCGCTGCAGGCCGAAATAGCTGAACAGGATCGCGGCCAGCAGGAAGGGAATCATGGCGGTCGCGATGGCCGCGCCCTCGCCGAGCGAGCCGCCGACGATGGCGCGCTGGTAGGACAGCGTGGCCATGAGGTGGGTGGCGTTGATCGGCCCGCCGCGGGTCATCACCCAGATGAGCTGGAAGTCGGTGAAGGTGAAGAGCACGGAGAAGGTCATCACCACGGCGATGATCGGCGTCAGCAGTGGAAAGGTGATGTGCCGGAAGCGCTGCCAATCGTTGGCCCCGTCGATGGTCGCGGCCTCGTAGAGCGAGGGCGATATGGTCTGCAGGCCGGCCAGCAGGGTGATCGCGACGAAGGGGATGCCGCGCCAGATGTTGGCGGCGATGACCGAGGCGCGCGCGTTGTTCGGGTCGCCCAGGAAGTCGATCGTTTCAGTGATCAGGCCGGCCTCGATCAGTATCCAGCTGATCACCGAATCCTGGGAGTCGTAGATCCACCAGAAGGCCAGCGCCGAGAGCACCGTGGGCACGATGAACGGCAGCAGGACGATGGCCCTGAGGAAAGCCTTGAACGGCAGGTGCCGGTTGAGCAGCAGGGCCAGCCAAAGGCCGAGCGCGAATTTGATGATGCTGGCGACCACGGTGTAGAGGAAGGTGTTGAAGACCGATAGCCAGAACACGTGATCCCGGAACAGCCATTCGTAGTTTTCCAGGCCGATGAACTGACCGGGACGGCCGATCTTGACATCGGTGAAGCCGAGCCAGACGCCGAGGCCCAAGGGGTAGGTCAGGAACACCAGCAGCACCAGGCCCGCCGGCAGCATGAACAGCAGGCCCAGGAGGTTGCGGTTGTTGTTCAGGCGCGCGAGCAGGCCGATCTTGTAGCTATCGCGGGCCTCGGTAGCGGCGGCCATGGGGCGGTGAACTCCTGAAACAGGGCCGGCGGCGCGGAACGACCCCGCGCCGCCGCCAGGCAGTCAGACCTTGTAGTAACGCTCTGCGCGCCGTTGGGCGTCCTCGGCGGCCTGCTGCGGCGTCTTCGCGCCGGTCGCCACCTCGGCCACCATGTTGACCACAACGAAGTCGGCGAACACGCCGGAAGCCGCGTAGCCAAGCTTGCCGGCGTGCGCGAAGGAGCGCGAACGCGCCGCCGAATCGCGGAACACCAGGCGTTTGGGATCCTCGGTCCAGACCGGGTGATCCTGATAGGCCTTGAGCGAATGGCTCAGATAGCCGACCGAGCCCTGCATGAAGGCGTCGTACTGCTCCTTCTCCATGAGCCAGCTCATCAGCGCCTTCGTCGCGCTGGGATACTTGGTGTAGTTGTAGCCCATCATCGGGAAACAGACGTGGAATTCCGTCGGCACGCCGACCGGTCCGATCGGATAGAAGGCATGGTCCATGTCGTTGGCCAAGTCGGTCATGCCTTCCCGTTGGGCGGCCGCGTAGATCGAGATGCCGTTGTTGGTCAGCGAGCAGCCGCTTTGCAGGAAGGCCTTGTTGTTGTGGCCGTCGAGCCAGGAGGCGGTGCCGGGCAGGAAGGTCGAGGCCAGCTCCTTGACGTATTCCAGACTGGCGATCGTCTCGGGGCTGTTGACCACGACGTTGTCGTTCTCGTCGACCATCCGGCCGCCGTGCGACCAGAGAATCCAGTGGGTCCAGCAGTTGCCGTCGCCGCTGGCGTTGCCGAGCGCGAAGCCGCCGGGCGTGCCCTGCTTGTTGAGCCCCTTCATCAGCTTCAGGAAGTCGTCGGTGTTGTCCGGCACGGTCTCGAATCCGGCCTTCTGCACATGGGATTTGCGGTAGTTGATGTAGTTGCCGCTGATCGTCACCGGCAGGTTGATCCACTTGCCGTCGCGCTTGCCGTAGTGCTCGGCGATCGGATACCAGCCGCCATAGCGTTGGCCCAGATGCTCGCAGACATCGGAGACGTCGAGCATGGCGTTGGGATAGAGGTGGGCGTCGGCGTGGATGCCCCAGATGATGTCGGGCCCGCTGCCGATATTGGCCGCGACGGCCGCCTTCGGCCGCAAGTCCTCGAAGCCTTCGCTGTCGACGCGCACCGGCACGCCGGTTGCCTTGGTAAAGGCATCCATCGCCGCCTGGAAGGCTTCGCCTTCGGACTGCACGAAGCGTTTCCAGCGCAGTACGCGCAACTCGGCGCCCTTTTCCGGCTTCCAGGGATTGGCTGCGGCCCAGGCTTGGGCTGCCTCCAGCAGGGCCGGCGAAGCGACAACGGCGCCAAGCGCAACCGCGGCGCCGGATTTCAAAACGTCTCTTCTGGTAAAGTCCCTCATGATCTCCTCCATGGAATATCGTTGATTTTGTTGCCCCGAGACCGTTGTCCGGTTTCGATCTCCATTGCTCTTCGTACAGGGCGACTCGGCTAGATTAGTCTCGTCCCCCTTTCCGTTTCGAAGAGGTGCACGATGTCCAGGTTGGGCTGCAGGTTGATTTGCTGGCCAGGCTTGAGATCGTGCCGTTCGTGAAAGGAGGCTTGGATCTCCCGGCCGGCCATGCTGCAGACCACCAGGATCTCCGCACCGGTCGGCTCGACCACGATGACGTCGGCCGCGACGCCGTCGCCGTCGCCGGTCAGGGTCCAGTGTTCCGGCCGCATGCCGTAGTGCACCCGCGTGCCCTCGGGGGCGCCCCGGTTCGGGTTCAGCGGCAGCGCGGTGCCGTCGTCGGCGATCACCTTGGCCGTGCCGTTGCTCACCTTGACCGTGCCCTCGATCAGGTTCATGGCGGGCGAGCCGATGAATCCCGCCACGAAAATGTTGGCCGGGTTGTCGTAGAGCTCGAGCGGCGCCCCGCTCTGCTCGATGTTGCCGTCGCGCATCACGACGATCTGATCGGCCATGGTCATGGCTTCGATCTGATCGTGGGTCACGTAGATCGAGGTGCTTTGCAAGCGTTGATGCAGCGCCTTGATCTCGGTGCGCATCTGGACCCGCAGCTTGGCATCCAGGTTCGACAGCGGCTCGTCGAACAGGAAGACCTGCGGGTCGCGCACGATCGCGCGCCCCATGGCGACCCGCTGGCGCTGGCCGCCGGAAAGCTGGCGCGGGAAGCGGTCGAGGTATTCGTTCAGATTGAGGATGTCCGCCGCCTTGAGGACCAGCTTGTCGATCTCCGCCGGGTCGGCCTTGGCCAGCTTCAGGCTGAAGGCCATGTTGTCGTAGACCTTCATGTGCGGATAGAGCGCATAGTTCTGGAACACCATGGCGATATCGCGCTGTTTGGGCGGGATGCCGTTGACCACGCGACCGCCGATCGCGATCTCGCCGGCGGTGATCTCCTCCAGCCCGGCGATCATGCGCAGCAGGGTCGATTTGCCGCAGCCCGAAGGCCCGACAAGGACGGTAAAAGACTTGTCCGGCACGTCGATATCGACCCCGTGCAGCACTTCGGTCGAGCCAAAGGCCTTGCGTGCCGCGCGGATTTCGACAGACGCCATGTTGCCTCCCCAGGCGGATTCAGCCTTGGAACCGGCCGATTTTCACCCTTGTTCGTACATTAGCGTATACGTTAATGCGTGATATCGGTTTCGTCCACTGCGTTTTCGGCGGCACGCCCGAAGCCGGGGACGTGCAAGCTCGAAAATGACCCCGTCACGGTAGCTTGTGGGGGTTGGGTCGTCCATAGCTCACCTGTCGAAATCTGTTCCAGGCAACGTGACGAAGGACCGTAACGTCGCCGGAGTGGATGACCCCTCGACCGTTTGCTGCACTCTTCTGGTGCAGAAGCTGCCACAAAGAACCGCTTGTTTCACGGTCAGAAAGTCCAGGTTTCATCCTAAAGAAACTATGAGATTAACCAGCCGAATAGAAGGCATCGCTAAAGCGATATATTGAAGCATGAGGCGTTGTGGTCGCTTGGCTTGGTATTTAGCCGATTGGACATCTTTTGGCCGCGAAAGTTGTGGTTTCTTAACATCCGCGAAGCATTTTCTTAAATCCTCTCCGACCAGACTGCCCGCCAGCTTTTGCAGATAAAGGAGTGGCAATATGGCCGCGGGCAACAACTCGATCGCTCATGTCTGGTTCTCGTTCCAGGGCCGCATCGGCCGGTCGACCTACTGGTTATTCTATTTCCTTCCAATGTTCGTTCTGATGATTGTCGCGAATGTCTTGGATCCGGTCTTGGGTACCGTTCACATGACGCAGTCCGGCGTGCCGATCGGCATCATCGGCAGCGTGTTCGGCCTGTTCTCGATCTGGCCGCTTTTGGCCGCCGGCGCGAAGCGCTGCCACGACCGGGGACGGTCCGGGTGGTTCCAGTTGATCTATCTGATCCCGCTCTTCGGCGGGCTCTTCATGTTCATCTATCTCGGCTTCCTCAAGGGCACCGACGGACCCAACCGCTTCGGCCCGGATCCCCTGGGCGGCGGTCAGCAGGACTTCGCAACCGAGGGCATGGCCCACGGCGATATCTAAGGTCTTGCGGTCAGGCCGGAGGCCGACCCGAACCTGATTAGCGGCCGGTATCAAGGGAGCGCAAGCCCAGGTGATACCGGCCGTTTCTTTGCCGCTGGCGGCCCCGGTGGTGGCGCCCTAGTATCCGGCATGTCCCGGCCGAAAAACGCCCGCGCGGCCTGCCGCGCTACGCGAAATCCCGTTCCGTCACGGTGGCTTGCACCGCCTGTTGCGCTTCTCGCCCTGGCGCTTTTCGCCGCTGCCCCGAACCGGGCGCTCGCCAACGGTTGGGAACACGCCGCCATTCCCTTCGAGGCGCTGCTCTGGGGACTCGGCGACGAGGCGGCTGAGACAAGGGCGCGCGCGGCGGAGTCCTTGGGCCACCGCGGTCAGCGCGCCGCCGTGCCGTTTCTGCTCGATGCGCTGCACAAACAGGGGCGCGAACCCCGGGTCCGCGGCGCGATCTATACGGCCTTGGGCCGCCTTGGCGACGCCGGAGCGCTACCGCCACTTTACCGCTGTCTGGATGACGAGCAACGCGCCGAACTGCGCCGCGACTGTGTCATGTCGATCGCGGCGATCGGCGATCCGGCCAGCCTGGCGAGGTTGCTGGGCGTGTTCGGCCGCGACGAAGATCCCTTGGTGCGCGAAAGCGTCGTAACCGCCCTTGGCCGGTTCCCCGAGGCACCCGCGATCGATTTGCTGATCTCCTTGATTGACGAGTCGCGAAGCAAGTGGCTCCGGCAAAGGGCGATCCTCGCCCTGGGCCAAAGCGGCCGAAGCGAGGCGGTCGGTCCGCTCCTGGGCGCGCTCGACAGAGCCCCGGACGATGGCGAGCGGGCCCTGATCGTATGGTCGCTCGGGCGGATTGGCGACGGCGCCGCGCAGCGGCCCCTGAGCCGGTTACTGACTCGGGCCGAAGAGCCCCAGCTCAGGTCAGCCGTGGCGGTTGCCCTGGGCGCGATCCATGACGGCAGCACCTATCCGACACTGGTTGCCCTGTTGGCCGACGACGAACCTGAGGTGCAGGTTTCGGCCATTCGAGGCCTGCGCAACCTGGGCCAGCCAAGGGCCGCGGCGCCCTTGGCGCAGCTCTATCGGCAGCTGGACGGGGCGGCCGGGGATCTGAAGTCCGTCGACAAGGACGGGGTGACGCGGGCGTTGACGGCGCTTCGCCTGCAACAGGAGATCCTGCGGGCCATAGTCGAGCTTGATCCCGAACAGGGCTCCGCGGTCTTGCTCGACGGCGCCGCGCCCCGGCCGCTCGGCCGCGATTCCCAAGCCGCCTTGAAACTCGCCGAACGCCTTTATCAGCGTCGGCGCGTGGCGCTCTACGGTTTGGGCTACAGCGGGACACCCGAAGCCGAGGCTTTGCTGGCTGGCGCCGCGGGCCTCGGCGACCCGGACCCGCGGCTGCGCGCGACGGCGGTGCGCTCGCTGGCGGTCCTGGGCCGGCCCGGCGCCGCTGCGCGCCTTCTGCCGTATCTACACGACGAGTCGCCCGAGGTGCGCTGGACGGCGGCCATGGCCCTGGGCCGCCTGGGCGACCGTCGGGCGGTCGAGCCGTTGCTGTTCAGTCTCACGGACAGGCACGGCGAGGTGCGCCGACAAGCCGCCCTCGGTCTCGGATATCTGGGCGACACCGGCGCGTGGCAAGCGGTCGCAAAGCTGGCCCAAGACGATCCCGCGGCCACCGTCCGCGCCGCGGCGTCCTATGCCGCCGGCCTGCTCGAGCCAGCCCGGTGAGCGGGCGGCCGCGAGTCTGACCGACCGGATCCGAGTGTTCTACCTCTCGCACATGGCGAGCAGGCGCGAGGGGCCGCCGGTGCCGCGCACGTGTTTCGGCGCGCCGACGACGAGCGTGCAGCTATCGGCCCTGGCCTGGGCCAGGAGCCCCAGGTTGGCGGCGTTCTCGACGAACTTCAGGCCACGCTGCAGCAGGCGCACGTGGGCGTGCCAGGAGTTGGTCCACTGGTCGTCGTCACCGATCGCGCTCTGGCCGCTGTCGATGCCGATGTTGTCGGCGACGATGCCGTTGATGCGGATGGCCTTGCGGTCCATCACCTCGATCAGCTTGTCGACCGCGGCCTTGTTCATGCCCGGGTGGTTCCAGCCGTTGATGTAGGGATCCTTGGCGAAGTCGGTGCCCTGGAAGAAGAAGCGCGACCAGCCGAGGTTCAGGACCAGCCAGACGCCGTTGTCCAGCTTATCCGCGACCCCCGTGATGTCGTCGGCGCCAACCACGTTGGGCGAGCTGTTGGAAAAGTCGGTCACGCCCTTGTCGGGGCTGGGCCGGCCGCCGTTCCTGTCGAGCTCGGCCTGGACCCGGCCGCTGATGTCGATCAGGACGATACGGCCAATCAGGTCGTCGGCGTCCAAGTCGTCGACCAGCTTGCGCTGGTTCGAGTTGCCGGCCTCAAGCGTGGCCTTGTCGTTGATGTAGTGGCCGGGCGAATCGATGTGGGTGCCGTGGTGCTCCGGGACGATCAGGCGACCCAGGTCGAAATGGCCCTGGCTGGTCGGGAACTCGGACAGGGCGAAAACGGCTTGCTGTCCGAAGGAAGGGATCGCCCTACTGTTCTTGTGGGGCTTGCTCAGGTCCGGCGACGTGGCGTCGCCTGCCATCGGCTGGAAGGTCGGTATCGGGTGTGTGAGGTCGACCATGAAGCTGTCCGCGGCCTGGGCGGACGCGGCGGGAGCGCCGAACACCATGGCTACGAAAGCCGCCGATACCCTTTTGGTCGTCGACATGTTCCCCTCTCCCTAAGTTTCTGTTTGGTTCAAATCGGAGGTCAAACGCCTTGGAAAGTCAAGACATCGCGTGGCTTAACCCGCATTTCTCACACTGGCCACGGTCTGCGCGGCGTTGTCGGGCCGACAGGGTAGGAAAGCCGTGCGGTGCGATGCCGGCGCATCGGGCAAGCGGCTTGACGCACCCTGTCGGCCGGACAACGCCGCCCGCAGGGTCGCGCCCGGCCGGGTGTCGGCCGCGTCGAAGGCCTCAACCGGTGCTACGGCACCGCTTTTCGGCCTTCTCCTAGCCGAGCACGCCGCCCGAACGCGACGCAGGCCATGGCCAGTGTGAGAAATGCGGGTTAGAGACTGACCCCGCCGTCGGCGACGATCGCCGTGCCGGTGGTGTAGGACGACTCGTCGCCGGCCAGGTGGACGGCGAGAGCGGCGATCTCCTCCGGCGTGCCGAGTCTGCCCAGGGGCTGGCGGGCGATGAAGGCCTTGCGCGCCGCGACGGGATCGTCGAAGGCGGCGATCCGGTCGTCGAGCGAGGGCGACTGGACCGTCCCGGGACAGATCGCGTTGCAGCGGATGCCTTGCCGGATGAAGTCGATGGCGACCGCCTTAGTTAGGCCGATGACCGCCGCCTTGCTGGTACCGTAGACGAAGCGGTTCGGAATGCCGCGGATCGACGAGGCGACCGAAGCCATGTTGACGATCGAGCCGCCGCCGGCCGCCAGCATGGCCGGCAGGAAGGCGCGGATCGTGCGGTACATGGACTTGACGTTGAGGTCGAAGGAAAAATCCCAGTCCGCCTCCGCGCAGTCCAGGATCGTTCCGTGGTGCACGAAACCCGCCACGTTGCAGAGCACCTCGACCGCGCCGGTGTCGGCCGCCAGGGCGGCTATCGCGGCCTCGTCCCTGACGTCCAGCAGGCGCGTCGTGATGCCCGCTGTGTCCGACAGCTCGGCGAGCTTGGCCTGGTTGATGTCGGTCGCCACGACCTCGGCGCCTTCGGCGGCGAAGGCGAGCGCCGTGGCCCGCCCGATACCCTGGGCCGCGGCCGTCACCACGGCCTTCTTGCCCGCCAACCTGTCCACCATCCGCGATCCTCCCTCTGCTCAGGCTCCGAATAAGACTTTGGCGGCGAGAGGGTGTCCAGATGATTTTATCGCCCTGCGGATTCACGCCGGTTCGTCCGAGCCCTTCCTCAAGCATTTCGGCAGAACCGATTCGACCGCGGTTGGTTGGATGCCGAGGTCGTCGAATGTGCCGGCGTCGGGGGCAACGACGTTGTCCTGCCGGATCAGCGCCAATTGATCGCGCGTGACCGGTGGACTGGGCAGGATCGCCGACAGCCGCGCGATAAGGTCCCAGACGGGAAACGGCAGCGGCAGCAGGTGCCGTTCGAGCGCCATTTCCCGCAACAGCAATTCGACCAGCTCTCTGTATGTGAAGATACCCGGGCCGCCAAGCTCAAAGAGCCGGCCCCGGGCGGCCGAGTCTTCCATGGCCCGGGCCACCGCTTCGGCCACGTCATCGACATAGACCGGCTGCAGGCGGGTGTCGCCGCGGCCGAACAGGGGCAAAAGCGGCGACCGCCGGGCGATGCCCGCCAAGGTGCTGAAAAAACTATCGCCGGGCCCGAACAGCACGCTGGGCCGCAGGATCGTCGCGCCGTCGAAGGCGGCAGCGACCACTTGCTCGCCCTCGGCCCGCGCCCGCACATAGGCCGAGGGGGAAGCGGAATCGGCGCCGATCCCCGAGATATGGACCAGCCGCTCGACGCCGGCCCGGGAGGCCTGCCGCGCGACCCGTTCCGCGCCACGCACATGAACGGCCTCGAAAGTCTCGGCACCCTGTTCGACATAAAGGCCGACGGCATTGACGACGGCCTGCGCGTCCGCGACGGCGGCGGCGACAGCGGCCTCGTCGCGGACGTCGGCGCCGACGGATTGCAGCTCACCGGCGCGATCGCGCAGCTCGAAAACGCCGGCCGCCTCGGGATGGCGAACCGCGATACGAACCTTGAAGCCGTGCGCCGCGAGCCGCGCCACGACGGCACGTCCAAGAAAACCCGATCCACCGAACACGGTCACGAGGCCGGGCATTGGTCCCTCCGGGCGTCGCCAAGTCCGACGCCTTTGCCGGGCAGCCGCCGGTCAATGGCTCTCGCGCGGCACCGGCGCGCCGCTACCGCCGACCAGGAAATCCAGGTCGCAGCCCTTGTTCGCCTGGTTCACGTGCCGGTCGTAGAGCTGGGCGTAGCCGCGGCCGGTCGGCTCCTCGGTCGGCGTCCAGGCCGCCTTGCGCTTGGCCAGCTCGGCGTCGCTCACATCCAGGTGCAGGCGCCGCGCGGCGACGTCGAGCTCGATCATGTCGCCGTCCCGGACCAGGGCGAGCGGGCCGCCGAGCGCGGCTTCCGGCGCGCTGTGCAGCACCACGGTGCCGTACGCGGTGCCGCTCATGCGCGCGTCGGAGATGCGCACCATGTCGGTTACGCCCTGCTTCAGGATCTTGGCCGGCAGGGCCATGTTGCCGACCTCGGCCATGCCCGGATAGCCCTTGGGCCCGCAGTTCTTGAGCACCATGACGCAGCCCGGGTCGATGTCGAGCGCCGGATCGTCGACCCGCGCCTTGTAGTCGTCGATGGTCTCGAAGACCACCGCGCGGCCCCTATGCCGCATCAATTCCGGCGACGCGGCCGAGGGTTTCAGAACCGCGCCGTCGGGCGCCAGGTTGCCGTACAGCACGGCGATTCCGCCCTCCGCCTTGAAGGGACTGTCGAAGCGGTGGATCACCTCGCGGTTCCAGCACTCGGCCTTGCCGCAGTTGTCCCAAAGGGTCTGGCCGTTGACGGTCAGCGCGTCCTTGTGCAGCAAGCCGTTTTCACCCAGCTCGCGCAGAACGGCCGGCAGGCCGCCGGCATAGTAGAAGTCCTCCATCAGGTACTGGCCCGACGGCATCAAGTTGACCAGGCAGGGCACTTCGCGGCCGAGCCGGTCCCAGTCGTCGAGCGAGAGCTCGACGCCGAGGCGCCCGGCGACCGCGAGCAGGTGGATCACCGCGTTGGTCGAGCCGCCGATCGCGCCGTTGGCGCGGATCGCGTTCTCGAAGGCCTCCCTGGTCAACACCTTGGACATACGCAGGTCCTCTCGCACCATCTCGACGATGCGCCGGCCGACCATATGGGCCAGCGCGTTGCGCCTCGAATCGGCGGCCGGGATGGCGGCATTGGACGGCAGGCCCATGCCGAGCGCTTCGACCATGCTCGCCATGGTCGAAGCGGTGCCCATGGTCATGCAGTGACCGATCGAGCGCGACATGCAGGACTCCGCCTCCATGAAGTCGGCCAGCGTCATCTCGCCGGCCTTGACCATGGCGTCGAACTTCCAGACGTCGGTGCCGGAGCCGATCTCCTTGCCCCGGAAGCGGCCGTTCAGCATCGGGCCGCCGGACAGCGCGAGGGTCGGCAGATCGCAGGAGGCCGCGCCCATCAGCAGCGCCGGCGTGGTCTTGTCGCAGCCGACCAGCAGCACCACGCCGTCCAGCGGGTTGGCGCGGATCGATTCCTCGACATCCATGGAGACCAGGTTGCGGAACATCATGGTGGTCGGGCGCATCAGCGTCTCGCCCAGGGACATGACCGGGAACTCGAGCGGGAAGCCGCCCATTTCGTAGACCCCGCGCTTGATCCGCTCGGCGAGCACGCGGAAATGCCCGTTGCAGGGCGTCAGTTCCGACCAGGTGTTGCAGATCCCGATCACTGGCCGACCATCGAACAGGTGGTGCGGCAAGCCCTGATTCTTCAGCCAGCTGCGGTGGCCGAAGCCGTCCTTGTCGACCTTGCCGAACCACTCGGCGCTGCGGCGTTTGGTCTTGTCGTTCGGCATGGCGTGCGGCTCCTCCCGGCTTGTGGATCTGGAGTTTAGTGCGCCTTGACGCCTGAGGACAATGACCAGTCGAGAGGCCGCCGGTCGGAGCGGCCGGTGCCGGTACCGGCTGTCGTTGGATTGTCGCAGCCATCGATTTCCTGCATGGCCTTGATCGAAAAAATTCAATTGTTATCGGCGAACCCGAGGTCCAGCTTGATAACGTTCGGGCGAAACTGCCCGCGTCTTTTTCTGGAGTGCGAACGCCATGTCGGCGGAATTGTTGCGGCCGGTCTCCATACCGCCGATTGTCCCGGTCCGCGGCCTGAGGCTTGACGAGATTTCAAGCTTTATTGGCGGTCTGCTGTTCTACGGCATCCTTGGCATCGGCGTGTTCGCACCCGTCGTTTTCGGAATCTATGGCTTTCTGACGCATTAGCAGGCTGCTGAAAAACGGCCCAGGTCGGGTCTATTGGTTCTGTCGGTGGCGAATGGCGCTGGAGTTTGGCGGGTATCGTCGCCGAGTTTTGCATCGGGGGTGGTTTCGACGGGCTGATCCGGGAGGGTTGCGGGCGCGATCATGGCGGCGCTGCCAGCAATTTGGGTAGTCGGATCAGGTTGTAGGCCGCCAGGGCGAAGGTGAAGGCGGCGTCGACGCGTCTCTGGCCCCGGAAGCGGGTCTTGGCGAGCCCGGCGATGGTCTTGACCCAGGCGAAGACCTCCTCGATGCGCTTGCGACAGCGCTGCGAGACGTCGTAGCCCGGGTGGCGCGTCGTGCGGCCGTCGATCGCCGTCTTGCGCCGCTTGCCGGTCTTGGTGACATGGTTGTCGCGGGTCAGATGCGGGGTGATCCGGCGTGCTCTGAGATCGCCGACGAAGTCGCTCACGTCGAAGGCCTTGTCGCCGCCCAGCGTGATCCGCCCGGCCGCCACGGGGCCGCCGCGGTTGCCGTCGATCGCGTCCAGCGCATGGTCGCGCTCGGCCGTGCCGCTGGCCAGCGTCGCCCCGCCGCCGACCGCCAGGCCGTTGCGGTTCTCCATCAGCGCGTGGCCCATGTAGCAGAGCCGGCTCTCCTTGCCATCGCCCTTGCGGTACAGCCGCGCCTCGGGATCGGTGGTGCTTTCATGGCTCTCGTTGGAGCGCTTTTGCCCGCGAAAGTCCCGTTCCGCGTTGCGTCCGGCGCCCGGGTCGTCGTCCTCGCCGTCCTTGCGGCGAAAGCTCTTCATCGAGGCCCAAGCCTCGATCAGCGTGCCGTCGACCGAGAAGTGCTCGCGTGAGAGAAGCGGGCGCACCTTCGGGTGCGCCACGATGCCGGCCAGGAACTGCGCCGATATCTCCGCCTCCAGAAGCCGGTCCCGGTTCTTGCAGAACACCGTCGCATCCCACACCGGATCGTCCAGCCCGAGACCCACGAACCACCGGAACAACAGGTTGAAGTCCAGCTGCTCCATCAGCTGACGCTCAGAGCGGATCGAATAGAACGCCTGCAACAGCAACGCCCGCAGCAGCTTCTCCGGCGCAATCGACGGACGGCCCGTACATGAATAGAGCGCCTCGAAGTCTCCCGACAGCGACCCGAGAACCTCGTTCACCACCGCGCGGATCAAACGAAGCGGGTGCCTCGCTGGAACCCGGCCCTCAAGGTCAACGTAGCTGAACAAACTGCCGCTCGACCGATCCTCGCCGCGCATGCGATCCTCCATAGCTCATTAACCCAGAGAATCACGCTATCCCTCCAAACGCGAGGAGTTTTTCAGCAGCCTGTTAGGGCATTTTTCAATCAGTCGGAACCAGCCCGCTCTCGCTCCCGGCCGCCCATATCATACGATCCCGTGGGCGGCCGGGAGGGGGGAGCGGGCTGGCGCCGATACTATTCGAACGGATAACGCGCTAGCTTCAACCGTCGAGATAATCCTCGATGTAGGCGCGGACGATTTCATCCAGGCTGTCCTCCTTGGGTAGGCCCAAGGCGATGGCGCGTTCATAGCTGGCGTCCTGCGGCCAGGTCGCGACGATCGCCTCGATGAAGGGATCGGGCTCCACCGTTATCTTGCCCAGCGGCCGCTCGCCGCCGACGCGGGTGAGCGCCTCGATCATCTCGGCCACGGTCACGGTCAGGCTGGGCAGGCTGAGCGCGCGGTCGTCGCCCAGGGCGCCGCCGTCGAGCTCATGCAGCTTGATGAACCCCTCGACGATCGAACGGTAGCCCAACACCGGCATGACCGTCTCCGGCTGGACCGGCAGGGCGCAGGGCACGCCGTTCAGCGGCTCGCGGAACAGGCCGGAGACGAAGCTGGAGGCCGCGGCGTTCGGCTTGCCGGGGCGAATGATCACGGTCGGCAAGCGCGCCGAGCGGCCGTCGAGGAAGCCCTTGCGGGTGTAGTCGTTGACCAGCAGCTCGCAGATCGCCTTGGTGACGCCATAGGTGGTCTGCGGCGTCTGCTTGACCGTGTCGCCAACCACCTTCGGCATGCCGGAGCCGCCGAACACCGCGATCGAGGAGGCGAAGACCAGGCGCGGCAGGCCGGCACGCGCCCGGCAGGCCTCCATCACGTTCAGGCCGCCGTCCAGGTTGACCCGGATCGCCAGGTCGAAGTCCTTCTCGCCACCGCCCGAGACCACCGAGGCCAGGTGGAAGACCGCGATGTCGTCGCGGTCGATCAGCTGAAACACTTCGTCGCGGTTCGAGATCTCGCCGAGCAGCACCGTCACCCGGCCGTCCAGGGCGTCCGGCAGGGCGGGCGGCGCGTTCATGTCGAACAGCACCAGATCGTCGATCGGCTCCGGCCCGCCCGACGGTCCGGTCAGCTCGCCCCGTTCGAGCAGCCGTTGGGCGAGACGCAGGCCGATGAAACCGCAGCCCCCGGTGATCACCACTTTCATCGCCTGCCTCCCAACAGTCCGCGTGCGCTCAGGTTCGCCATCAAGGCCGCGGCGCCGAAGTCCCACGGCGGGATCTCGTTGCTGAGCGCGACGCTGTTGACCAGGGCGCCCAGTTGTTCGCTCGAGATGGTCACCAGGTCGCCCTTCTTGTGGGTGAATCCTTCGCCGGGTCGGTCGCGGTCCTTGGTCGGCGCGAACATGGTGCCGGTGAACAGCATCAGGCCGTCCGGGTACTGGTGCACCGCCCCGATGGTCTGGCTCACCAGATCGAGCGGGTCGCGGCTGATCTCGGCCATCGAGCTGACCGCCTCGAGCGTGAATCCGTCCTCGCCCTCGATCGTCAGGCGCACCTCGGCCCGGCGCACGTCGTCGATGCCGAAGCCTGCGTCGAACAGCCGGATGAACGGACCGAGCGCGCAGGAGCCGTTGTTGTCCTTCGACTTGCCCAGCAGCAGCGCGCTGCGCCCCTCGAAGTCGCGCAGATTGACGTCATTCCCCAGGGTCGCGCCGACGGTCTTGCCGCGCGCGTTGACCGCGAGCACCATCTCGGGCTCCGGGTTGTTCCAGCTCGACCGGGGATGCAGGCCGATCTCGGCGCCCAGCCCGACGCCGGACATCGGCTGGCTCTTGGTGAAGACCTCGGCGTCCGGGCCGATGCCGACCTCGAGGTACTGCGACCAGAGGCCGCGTTCGATCAGCGCCGCCTTCAGCTTCGCCGCGGCCGCGGACCCGGGCACGACCGCCGCCAGATCGGTGCCGATCTCGCCGACGATGGTCTCGCGCGCCGCGGCGGCGGCGGCCGGGTCGCCCTTGACCTGTTCCTCGATCACCCGTTCCAGCATCGACTTGACGAAGGTGACGCCGCAGGCCTTGAGCGCCTGCAGGTCCGCCGGCGCGAGGAACGCCGGCTTCGAGGGGTCGCGGCTTGCCGCCGCGCTGTTGGCCAGGATCGCTTCGGTGCTGCCGAGCGGCCGGCCGTGCCGGGCCGCCTCGCGGGCCGCGGCCACCGGGTCGCGGTCGTTCAGCAGCTCCGTCGTGGTCGGGAAATCCGCCGTGATGTCCCGCACCTCGTCGCCCCACAGGACCACGACGCACGGGCCTGCGACCGGGCCGGTCCGCCAGGCCCGGCCGATCAGCAGGCCCTCGGTGCCGTCGTCCGGCAGGCAGGTCTTGGGATCGAGGCGCAGGGGCATGGACCGGGGTTCTGTACTGGTTTCGCGACTGAACGCATCTTCCCCGGCGCGGCTTGGTTCTGCAAGGATGCGATGCTATTGATGAAGCGGTTGACCGGGGACCGCCGCATGCGACCGGTCGCCGGCAGCGCCTAGGGGAGGGGAGTTGTGAAACCGGAAATCGTCGTGCTTCGTCCCTATGTGCCGTCGGTCATGGCGGCGCTCGAGCAGGATTTCGTGCTCCATCGGATGTGGGAGGCGGAGGATACCGCAGGTCTGTTGGCCGAGGCCCAGGCGGCGCGGGGGATCGCGACCATGGGCGATGTCGGCGCCGATGCGTCCCTGATGGAGGCGCTGCCCAATCTCGAGATCGTCGCCTGCATGGGGGTCGGCGTTGACGCCATCGACCTCGCCCATGCCCGCAACAACGGCATCGCCGTCACCTATACGCCCGATGTGCTGAACGACGAAGTCGCCAACACGGCGATCGCCCTGTTGCTCGCGGTGACGCGGCAGGTCTGCCTGGGCGACCGCTATGTGCGCGAAGGCCGCTGGCTTGCCGAAGGTCCCATGGCGTTGAACCGGAGCGTGGTCGGCAAGCGCTGCGGCATCCTGGGTCTCGGTCGGATCGGCAAGGCCATCGCCAGGCGCGCCGAAACGCTCGGCTGCGAGATCGCCTACCACGGGCGCCACGAGCAGAGGGACCAACCCTACCGCTACTACGCGGACCTGGTCGAGATGGCGCGGGACAGCGACATCGTGATTGTCATCTGCCCGGGCGGCGCGGCCACGCATGGGCTCGTCGACCGCGCCGTGCTCGACGCGCTGGGCCCGCAGGGAGTCTTCGTCAACGTGGCGCGCGGCTCGGTGGTCGACGAGCCCGCCCTGGTTGCGGCACTCGCCGAAGGCCGGCTCGGCGCCGCCGGCCTCGACGTCTTCGCCGAGGAGCCCAAGGTGCCCGAGGCCTTGTTGACCATGGAGAACGTTGTTCTGCAGCCGCACGTGGGCAGCGCGACCATCGAAACCCGCACCGCCATGTGCCAACTCGTGCTCGACAACCTGCGCGCCCACTTCGCCGGCCAACCGCTGCTGACGCCGGTCGGTTGACCCGGTTCTTACGATATCTACCGAAAGTCGAATATTATAGAAAAATGTACAACTTTAAGGCGGTTGTTGCCCGCCTTTGATCCCCGGCGGGGCAAGGAACAGGGCCCTTGCCCCAGAAATGCCACATCGATGACACCAATTGGACCGCACAAGCGACCGTCGTTTTGGAGTAAAAATGAAGTCAAGTTCGGAAAGAACAGAAGAAAGTTTAAGTAATGCGTAAGAAAGTAGTGGGATATGCAATGCCAATTCGGCTGGTTTACACGGGTTATCTGTTCGCGATAACCGCGTTCTTGATCTCCATGCGCGACATCTTGTTGCCGGCATAGGCGGAATAACGCGGCTCGGATACCTGCTGACCGGCGACCGGCGGATCGACCGCCTGCCGTCCTCCGCCCGCTAGCGCCTGCCGCCACGATACCCGCGGTGTCAGGCCGATCCTCTCCCGATAAAAGACCTTTGCGCGACCGCCCGCCCCATGTGCTTCGAAGCGCCCCTTCGGGCGCGACCCGGCGTGAGGGCGGGCCGACCGTCGATTCCCGATAGACCGTTTCATCCCGAGGTACGTGCGTCGAACGCGCCGCGAATCCTCCCCCGGGTCGATCGAAGAGCTGGTCGCTTCGCGAGGGGGCGCCAACAGGCTTGCCAATGGCCGGGCAAAACCCTTTGATAGGGCTTGTCCCGGGGTGCGGCGCCTTCTGCGTCCGAATGGGTCCGGACCATGTCGCCGTCGCCGAACCCTTGGCCGGAGCCACGGCTGGGCCGCCGGAGAGACTAATCGAGGGAGGGGAACATCATGAAATTGCTGCGCTATGGCGAAGCGGGCCGGGAAAAGCCGGGACTGTTGGACGGCGAGGGGGCGATCCGCGATCTCTCGGGCCAGCTCGACGATCTTGCCGGTGACGCTCTGCTGCCTGGGGCGCTGGACCGCCTGCGCGGGCTCGACCCGACCGGTCTGCCCAAGGTGGCGGGCCGGCCGCGCATCGGCCCCTGTGTCGGCGGCGTCGGCAAGTTCGTCGCGATCGGCCTGAACTACGCCGACCACGCGGCGGAATCGGGCGTGCCGGTGCCCGAGTCGCCGGTTATCTTCATGAAGGCGACCTCCTCGATCTGCGGTCCGAACGACGACACGGTGATCCCGCGCGGCGCGGCCAAGACAGACTACGAGGTCGAGCTGGGCGTGGTGATCGGCCATCCCGGCGTCTATATCGAGGAAGCCGACGCGGCCGACCACATCGCCGGCTATTGCGTGGTCAACGACGTCTCCGAGCGGGCCTTCCAGCTGGAGGGCACGGGCCAGTGGGTCAAGGGCAAGAGCGCCGACAGCTTCGGCCCGATCGGGCCCTGGCTGGTCACCCGCGACGAGGTGCCCGACCCGCAGAACCTGAAGATCTGGCTCGAGGTCGACGGCGAGCGCCGCCAGGACGGCAGCACCGAGACCATGGTCTTCGGCGTCTATCACCTGGTGAGCTACGTCAGCCGCTTCATGAGCCTGCAGTCCGGCGACGTGATCACCACGGGCACGCCGCCCGGGGTCGGCCTGGGCATGAAGCCGCCGACCTACCTGAAGGCCGGCCAGCGGGTCCGGCTCGGCGTCGAGGGCCTGGGCGAGCAGGAACAACGAGTGGTGTCCGCCCAGTAGAACCCGGTCTTCACGTGTCGGCCGAAGAAGGTGTTCGATCGCGTCATCCGATTTTGAGTATAATGAATGGCACGGACAAGACAGATTTTTGCCGAAGTTGTCGTCAAATGCCGATCGCACCGACGTGCTGCGATGACGGGAAAAATTTGACTTGCGATCTCGTCAAAATATCCTTCGCCGGCCTGCCGCCGCCCGGGCACTTCCAGTGTCGCGGCACCGATATCAAAGGGAGAGAGAACCATGTCCAAAACACCAGACAAACTGGAACGCGGCCTTTGCGAGCTCTACGCCGAGGACCCTGAGCGCGCGGACTATAAGGTGTTCGGGCGTGTCGCCGAGGCTGATCGCCGCGGCTTCCTGAAGGGCGCGGGCTTGGCCGCGATGGGCGCCGCCGTGGGCGCCACCATACCCTTTCATCGGAACATGCCCGCAGGCCTCATTCCGGCCGCCTTGGCGGAGCAAACCAAGGACTTCAAGCTTGTGGGCAAAGAGGGTCTGACGGTCCTGAACGACCGGCCGATCAACGCCGAGACGCCGGCCCACCTGCTCGACGAGGACGTGACGCCCAACCACCGCCACTTCGTGCGCAACAACGGCCTCGTGCCGGAAATGGCCGAGAAGATGGACGCCGGGGGCTGGAAGCTCGAGATCGACGGCGAGGTCCTTAACCCGATGACGCTGACACTGGACGACCTCCGGTCCAAGTTCGAGGTGGTCAAGTTGAAGCTTCAGGTGGAGTGCGGGGGCAATGGGCGCGCGGCCTTCAATCCTCCGGCCAAGGGCAATCAGTGGACCGTTGGCGCCGTGGGCAATGCCGAGTGGACGGGCATTCGCTACGCCGATCTCCTCAAGGCCGCCGGCATAAAGGACACGGCGATTTACACGGCACACTATGGCATGGACGGACATCTCTCTGGCGATCCGGAGAAGTTGCCGATCTCGCGCGGCGTGCCCATCGCCAAGGCCATGAATCCTTATTCCATCATTGCCTTCGAGATGAACGGCGAGCCGATCCCGACCTTGAACGGCTTCCCGGTTCGTGCCGTCTGTCCTGGCTGGCCGGGCTCCTGCTCGCAGAAATGGCTGCGACGCATCCAAATCCGCGACGTCGTGCACGATGGGCCCAAGATGACCGGCACCTCCTACCGGGTTCCGTACTATTCCGTGGCCCCGGGTGAGAAGGTCAACAAGAAGGACTTCAGGATCATCGAGTCCATGCCGGTGAAGTCACTCATCACCTGGCCCGAAACGGGAGCCGAGATTGCCGAGCGGAGTCTAGAGGTGCGCGGCCACGCCTGGGCCGGCGACCGGGCGGTCAAGGACATGCACGTCAGCATCGACTTTGGCGCCTCTTGGGTCCGAGCCGACCTCAAGGGCCCGCCCAATCCTTATTCTTGGCAACGGTGGTCAGCCAGGCTCGCGTTCCCGGAGCGCGGCTACTACGAGGTCTGGGCGCGGGCGACCGACGATCAAGGCGCGATGCAGCCCTTCGCGATCAACTGGAACCCGAAAGGCTACCTCAACAATTCGATGCACCGCGTCGCCGTGCGAGTGAAGGCATAAGATTGCGCTCCCTTCTGGTCTGGAGCCTTCCGGTCCTGATTTCGGCCGGGGCCGGTTCGGCCCTCGCCGACGGTCGTACACCCGCCGAGCCGCCTGTACAAATCGGCGCAAGCGATGCGGTCGCCGAATGGAACGGCTTGCCGGCGGGACCGGGGCGAGAGGCGGTCTACGGCCTTTGCGGCGCCTGCCATTCTCTGATGATCGTCAAGCAGCAAGGGCTTAACCGCGATGCCTGGGAGGAGACCCTGGTGTGGATGGTCGAGGAACAGGGCATGCCGGAACTCGACGCAGATAGTTGGAACCAGGTGCTGGACTATCTGGCAGCCCACTACGGTGTGCATAGCAGGAAGAAGTACTAGAACGACTGGAAAGATAGAACGGGAGGTTCGACCACATGACCGAAAAGCAGAAGGTCGGGTTCATCGGCGTCGGGCTGATGGGCCACGGCATGGCCAAGAACATCCTGGAGCAGGGCTATCCGCTCTGGGTCATGGGCCACAGGAACCGCGCGCCGGTCGAGGACCTGGTCAAGCGCGGCGCGGAAGAGGCCAGGAGCGCCAGGGCCATGGCAGAGGCGTGCGACGTGATCTTCCTCTGCGTCACCGGCACGCCGCAGGTCGAGGCGCTGGTGCGCGGCGCCGACGGCATCGCGGCGGGCGCCCGCGAAAGGCTGATCCTGGTCGACTGCTCGACCGCCGAGCCGACCTCGACCGAGGCACTGGCCGCCGAGCTCGAGCCGCTCGGCGTGCGCCTGATCGACGCGCCGCTCGGCCGCACGCCCCGGGAGGCGGAGGAGGGTCGGCTGGTCGCCTTCGTCGGCGCCGACGAGTCGACCTTGGCCGAAGTCCGGCCGATTATCGAGTGCTGGGCCGAGACCGTGATCCACGTCGGCCCGGTGACCCACGGCCACAAGATCAAGCTGATCAACAACTTCGTGGCCATGAGCTACGCCGCCATCTTCGCCGAGGCTTACACCACCGCGAAGAAGGCCGGCGTCGATATCGAGCAGCTGCACGCCGTGCTGGGCTCCGGCCTGCTCAACAGCGGCTTCTATCAGAACATGGCCAAGTGGGTAATCGGCCGCGATCCCGAGGCGCACCTCTTCACGCTCAAGAACTGCCGCAAGGACATCGGCTACTACAACAGCCTGGCCGATGCCGCCGGGGTGACCTCGATCGTCGCCGGCGCGGTCAAGCAGGCCTATACCATCGCGCTCGCCCAGGGCAAGGAGAGCCAGAACATCCCCCAGGTGATCGACGCCGTCGCAGACCTCAACGGCGTCAAGCTGCACGACTAGGGGCGCATTTCGTGGAGGTGTCCCAGGGCCGTGGCAATCAACGATCATGTCATGCTCGGGCTTGACCCGAGCATCCAGGGTTGCAAGCCACCGCTGGACTGCCGGGTCGAGCCCGGCAATGACAGTTCAGGGGTACCAAGATGTCAGGATCGATCCACTAGGACAGGGTAACGGGATCATGACGAAACATCGCATCGCCGTCATTCCCGGCGACGGCATCGGCAAGGAGGTGGTGCCCGAGGGCATCCGGGTGCTCGAGGCCGTTGCCGGCCGCTTCGACATCGCCTTCGAGTGGCGCCACTTCGATTGGTCGTGCGAGACCTACAAGGCGAGCGGGCGCATGATGCCCGCGGACGGCTTGGCCCGGTTGGCCGAACACGACGCCATCTTCCTGGGCGCGGTCGGCTTTCCCGGCGTGCCGGACCACGTGTCCCTCTGGGGCCTCCTGATCCCGATCCGCCGGGAGTTCCGGCAATATGTCAACTTGCGCCCCGTTCGGCTCTTCGAGGGCGTGCGCTCGCCGTTAGCCGGCCGCCGGCCGGGCGACATCGATTTCTTCATCGTGCGTGAGAACAACGAGGGCGAATACTCTGAAATCGGGGGCCGTTTGTACGCCGGGACCGAGCAGGAGCTGGTCCTTCAGGAGAGCCTCTTCACGCGCCACGGGGTCGACCGGGTGCTGCGTTACGCCTTCGAGCTGGCAAAAAGCCGGCCGGCCAAGCACCTGACCTCGGCGACCAAATCGAACGGCATCATCCACACCATGCCCTACTGGGACGAACGTTTCGCCGCCATGGCCGGCGCCTACCCCGGCATCAAGACCGACCAGTACCACATCGACATTCTGTCGGCCCATTTCGTGCTGCATCCCGACTGGTTCGACGTGGTGGTCGGCTCGAACCTGTTCGGCGACATCCTGTCCGACCTGGGCCCGGCGGTGACCGGCACCATCGGCATCGCGCCCTCGGCCAACCTCAACCCGGAGCGCGAGCACCCCTCGATGTTCGAGCCGGTGCACGGCTCGGCGCCCGACATCGCCGGCCGAGGCATCGCCAACCCGATCGGCCAGATCTGGTCCGGCGCCATGATGCTCGACCACCTGGGCCACGGCGAGGCCGCGGCCGCGGTCGTCGGCGCGATCGAAAAGCTGCTGGCCGAAAGCGACATCCGCACCCCGGACTTGGGCGGCAAGGCGACCACCGAAGAGATGGGCAAGGCGATCGCCGGCGCGCTGTAGTAACGCCCGGCAACAAGGCTACTTTGTCGAATTGTTAAGGCGCGGCGTGGGATCAATGGACTCACCACGCGTTTGACATCCGGCCCGTAGCCTATGAGCGAACCGACCCAGGGTGCCCCGGCCGCCGGTTCCATCGAGCCGATGGAACCGGAGGAAAGCCTCGATCCGCAGGATTGGGAGGGTTTCCGCGAGCTTTGCCACGGCATGCTGGACGAGGCGCTCGATTTCCTCCAGCAAGCGCGTGAGCGGCCGGTCTGGACGCCGGTTCCCGACGCAGTCAAGGCGAAGCTGCGCGAAGACCTGCCGGCCGAGCCGCAGGGTCCGGAGCAGGTGTGCGACGATTTCCGCCAGCTGGTGCTGCCCTACGCCACCGGCAATACCCATCCGCGTTTCTTCGGCTGGGTCCATGGCAGCGGCACGCCGGGCGGCATGCTGGCCGAGATGCTGGCGGCTGCGATGAACGCCAACCTGGGCGGGCGTGACCACGCTCCGATTTACGTCGAGCGCCAGGTGATCGAGTGGTGCCGGCGGATCTTCGGCTTCCCGGAGGGAGCCAGCGGCCTGCTGGTCAGCGGCACCTCGATGGCGACCCTGATCGGCCTGACGGTCGCGCGCAACCACAAGGCCGGCGGCGATCCGCGGCAATCGGGCCTCTCGGTCCAGGGCGGGCGGCTGGTCGCCTACAGCTCCGATCAGGCCCATGGATCGGTCACCAAGGCGCTCGAGATCCTCGGCCTGGGCCGCGACGGCCTGCGCCCGGTACCGGCCAACGCGGCCTACCGCATGAACCCGAAGGCGCTCAGGCAGGCGATCGAGGCGGACCGGCAGGCCGGCCTCAGGCCCTTCTGCGTGGTCGCGACCGCCGGGACTGTCAACACCGGAGCGATCGACGACCTGGCGGCGATCGCCGACATCTGTGCCGAGCACGACCTTTGGCTCCACGTCGATGGCGCATTCGGCGCGGCCATCATGCTCAGCGAGACCTTGAGGCCGCGGCTGGCCGGCATCGAGCGGGCGGACTCGCTGGCCTTCGACTTTCACAAGTGGCTGCACGTGCCCTACGACGCCGGCTGCATCCTGCTGCGCGACGGCGCGCTGCACCGCGCGGCCTTCTCGTCCCGGCAGGACTATCTGGCGTCGGCGCCGCGTGGGCTGGCCGGCGGCGACCCCTGGTTCTGCGAGTACGGCCCCGAGCTGTCGCGCGGTTTCCGCGCGCTCAAGGTCTGGTTCACCTTGAAGGAGCACGGCACCCGGCGGCTCGCGCGCAAGATCGAGGACAACTGCCGGCAGGCCCGCACCCTGGCATCGCTGGTCGCCGATCATGCGCTGCTCGAGCTCATGGCGCCGGTGCCGCTCAACATCGTGTGCTTCCGATTCGCGCCGCCGGGCGCAACGGCGAAAACACTCGACCGGATCAACGGCGAGATCGTTGCCGAGCTGCAGGAAAGCGGGGTCGCGGCGCCCTCGACCACCAGGCTGAAGGGCGCCCTGGTGATCCGCGCCAACATCACCAACCACCGGTGCCGGCGCGAAGATCTCGATGCGCTTATGGCCGCGGTCGTCGCCGCCGGCGAAGCGGCCTCCGGGGTCCAGGCGCCGGAGGACCGGTCGCCAGAACCTGCCGCCCTCGACTTTCGGCTGGCCGTTCCGGCCCGGATCGACGGCGAATGCGCCGCCGAAGATCGGGCCCTGATCGAGGCCGCGTGCCGGCGCCCGGAACTCCGCCTGCTGTCCGCGCCAGTGACGGTTTTCGTCGACCGTTCCCTTGAGGTTCCTTTCCAGGTCAGCCGGGGCGAGCGCGTCGTCCTGGGGTCGGCCGCCTTGATCAACGCTTCTGTCGCGGCCCTCCACCTGAGGCATGCGCTGGAGCTCGCCCTGCTTCAGCGCCTGACCCCGGGACCGTGGGCCGGTACCCGCGCCACGGCCCTGGCGCTCCTGGCGTGCCGTGCCGGCGGCTTCTATCACCGCTCGATGATCGCGGTCGAGCGCGCGGCCTGTCGGGCGCACCTGGCCGAGTGGCTGTGCGACGCCTTCGAGGAACTGAGCCTCGAGCGGCCATCGGAACTGGCCGAGCAACGCCTGTCTTCGCTTGCCGCTTCGCTGCTGCCATTGCAGAGCAGTGCGCGGTTCGCGAGTTCGGAGCCGGTCGCTTGGTCCGAGCTGCGCGAACTCCTGGCCGCCGCGGAGGTCCTGTCGGCCCCGGCGGAGCACTTGCTGACCATGGGCGCGGACACGCGCCTGCGCGTCGATCCCGAGACCGGCCTGAACGGCTATGGCTGCAGCCCGCGGCCACGTCCCTGGGCGATCACCTTCGCGTCCTCGACCGCATCGTCGATTTCCGACCTCGGCTACCAGACGGTCGAAGGCCTGCGCCAGGGGCTCCTATCCGCGGCGCTGCTCGGCGACCTCGGGGCGGCCGAGCGCAACGAGGTCGAGCTGGTGAAGAGCCGAATTCTCCGGTTCTGCGGCGCGGCGGGACTCAAGGGCAGCGAGGTGATCCTCACCACCTCCGGCACCGATGCGGAACTCTACAGCCTCTATCTGGCGCTGCGCGGCGGAGAGAAGCGGGTCGTCAACATCGTCATCGCGCCGGACGAAACCGGCAGCGGCGTGGTCGAGGCGGCCTGGGGCCGGCATTTCGCGCCCTTGACGCCGTCCGGCGCCGCGGTCGAGCCGGGCGCGCCGCTCGACGGCTTCGCCGAGGGCAAGGTCCGGGTCGAAACGGTCGCGGCGCGGGACGGGCAGGGCGCCCTGAAGCCCATGGCGGAGATCGACCGCGCGGTCGAGCGGCTGGTCGACCAGGCCGTCGCCGAGGGCGCGCGCTGTCTGCTGCATCTGCTGGACAGCGCCAAGACCGGCTGGGGCGCGCCGAGCCTCGACAGCTTGCTCGCGTTGCGCCAGCGTCACGGCCGGTCGCTCGATATCGTGGTCGACGCCTGCCAGATGCGGGTCGGGCCGGCGACTCTGCGCGCCTATCTGGGGCGCGGCTTCATGGTCCAGGTGACCGGGTCCAAGTTCTTCACCGGTCCGCCGTTCTCGGGCGCCCTCATCCTGCCGCCGGACAGCAAAGCCTGGGCCCGGGAACTGGCGCCCATGCCGACCAGCTTCGCGGACTACGCCGCGCGTCCCGAGTGGCCGCGCGGCTGGGATGCAATCTGCAGGCCCTTGCCGAAGCGGGCCAACCTGGGCTTGCTGTGTCGCTGGACCGCGGCGCTCTGGGAGATGCGCGCCTTTGCCACGGTGCCCGGCGACGAGCAGGAGCGCATTCTGGCGGCCTTCGGGCGCGACGTCCTGGCGGCGATCGAGGCCCGCGCGTGGCTCGAGGCCGTGCCGGCGCCGACCTACCGCCGGGGCGCGGTCGCGCCCGAGAGCCTGTGGGACCGCCAGCCGACGATCTTCCCCTTCATGGTCATGGCCCCGAAAGCGGACGGCACGCGCCGGCCCTTGAGCTACGAGGCGGCGAGACAGGTCTACCGGTGGCTCAACATGGACATCTCCGACGGCCTGCCGACGGCGGCCGGCGCGCGGGAGCGGCGGATCGCCGCGCGCTGCTGCCACATCGGCCAGCCGGTCCGGATCCAGCGTTGCGGCGATGACTGGATCGGCGCCTTGCGGCTGTGCGCCGGCGCCCGGCTGGTCTCGGGAGCCAGCTTCGATCCGGTATTGGGCGACAGTCCGCAAGCGCGGCTCAGGCGCGAGACCGAGGACGCCCTTCTGGTGCTCGACAAGATCGGGCTGATCGTCGAGTACTGGAGCACGATCGAGACGGTCGGCGACAAGCCACGGGTCGGCGAGCCGATCTACCGGATCTGAAGCCTGGCGCCGGGCCGATTCCGGCACGCGCCGCCCGGCGATCTGCTATAACCTCCGACATGAGCGACATTCGCGAGCGGCACGGCGAGGTCGCCGAGGCTTCGGCCCGGCTCGACCTGGGTGAGTTCGAGCTGTTCGGCCTGGCCCATCGCCGGTGGTTCGGGCGGGCGGCGGCGCCCGCGCAGCTCGAACGGACCTTCGCCGCCTATATGTTCCACGGCACCGTGCCGCCCTGGGTGCGCCACTATGCCCGTGAAATCCTGCGCGCCGACCCGGCCGACCCGAAGGCCGCGCGGCGCCTCGGCCTCGACCGGCTGCCCGGTCCGGCGCCGGCGCCGCGCCACGGCAAGGCCATCGTGGCCGCCGCTTTTGCGGTCTTCCTGCTGCTCTTCACGGTGATTTTGAACACCACCTACGACCCGGCAACCTCAGCGCCGATCCCGGCGCGGCCCTTGAGTTGCGCCGGCGGCGGTCCGGGGCTGGTCGCCCTGGAAAACCTCGCCTACGCCTTCGCCGGGCGCGAGCGGCCGTCCTGCTGATCGTCAGGTGGTTTCGTCGCCTTCCTTGCCGCCCCACAGCCGCGCCATCAGCCGGTCCGCCCGTTCCAGGCGCCGGCTCAGATAGGCCCGGGTCTCGGCCTGGTCCGGGCTGTCGTCGCGCAGCCAGAAGCGCAGGGTGGCGACAAAGAGGGCGCTCAGGCCGATCTCCTCGACCTGCCGGCGCCGGCCGCGGGCGTCCAGCCGCGCGGCGTCGCGCAGCAATTGGATGGTGCGCGACAGGTTGAAGATCATCGGCACCCAGTGGTGCGGGTGCGACGGGTAGAGCTTCTCCTTGAGCATCTGGCCGGTGACCACGCGGTGGTCCGCCAGGGCGTCGAACCAGCGCATCATGAGCCGGTTCAGGCGCGCCTCGGCCGGCAGCGCGGCAAAGCCCTTGGGCGGCGTGGCCAGCATGGCGTCGCGGGCGCGCACGAACCAGGCATCGGCGACCGCGTCCTTGTCCCGGTAGTGTCCGGCCAGCTCGGCCATGGGGATTTTTAGCCGCGCCGCCAGCTCGCTCAGATGAACAGCCTCCCAGCCGACCTCCTCGGCCAGCGCTACGGCCGTATCGACGATGCGCGCCGGCAGGTCCGCCGCCTCGGCGCGCGGCGGCTTTCGCTTGGCGGTCTGGCCTTTCTCAGCCATCGAAGGCATCCTTTGGAACAACAGACTATTCCCTTGACGTACTCGGAACAATGGCCTCCGGGACTGGGGCCTGAGGAACAGACCATGGAGATCGAGCAGATCAAGGCGCTGACCTTCGATGTCTTCGGCACCGTGGTCGACTGGCGCAGCAGCATCATTCGCGAGGGCCAGGCGCTGGGCCGGGACAAGGGCATCAAGGTCGATTGGGCGGCCTTCGCCGATGCCTGGCGCGGGCGCTACTATCCGTCGATGGACCGGGTCCGGTGCGGCGAACTGCCCTGGACCAAGCTGGACGACCTGCACCGCATGAGCCTGGACAGCCTCATCAAGGAATTCGCCATCGAGGGGCTCGCCGAGGCCGAGATCGATCACTTGAACCGCGCCTGGCATCGCCTGGATCCCTGGCCGGACGCGGTCGAGGGCCTTATTCGACTCAAGCGGCGCTTCATCCTGGCCACCCTGTCGAACGGCAACATCGCCTTGATGGTGAACCTGGCGCGTCACGCCGGCCTGCCCTGGGATGCTATCCTGGGGGCCGAGGTGGCCGAGCACTTCAAGATGGATCCGGAGGTCTACCTGAAGACCGCGGACTGCCTGAGCCTGCGGCCGGCTCAGTGCCTGATGGTCGCGGCCCACAACGACGATCTCGTGGCCGCCGCGAACCTGGGATTCCATACCGCCTTCGTCGCCCGGGCGACCGAATACGGCCCGCACCAGGCCAAGGATTTCGCTGCCGAGCATGATTTCGATGTGATCGCCGACAGCTTCATCGAGCTGGCCGACCGCCTGGGCTGCTGAGCCGGTGGACGATGGCGCAGGCGGTCAAGAATGCGGCGAATGGCTGCAAGAGTTGGGGACGTTGTGCTATAGCGTGGGGCACGGCAGGGAGCGCGTGCGAGGGAGGACCAAGGGATGAACCGCGACGTCATCGTGACCTGCGCCGTCACCGGGGCCGGCGATACGGTCGGCAGGCACCCGGCGATTCCGGTCACGCCGGAAGCTATCGCCCTGTCGGCGATCGAGGCGGCCAAGGCGGGCGCCACGGTGGTGCACTGCCACGTGCGCGAGCCCGACGGCCAGCCGAGCCGCAAGCTCGAATACTACGCCGAAGTGGTCGAGCGAATCCGCGACAGCGACACCGACGTGGTGCTCAACCTGACCGCCGGCATGGGCGGCGATTTCTTTCCGAGCGAGGAAAACCCGGCCGAGGCCGGGCCCGGGTCGGACATGGTCGGTCCCTTGCAGCGGCTCGAGCACGTCGAGGCGCTGCTGCCGGAGATCTGCAGCCTCGACTGCGGCACCCTGAACTTCGGCGAGGGCGCCTACGTCAGCACGGCGCCGATGCTGCGCGTCATGGCGGAAAGGATCAAAGCCTGCGGGGTCAAGCCGGAGCTCGAATGCTTCGACACCGGCCACGTGCGCCTGGCCAACCAGCTGGTCAGCGACGGGCTGGTCGAGGACCCGCCCCTATACCAGCTCTGCCTCGGCATTCCCTGGGGCGCGCCGGCCACGCCGGCGGCCATGAAGTCCATGGCCGAGATGCTGCCGGAAAACGCCGTCTGGGCCGGTTTCGGAATCTCCGCCATGGAAATGCCGATGGTGGCCCAGGCCATTCTGCTGGGCGGGCACGTGCGGGTCGGCCTGGAGGACAACCTCTACCTGGAGCGCGGCGTCTTCGCCAGCAACGCGCAGCTGGTCGAAAAGGCGATCAAGATCATCGAGCTGATGGGCGCGCGCGTGCTCGCGCCCGCCGAGGCGCGCGAAAAGCTCGGCCTGCGGCCGCGCAACTAGTGGTTCGATGCCGATACATGAGTCCCGAGGCTTTGGACATCCCTTACCTGGTCATGCCCGAGCTTGACCCGGGCATCCAGGGTTGCCGGCCGCCCCTGGATTGCCGGGTCAAGCCCGGCAATGACAATCGTGGGGCTATCAAGTGTTGGAGTCAAACCACTAGGCACCCGCCATGATCCCGTCAGCGCGCCAGGGTTTCGATATGACCGTCCACGGCGAGCGCTTGGCCGGAGACCTTGTGGCCGGCGTCGGCGCACAGGAACAGCGCCATGTCCGCGATGTCCGAGGCGTCGATGAACGTGCGCAGCGAGGACATGCCCAGATACTCGTCGCGGACCGTCTCGGGCTCGACACCGCGGGTTTTCGCCTGGGCGGCGATCACGTGGTCGATGCGCGGGCCGGCGACCGCACCCGGACAGATCGCGTTGACCCGGATCCCGGCGGGCCCCAGTTCCTTGGCGAGCGTCTTGGTCAGGCCGATCACGCCCCACTTCGCGGCGGCATAGGGCGCGCGGTTGGGGAAGCCGAACAGGCCGGCGGTCGAGGAGATGTTGATGATCGAGCCGCCGCCCGTTTGCTTCAGGGCCGGCACGGCATGGCGCAGACAGAAGAAGGTGCCGTCCAGGTCGATCGCCAGGGTGCGGCGCCAGTCCTCGACCGAGCAGTCCTCGACCGGACAGGTCGGGCCGGCGATGCCGGCATTGTTGATCATGACGTCGAGGCCGCCGAGGGCGGCCAGCGCCGCGTCGAACAGACCGGCCACCTGGTCCGGGTCGCTCACGTCGGTTACGCTGGCGCCGAGCTCCGGCTGCTCGGCTTGAAAGGCCGCCAGCTGCTCGGCGTCGATGTCGCAGATATGGACCCGGGCGCCGTTGCCGAGGAAGGCCTTGGCCATGGCCCGGCCGATGCCGCTGGCTGCGGCGGTGATGATGACGCGCTTGCCCTTGAGACTGTCGTACATGAGATGCCTTCTCCCCCTGCCGATGCGGTGACGGTTCCTTCATACAGCGCCGGGCCGGCCGCGGCGAAGGCAAAAATCGTTCGGACCCATGGAGGTCGAGATGAGTGAGGTCGAAGTCGTCGGACGCCGGCGGGGCGGCCGCCAGGCGCGCCGCGAGCTGCGTGCCGCGCCGATACCCGAGGACAAGCGTGCGGTCCAGCCGGGCATGTCCGGCGGCGACTACAAGCCGCTGACCGACGCCGAGGTGAAGCGGATCCACGAAGCGGCACTCGATGTGCTCGAGAACATCGGCCTGTCCGAGGCGATCCCGACCTGCGTCGAGCTGGTGACCGCGGCCGGCGGCACGCTGACCGACCAGGGCCGCCTGCTGTTCCCGCGCGCCCTGGTGGAGGACGTGCTGGCTAGATGCGGCCGGCATTTCGTGCTGCACGGCCAGGACCCCAAGCACGACCTGGAGCCCTGGGACAAGAAGGTCTACTTCGGCACCGCTGGCGCCGCGGTCCATATGGTCGACAATCTGACCGGCGAATACCGCGAGTCGACCCTGGCCGACCTCTACGACATCGCGCGGCTGGTCGACGCGCTGGAACACATCCACTTCTTCCAGCGCTCGATCGTGGCCCGCGACATGGAAGATCCCCGCGATCTCGACCTCAACACCTGCTATGCCTGCATTTCCGGGACCACCAAGCATGTCGGCACCAGCTTCGTCCTGCCCGAGCACGTGGAGGAGGCGATTGCCATGCTCCACCTGGTGGCCGGCGGCGAGGCCAAGTGGCGGGCCAGACCTTTCGTCAGCATGTCGAACTGCTTCGTGGTGCCGCCACTGAAATTCGCCGAGGACGCCTGCCGGTGTCTCGAGGCCGGCGTTCGGGCCGGCATGCCGGTGCTGCTGCTGGCCGCCGGCCAAGCCGGCGCCACCAGCCCCGCGGCGCTCGCCGGCGCGGTGGTGCAAGAGGTGGCGGAGGTCTTGGCCGGGCTGGTATACGTCAACCTGATCGTGCCTGGCCACCCGGCGATCTTCGGGCCCTGGCCCTTCGTCTCGGACCTGCGCACGGGGGCGATGAGCGGCGGCAGCGGCGAGCAGGCGCTCCTGACCGCCGCCTGCGCCCAGATGGCCCACTTCTACGACCTGACCGGCGGCGTGCCGGCGGGCATGACCGACTCCAAGGTGCCGGACGCCCAATCCGGTTACGAAAAGGGCTATACCGAGGCGTTGGCTGGCGCCGCCGGCGCCAACATGGTCTACGAGTCCGCCGGCATGCATGCCAGCCTGCTCGGCTGCTGCCTGGAGAGCTACGTCATCGACAACGACATGATCGGCGGCGTGCTGCGCACGGTGCGCGGCATCGAGGTCACCGAGGACAGCCTCTCGATCGAGGCCATGCGCGAGGTCTGCACCGAGGGGCCGGGACACTTCCTCGGCCACAGCCAGACCCTCGAGCTGATGCAGGCGGAATACGTCTATCCCGAGGTCGGCGATCGGACCAGTCCGAAGGAGTGGATCGAGCAGGGCTCGACCGATGTCAACCGGCGTGCCCGGTCGATGACCGAGCGGATCCTGGCGCGCCACTATCCGGCCCACATCCCGGCGGACCTCGACGCCTGGCTGCGCGACAATTTCGCCATCAAGCTGCCGCGAGAGCGCATGAAGCCTGGCAAGAAGGGGCGGTAAGGTATTGCAAAGGTGTATTTTCATGCCATGGCCGGCTTCACCCGGCCATCCGGGGTGCATCGGATTGACGGGATGCCCGGATCAAGTCCGGGCATGACGCCAAAGTGGTCCTGGGCCGAGTTTGGTTAGATACGAGGAGGGAATCGAAGCGATGAGGAGCCACGCGCGCGTTGTGGTGATCGGGGGCGGGGCCATGGGCGCGGGCCTGCTCTACCACCTGACCAAGGAAGGCTGGTCCGACGTCATGTTGGTCGAGAAGGGCGAACTCACCTCGGGCTCGACCTGGCATGCGGCGGGCCTGATCCCCAACTTCATCGGCGGGCTCGGCATGGCCGCGCTGCACGATCACGCGGTCAAGCTCTACCAGACCCTGGAGCAGGAGACCGGCCAGGCAACCGGCTGGCACGGCTGCGGCGCGATCCGGCTGGCCACGAAACCGGACGAGGTCGACTGGTTCAAGTATGTCCAGGGCCAGCTCAATTACCTCGACATCGAGATGCACCTGATCGGGCCGAACGAGATCCGCAACCTGCATCCGTTGCTCAACACCGATGGCGTCATGCTGGGGGCCTACACGCCCAATGACGGACACACCGACCCGGCCAGCAGCACCAACGCCATGGCCAAGGGCGCGCGCATGGGCGGGGCCGAAATCTCCCTGCGCAACAGGGTGCTGGACATCAAGCAGCGACCCGGTGGCGAATGGGAAGTGATGACCGAGCAGGGCAGTATCGTCTGCGAGCACGTGGTCAATGCCGCCGGCTCCTTCGCGGATCAGGTTGGCGCCATGGTTGGGCTCAAACTGCCGATCATCAATATGGTCCACCAGTACCTGGTGACCGACAACGTCCCCGAGGTCCAGGCGCTGGAGAAGGAAGTCCCGGTGATCCGCGACCCGCGCGCTTCCTGCTACTATCGGCAAGAGCAGCGCGGCTTGATCATTGGCCCCTACGAGACCAGCGGGGCCGAGGCCTGGGCGCTCGACGGGGTGGATTGGAGCTTCGACATGGAGCTGCTGCCGCCCGATCTTGATCGCCTGACGCCTCACCTAGAGTCCGCCATGGAACGGATTCCTTGCTTCGGGCGGGCCGGAATCAAGCGCGTGGTCAACGGGCCGATCACCCATCTGCCGGACGGCAACTTTCTCATGGGACCGGCGCCGGGCCTGACCAATCACTGGCTTTGCTGTGGTGCGTCCATTGGCATTACCCAGGGGCCGGGTGCCGGCAAGTATCTGGCGCAGTGGATGGTCCACGGCCAGGCCGAGATCAATGTGCTGCCGCTCGATCCGAGGCGCTACGGTGATTGGATGACTCAGGCTCGCGCGGTCGAGAAGGCGATCGACGAATACCAGCACATGTACCACGTGCACTATCCGGGCGAGCACCGCGATGCGGGCCGACCAGCACGCACCTCCACGCTCTATGACAAGCTCAAGGCCAAGGGTGCGGTCTTCGCTGATGTCTTCGGTTGGGAGCGGCCGAAGTGGTTCGCGCTCAAGGGCGTCGAGGAGGACTACAGCTTCCGGCGCAACAACACCTTCGAGCAGGTCGCGATGGAGTGCCGGGCGGTGCGCGAGCGGGTCGGCGTTCTCGACCTCTCCAGCTTCGCCAAGTTCGAGGTCTCGGGCCGCGATGCCGAGGCCGTGCTGAACCGGCTACTCGCCAACCGGATGCCGCGCAAGGACGGCGCCATCGCGCTGGCGCACCTGCTGACCGCGGACGGCCGGATCGAGAGCGAGATGACCGTAACCCGGGTCGGCGACGGCCGCTACTACCTGTTGTCGGCGGCGGTCGCCGAGCTGCGCGACCTGGACTTCCTGAGCCAGGGCCGGCGGCAGGGCGAGAAGGTGGCGGTGACCAACATCACCGACGACTACGGCGTGCTGGTGCTCACTGGGCCCAAGGCGCGCGCCGTACTGAGCAAGCTGACCGACGCGGATCTGGGCAACGCGGCCTTCCGTTGGCTGACCGCGCGGACGATCGCCGTGGCGGGGGTCGAGCTCCATGCCCTCAGGGTGTCCTACGCCGGCGAACTGGGCTGGGAGTTGCACACGCCCATGGCCCGGCTCGAACGGGTCTACGAAGCGCTCATGGAGACCGGGCAGGCGCACGGCATCGCCGACTTCGGCGCCTATGCGCTCAATTCGTTGCGGATGGAAAAGGCCTACAAGGGCTGGGGCTCGGAGCTGACGAACGAGATCACCCTGATCGAGGCCGGCATGGAACGCTTCATCGACTTCGAGAAGGGCGAGTTCGTCGGCCGCGAAGCCCTGTTGCAGCGGCGCGACGAGGGCGTTTCCACCAAGCTGGTCTACATGAGCGTGGAGGCCGGCGACGCCGACCCGCTCGGCAACGAGCCAGTCCATGCCAGCGGCCGAATCGTCGGAGTCACCACATCGGGCGGCTTCGGCCATGCCGTCGGCCAGAGCCTGGCCTTCGCCTATGTCGAGCCGGACTGCGCCGCGCCCGGCACCGCGCTGGAGGTGGAAATCCTGGGCGAGCGGCGGCCGGGGCATGTTCTGGCATCGCCCGCTTACGATCCCGGGAACGGGCGACTGAGGGCCTGAATTGCCAAAGCGCCCGGCCTTCGGCCGGTTGCATCAGGCCGGCGTCGGGCTTGCCGATCGGCACGGTCGTCGCAGCAGCGGCGGCGCTTCCCGTTTGCTTCCGCAGTCCTTCAGTAGCGCAGATGTGCCTGGCGCACGCTTAGCCAAGCCTGCTCGTCCGGGATGGCCAGCGCATCCAGGTCCTGCGGCGTTGCCGCCGCATCGTCCACCCATTCCCGCAGCTGCGGACCGCCGTTGATGACCTCGATGGCGAGTTTCCCATGCTCGTATTCGTAGGGGAAATCGCGCCACAGCGGATAGTCCGGATACAAACGGCGGACCGCCTTGAAAGCGAGCGCTTGGAGTCGCCAAGGCTTGAACGCTTGGTGGTCGTAACCGGGATCTTCCGCGTGAATCTGCACGCCGTTGCAAAGCGCGCCCGCGTGTTTGTGAAACGTCGGCTCGAACCAGCATTCGCGCAGGCGGCAGCCACCCAGCCATTGCGGCGCGAGTGCGTGCATTTCCGCCATGACCCGCCTGGCATCGATGTCGGGGGCGCCGAACAGCTCGAGCGGCCGGGTGGTGCCGCGGCCCTCGGAGAGCGTCGTGCCTTCGAGCAATACCGTGCCCGCATAGGCGCGCGCCATCCATAGGTTCGGCGCGTTGGGACTGGGATTGATCCACATGCGCTCGCCAAGCGGCCAGCCGAATCCCGGCGCCGCATCGGGCTGCCAGCCTTGCATCTCGATGACGCGATACTCGACATTGAGCTTGAGCGTTTCGATAAACCACAAGCCCAACTCGCCGAGCGTCAGCCCATGGCGCATCGGCAAAGGTCCGGCACCGACGAAGCTCTCCCAGCCGCTTCGCAGCGTCAAGCCTTCGACCGGCCGGCCGACGGGATTGGGGCGATCCAACACCCACACGGCCTTGCCATGTTTCGCCGCCGCTTCCAGAAGGTAGCGCAGCGTCGTGATGAAGGTGTAGATGCGGCAACCGAGATCCTGCAGGTCGACCAGGACGACATCGAAGGTGTCCATCATCGCTTCCGTCGGCCTGCGCACCTCGCCATACAGGCTGAACACCGGGATGCCGTGCACCGGGTCTTTGAAATCGGGCGACTCGATCATGTTGTCCTGCTTGTCGCCGCGCAGGCCGTGCTGCGGACCGAAAGCGGCGGCGAGCTTCAGGTCGCCGCAGGCGGCCAACCCGTCGAGCGAATGGGTCAGGTCTTGCGTGACCGAGGCGGGGTTCGCGAGCAGGGCGACGCGCCGGCCTTTGAGCGGCGCGCGTAAAGCCGGGTCGGCGAGCAGTCGGTCGATGCCGAATTTCATGGCCGTTACGCTGCGGGAAGTTCATGCGCGAAGCAATCGGAATGATGAAAATCCGCCTTGCCTGGTGGATGCGCCAGCGCCCAATAGGACTTACGGCCGCTCGTATCTTCGAGCACCACAGCCAGACCGAGACGCCACAGCCCATCGCTTGGCAATCCGGGCAACCGATCCAGCTCGAGCGAGGCCCGCAGTTCGTAGCACGCGCCGTTCAATTGCACCTCGACGCGCGGCGCGCTGATCTCGCTTGCAACGCGCATCCCGCGTCGATAGTCGCTGAAGCGATAGGCCGCCCATTGCGTTGAGGGCGCAAAGTTGAGCTCGTAATACGCGGCGCTCGGCGAGGCACGGACGAATGCCTCGAAGCAGGTGTGCCGCCAAAGCGCATCTCTGCGCGTCGGCGCCGTCACGGGCGGCAGGCGCAGTTCACCCAGCGTGCCGGTCACGAAATAGTGCAGCACCAAATTGCCAGGGCGCGGCCGCGCGACTTCCACTTCGATCTGTGCCGCCGCACTGCCAGGCGAGTCCGGATGAGGCTTTAGCGCTTGGCGCATGCTGGCATTCTAGCGTTGACGACATTTAACAAGGCGTCAATTTTAGCCATGGCTTCAGCGCTGTTGGCGCAGGGGCCATCTTGCTCCTGCGGGCGCCCCCTTTCGATCCCAAGGACGAGCGACCAAGGGTCTGATTGGTCTGATCGCCCGGCCTTCGGAAGGCCGCGTCAGAAAAAGGGTCGTTCGACACAAGCGGACGGCGCGTCCCGGCCTAGGGCCAGTCGGGACGCCATGGCGCATCGACCGTCGAAATCCGTGTCTCGAAGGATTGGCCATGAGTCCCGGTTTTCGAGAGTTGTCATTGGACTGTTGCGAAAACGGAAGCGGCGGCTCCGAAGAACCGCCGCATCCCATGTAGGCTGGATGGTTCGGACCTGAGGGCTATGCGCCGACTCGCCACCTGCGGGCCGGTCAGGCTGTTGCCGGTTGGCCGATCGCGACCGATACCATGCGTGCCTCGCATGCGGTCTTGCCAACTCATTCAGCCGCCGTTTCCTCTGGAACCGACAGATTGAGCTTCGCTGCGACGCCGGCGCCGTAGGCCGGGTCGGCGCGGCGGAAGTGCACCAGTTGACGCAGTTTGATCTCCTCCGGCACACCCGCCATCGCCTCGGCGATATTGGCGAACAGGCGCTCCTTCTGGCCGTCGTCGAACAGCCGGAACAGATTGCCCGCCTGGGTGTAGTCGTCGTTACCCTCGCGATGGTCGTAGCGGTCAGCATCGCCCGAGACCTTCAGGGGCGGCTCCCGATACCGCTGATCTTCCGCCGGACCGTTCATCGTGTTCGGCTCGTAATAGGCATCCGGATTGCCGGTATCGTTGCGGAAGAACCGCATCGCACCGTCCTTGTGATAATGGTGAACCGGGCATTTCGGCGCATTGACGGGCAAGGCCTCGTAATGCGTGCCGAGGCGGTAGCGGTGCGCGTCGGCGTAGGAGAAAATTCGCGCCTGCAACATCTTGTCGGGCGAGAAGCCGATCCCGGGCACGACGTTCGACGGGCTGAACGCCGCGAGTTCGATCTCGGCGAAATAGTTATCCGCATTCCTGTTGAGTTCCATCAAGCCGACCTCGATCAGCGGATAGTCGCCATGCGGCCAGACCTTGGTCAGGTCGAACGGGTTATAGGGGGTCTTTTCCGCATCCGTCTCGGGCATCACCTGAACGTACATCGTCCACTTCGGAAACGTGCCGCGCTCGATCGCGCCGAACAGCTCTTCCTGATAGGTCTCGCGCGACTTGCCGATGATCTCGGCGGCCTCGGCGTTGGTGTAGTGTCGATGGCCCTGCTTGGTCTTGAAGTGGAACTTGACCCAAAAGCGCTCGCCGTCATCGTTCCAAAAGCTGTAGGTGTGCGAGCCGTAGCCGTTCATGTACATAGGCGCCACCGGCAAGCCGCGATCCGACATCAGAATCGTCACCTGGTGCAGGCTTTCCGGAGACAGCGACCAGAAATCCCACATCGCGGTCGGCGAGCGCAGGTTGGTGCGCGGATGGCGCTTTTGCGTATGGATGAAGTCGGGGAACTTGAGCGGGTCGCGCACGAAGAAGACGGGCGTGTTGTTGCCCACCATGTCCCAGTTGCCTTCCTCGGTATAGAACTTCAGCGCGAAGCCGCGAACGTCGCGCTCGGCGTCGGCGGCGCCCAACTCGCCGGCGACGGTGGAAAAGCGCGCGATCAGCGGCGTCTGCTTGCCGACCTCGCCGAAGATCTTGGCGCGGGTGTACTTCGTGACATCGTTGGTCACGGTGAAAGTGCCGTGGGCACCCCATCCCTTGGCGTGGACGACACGCTCGGGAATCCGTTCGCGGTTTTGGTGCGCCAGCTTCTCGATCAATTGATAGTCCTGCATCAGGACCGGACCGCGTGGGCCGGCGGTCGCAGAGTTCTGGTTGTCGGCGACGGGGGCGCCAGCCGTCGTGGTCATGGTGTCGCGCTTTGACATCTCCCTTTTCCTCTCAGCGGTTGTGTGATGACGTTCTGCTTTCAAACCCGAACGTGCAATAGTACTTTGGAATCATTCTAACCAATTTCAATAGCGCCCGCCCGCCAATTGCTGCGCCACGACGAATAAAACTGCCCATGCCTGAAAGTCGCCGGAAGGGGGGCAGGCTGGATCCGAATGAAGTGATGGCCGCAAGGCGCTTGCCTTGGACGGAGCCCGCGGGCGGCCCGATCGAAGACACCACGGTGGCGGGCGAGGCCGCGCATGATCGGGCGTTAACCCGTTCCATACCTTCCGCTTGCCACAATCGGCGGCCTGCCAGGCATCAGCGAACGAGGATGGACGGGCACCATGCCGCTGTCGGAAAAGGTTCCTCTGGTGACGCCGAGCCTCTTGACCGCCTTGCGCGAGGGCCGGAAAATCCCGCCGAAGCTGCCGCCGGCCTTGAAGCACCTGGAGAGCTATCGCCACTTTTTGGGTCGGGCGCTGCTGGTCGCATTGGCCGGGCTTGCCTGTGCCAGCACGGCCTTGGCCGACCAAGAGGCGAGCAACGTCGCCCATGTCGCCGCCGGACCCTACGGACGCTGCTATGCCAAGTCGGTGCCCAGGCACGTTTACGATCCGGCAGGCGGGCCAAGGCAGCAGGGGCGCACCGAGATCTACCAGGTCGGCGACCTCGAGGATGTCCTGGTGCGGAAATATGACTGGTTCAGCCAAGCCCTCTTTGTCAGGTGCCGTCCGGGTAACGGAACCGTGGTCGTTCGGGTCGGTCCGTGGCAGCGTGGCCACGATCCGCGCGCCGACCACCTGGCGCTTGCCTTCTACCAGGATGGCAAGCTGATCAGGCGCTATTCGACCTTGGACATCGCCGGCAGCGAAAGGGCGGAACCAGGCGCGTTCTCGAGATACAGGAATGTCTCCGCGTCGGTGTCTCACTACACGGTTTTTGACTCGGGGCCGGCGTTAACCAAGATCACCGAAACGATCGGCGCGACCTTCAAGGAAGACTGGGTGATCGAGGCGACGACCATAGACGGGCGAGTCCTTGTCTTCGACCTCGAGACCGGGGAATTGCGATGAAGAGCTACGTCCGTTGGCTGCTTCCGGCCGGCTGTTTGGCCCTCGGCCTCTATGTGCTTCGCCTGTCCTATCGCGCCTATGTCAAATGGCAGGAGTATCTGGCGCTCGGCGATCCCTCCGGCGCGGAAGCCTATGAAGTGGAGTTTTGGCCGGAAGTGTCGCTGGCTCTCTCGCTGATCCTGCTGGGTGCCTTCCTCGCCGGTCGCTGGTCGGTCGCCCGGCCAAAGCATTGGAGCATCCGTGCCGGTTCGTGAAAGACCGTGGCGAGCGCCGGCCGGCTGTGCTAAGCGAAGGGCTCACCTTGGACCCCAGCAACGAGCGACCGAGGGCCTGAATGGCAAAAGGGCCGCTGCCGACCTACCGAGACCGCGTTCAGGCCGAATGGATCGACTACAACGGCCACATGAGCGAGGCCTACTACGTGCTGGTGTTCGGCTTCGCGACCGACGCGCTCTACGACCACATCGGTCTCGACGCGATGGCCCGCGGGCGGACCGGGACCTCGGTCTACACGCTCGAAGCCCATGTCAGCTACCTGGCCGAGGTGGCAGAGGGGGCGCAGCTCGAGGTCCATACCCGTGTGCTCGACCACGACGCCAAGCGGGTCCACATCTTCCACGAAATGCACGACGGCAAGGACGGCAAACTGGTGGCGACCGAGGAGCTGATGCTGCTCTATGTCGACATGGAGGGACCGCGCGCCACGCCCTTCCCGGACGAGGTGGTCGAGCTGCTGCACGCCTTGCAGGAGGCGCAAGCGACACTGCCGCGCCCGGCGCAGGCCGGACGCGCCATCGGGCTGAAGCGCTGAACCCCGGAACAGGTTGCAAGGACGCCATGAACTTCGACGACGGCCTGCGCAGCTTCATCCAGCGTTGCGAGGCAGCCTTTCCGCCCGATTACATGAGCTATCCGCTGGCGCGGCAGCGCGAGATGTACCGCGCGCTGTGCCGGGAATTCGAGCGGCCGCGGCCTGCCGGGCTCCAGGTGAGCGACCACGAGGTGCCATCGCAGGCGCACGGCGTGCCGGTCCGCCTCTATCGCCCGGAAGGCGAGGGGGTGCTGCCCTGCCTGGTCTATATGCACGGCGGCGGCTGGATTTTCGGCGATCTCGACAGCCACGACGGGATTTGCGCCGAGCTGGCCGTCAGGGCCGAAGTGGCGGTGTTGGCGGTCGATTACCGGCTCGCGCCGGAGCATCGTTTCCCGGCGGCGGTCGAGGACTGCGCCGCCGTGCTCGATCATCTGGCGCGGGAAGAGGTGCGCTGGCGTATCGACCCGGCGCGCATCGGGGTCGGCGGCGATTCGGCCGGCGGCAACCTGGCGGCGGCCCTGTGCCTGCGCTCGCGCGACCGTGGCGGGCCGCGGCTGCGCGCGCAGATCCTGATCTACCCGGGCCTTGGGCTCGGGTTGACCGAGGACGGCCGGCCGTCGTCCGGCGACGCGCCCCTGCTGGCCGAGGACGAGCTCGGCACCTACGCAAGGGCCTACCTCGGGCCGTCGGGCACCACCGCCGACCCCTACGCCGCGCCCTTGCTGGCCAAGGATTTCGCCGGTCTCCCGGCGGCCTATGTCCAAGCGGTCGAGTACGATCCACTCCGGGCCGATGCCGAGGCCTATGCCGAAAAGCTGGCGGCCGCCGGCGTCCCTGTCGAGCTGGAGGTGGCGCCGGGACTGGTGCACGGCTGCCTGCGGGCGCGTTTCATCAGCGACGCGGCCGGCCAGGCGTTCGGCAATCTCTGCCGGGCCACCGGCCGGCTGCTGTCCGCCTGAAGGCCGTTTGGAAATCGCGGCTCGATCCTGGTAGCTTTGCTTCCGACTTCCTATGCCGGTGCAGGAATGAGAGGCGGTCGTCCCATGTTCAGCGGGTCCAGCCGCGAGTTGCCGGAGCGGGTCGGCTTCCTGATCGTCCCGCGCTTTTCCATGATGGCGTTCTTCTCGGCGGTCGAGCCGCTCAGGATCGTCAACCGGCTGAGCGGCCGCGGGCTTTACAGCTGGCACATCTTCTCGTGCGACGGCGCGCCGGTCGAGGCGAGCAACGGCATGACCGTGATGGCTGAGGCCGCCATCGCCGATGTCGAGCGGTTCCCCGTTGTCATCGTCTGCGCCTCCTTCGACCCGCAGCTTTCCGAGAGCAAGGCGCTGCTCAACTGGCTGCGTCGGCTCGACCGCCAGGGGACGGTGCTTGGCGGTCTCGACACCGGGACCCACGTGCTGGCGCGCGCCGGGCTGCTCGGCGGCCACCGCGTGACCCTGCATTGGGAGAACCTGCCGGGCTTCGCCGAGGAGTTTCCCGACATCGAGGTGTCGTCCGAGCTGTTCGAGATCGACCGCAAGCGCATGACCTGCTCCGGCGGCACCGCGGCGATCGACCTGATGCTGCATCTGATCTGGGCGCGCCACGGCGAGGCGCTGGCGGTCGGCGTCTCCGAGCAGCTGCTGCACGACCGGATCCGCAACCCCGGCGACCACCAGCGCATGGCGCTCGGCCTGCGCCTGGGGGTGCGCCATCCGAAGCTGCTGTCGATCGTCGACGCCATGGAGAAGGCGGTCGAGGAGCCGCTCGGCCTGGACCGGCTGGCCGCGCTCGGCGGCATCTCGCGGCGTCAGCTCGAGCGGTTGTTCCGGGGCCACCTGGACGATACGCCGACCGGCTATTACCTGAAGCTGCGCCTGCGCCGGGCCCGCCACCTGCTGGAACAGACCGATATGGGCGTGCTCCAGGTGGCCATGGCCTGCGGCTTCGTCTCGGCGCCCTATTTCTCGCGCGCCTACCGAAGCCTGTTCGGCCGCTCGCCGCGCGAGGACCGGCGCTACCTGCGGGCCAGCCGGGCGGGGCGCCTGCAGGGCAACGCCGGGACGATCCTCGGACGACCGCTCGGCGGGCTCCGCTAAGTCCGGTCGGGTTAACATTGTTAACCATATTCTCTCCGCCCAGGCTGCTATTTGGGCTCCAAATTTGCCTGGAAATCTGGTAGGATAGCTCCCTTGCTTCATTGGGGAATGAGGCTGGAACAAGGCTAGGTTAACCACGTAGGTTAAGAAAAATGTCGCGGGCACACCTGCGTAGATCGGGGAAATTTGCCGGAAAATCGTTCCGCGACGCGGACCGAGTCGACCCGACTCCGAGCTACTGGAACACGAGCCTGAACGAACCGGTCGTCGACAAGGAACGGCCGGGCTATGGCTATCGCCATATCCTGCGCAAGGGCGATTTACTGACGTTCATTGAAATCATTCCAAACTGGGACGAACTGTCCAAGAGCTTGAACGCGATCGTTCTGGCTCAGGGCGAGGAGGATCTGGAGGGCTGGTACAGCGAGGGCGTGGTCGGCATCTGCGCCTGGCCGCGCGGTCTGTGGCGGCGCCACCCGATGCACTACTACGAGGAAAACAAGGGCGTCTTCGATCGCCTGGGGGTCGACTGCGAGCGACGCGGCGAGCGCGTGCTCTGCCGCTTCACCGAGCACCAGGCCCGGGCCTATCAGCTGCTCAACATCCTGCTGCACGAGCTGGGCCATCATCACGACCGCATCAACACCCGCTCCCAGTTCGAATGCTCGCGCGGCGAGCCCTACGCCGAGGAATACGCCCTGAAGTACGAGCGCATAATCTGGAATCGCTATATCCAAATCTTCGGCCTGCCGGATTGAGGCCGCCCTCCAACCCAAAAACGCCGCCCTGTCGAGGCGGCGTTTGGCGTTTGAGGCGGATTTGCCGGGGCGTCAGATGTGGAAGCTCTCGCCGCAGCCGCAGCGGCCCTTTTCGTTCGGATTGCGGAACACGAAGCCGGTCTGGAACTGCTCCTCCACGTAGTCCATCTCGCTGCCGATCAGGAACATGGTCGCGGTCGGGTCGATGAAGATCTTGACTCCCTTGTCCTCGACCACGTCCTCGAACTTCTTCTGCTCCTCGGCGTACTCGACGAAATAGCTCATGCCGGAGCAGCCACGCGACTTGACGCCCACGCGCAGGCCGAGCACCGGATTTTCGCTCTTGGCGATCAGGCGCTTGACCCGCTCGGCGGCGGCGTCGGTCATGGTGATCATCGGGGCAACCATGGTCTCAATTCTACTCCAAGCTGGTTAAACAAATATAGTGTCAGATCAGGCCCAATGCGAGCCGGGCGTCCTCGGACATGCGTTCCGGCGTCCAAGGCGGGTCCCAGACCAGCTTGACCTCGACCCGGCCGACGCCGGCCACCAGGGCAACCATTTCGGCCACTTGCCCGGGCATTTCGCCGGCCACAGGGCATCCCGGCGCTGTCAGCGACATGAGGATGAAGACGTCGCCGTTCTGCTTGATGTCGATCTCGTAGACCAGGCCGAGCTCGTAGATATCGACCGGGATCTCGGGGTCGTAGACTCGCTGCAGCGCTTCCACGACCTCGGGCTCGGTGGCGACCCGGGCGCCGGGCTCGAGCGGTTTGCCGGCGCTGGCCTTGAAGTCCTCGCCGGGCGCGGCGGCGTCGGGCATGAAATCGCCGAACGTGGGCCGGCCCCTATCGCTTGCCATGGTCTTGCCTCTATTCCGTGCTGGCCCTGTCGCGGCCGTTTACCGCGGCGTTCATGGTGTGCCAGGCCAGGGTTGCGCACTTCACCCGGATCGGGAACTCGCGCACGCCGGCCAGCACCGAAAGCCGGTCCAGGTCGTCGGGGTCGGTCTCGGTCTCGGCCTCCGGGTCGAAGGCGTCCTCGGTGCACATCTTGTGGAAGCTGTCGAACAGGCGGGTCGCTTCCTCGACCGTCTTGCCCTTGAGAATTTCAGTCATCATAGAGGCCGAAGCCATTGATATCGCGCAACCTCGTCCATCGAAGGCCACATCCCGGATGATCTTGTCGTCGCCAACCGTCAGGTAGACGACGATCCTGTCGCCGCACAGCGGGTTGTCGCCGTGGGCCAAGCGGTTGGCATCCGCCGGCTGACGCAGGTTCCGCGGGTTCTTGCCGTGGTCCAGGATGACTTCCTGATAGAGGTCTCTCAGATCGTCGAACATCAGCCGAAGAACCTCTGAGCTTCCTTGACCGCCTCGATCAGGGCGTCGGCGTCCTCACGCGTGTTGTACATGGCAAATGAGGCGCGCGCCGTGGCGGCGATGCCGAAGCGGTCCATCAGCGGCTCGGCGCAGTGGTGGCCGACGCGGATCGCGATGCCGGCGCGGTCGACCAGGGTGCCCAGGTCGTGGGCATGGATGCCGTCGAGCGTGAAGGAAATGATCGCCGCCTTGTGCTCGGCCTCGCCATAGATCTTCAGGCCCTCGATCTCACTCAGGCGACGCGTGGTATAGGTCAGAAGATCGTGCTCGTGGGCGGCGATGGCCGCCATGTCGAAGCCCGAGATATAGTCGATCGCCAAGCCGAGCCCGATCACCTCGGCAATCGGCGGCGTGCCGGCCTCGAAGCGGTGCGGCGGTTCGCGGAAGGTGGTGCCGTCGAACGACACCGTGGCGATCATGTCGCCGCCACCCTGGTAGGGCGGCATCTCAGCCAGCAGATCGGCCTTGCCATAGAGCACGCCGACGCCGGTCGGACCATAGAGTTTGTGGCCGGTAAAGGCGTAGAAGTCGACGTCCAGGTCCTGAACATCGACGCTCGAATGAACCACGGCCTGGGCGCCGTCGAGCAGCACCGGGATGCCCTTGTCGTGGGCCAGGCGGACGATCTCCTTGGCCGGGGTGACCGTACCCATCACGTTGGAGACATGGGTCATGGCGACCAGCTTGGTCCTGGGGCCGAGCAGCTTGTCGTATTCCTCAAGCAGCAGCTGTCCGCGATCGTCGATCGGGGCGACCCGCAGCTTGATACCGATCTGCTGCTCCAACAGCTGCCAGGGGACGATGTTGGCGTGGTGCTCCATGTGCGAGACGACGACTTCGTCACCGGCCGCGAAGTGGGCGCGCCCGTAGCTCGCGGCCAACAGGTTGATCGCCTCGGTCACATTGCTGGTGAAGACGATCTCGTCGGGGCTGCCGGCGTTGAGGAAGCGGGCGACGGTCTTTCGCGTGGCCTCGTAGCGCTCGGTCGCCACCTGGCTCAGGTAGTAGACGCCGCGGTGAATGTTGGCGTAGTCCCGGCGCAGGAACTCCGCCATGCCGTCGATCACGGCGTTCGGCTTTTGTGCACTGGCGCCGCTGTCGAGGAACACCAAGGGCCGGTCGTAGACCTTGCGCGCCAGGATCGGAAAGTCGGCGCGCACCCGCGCGACGTCGAACCCGGCGGCAAAGTTGTCGCCCGGGCGGCCTTCCATGACATGAGTGAGGTCGTTCATGGTGCTCACTCCGTCTTTAGCCAGTCGGCGATGCTGGCCAGGAAGGCGGGGCAGAGGTCCTCGGCGGCGATTGCCTCGACCGCCTCGGTCAGAAAGGCCTCGATCAACAGGCTGCGCGCGCGAGCCTCGGGCAGGCCGCGCGAACGCAGATAGAACAGCGCGTCGTGATCCAGATCGCCGGCCGTGGCGCCATGGCTGCATTTGACGTCGTCGGCATAGATCTCGAGCTCGGGCTTGGCGTCGATCTCGGCCTGGTCGGACAGCAGCATGACCTTGGAAAGCTGATGGCCGTCGCTGTGCTGGGCATCCGGATGGACCACGATTCGGCCCTGAAACACGGCGCGTGCCTTGTCGTCGAGCACGCCCTTGAAGACCTCCTTGCAGGAAGTCTTCGGCACCAGATGCTCGATCACGGTCGTATTGTCGCAGTGCTGCCGGCCGCGCATCATGTAGGCCCCGTTCAGATGGCAGGTCGCGCCTTCGCCATTCAGGCGCACGGAAACCTCGTTGCGCGACAGCCGCGCGCCCAACGACATGCCGAAGGCATCGTAGTGAGCGTCGCGGTCGAGTTCGACCTCGGCCGTCGCCAGGTGAAACGCCTCCGTGCCCTCGGCCTGCATCTTGTAGTGGTGCAGTAGGGCGCCTTCGGCGAGCCGGACCTGGGTTGTCGTATTGGCCAAGGTCGCGGGGCCGTCGCCCAGGGTCACGTGGTGTTCGACGACAACAGCCTGACTGTCGGGCCCCATCAGAATCAGATTGCGCGGATGATAGGCCAGGGGCTGGTCCAGAGCCGCGCCGATGAAAATCAACTCGATGGGCCCCCGGACAGTGACGCCGCGCGGCACGGATAGCAGCACGCCATCGGACATCATGGCCGTGTTGAGCGCGAGCAGCGATTGCTCGGGGCCATGCCCGTTTGGCTCCAGATAGGGCGCGAGCCGGTCCGGGTCATGCTCCAGAAGCATGGCCAGGCTGACCAACTCGACGCCGTCCGGCAATGTTCCGAGCGACGACAAGTCGCTCCGGTAGCTGCCGTTGACGAAGACCAGGCGGTGCTCGGCGGCGCCCGCCGGCAGCAGCGAGGGCAGGCGGTCGATGCTGACTGTGTTCCGGCCGGCTGCACGGAAAGCGATTTTCTCCAGCGGTCGCAGGTTGGTGTACTTCCAGGACTCGCTACGCGTGGTTGGCAGACCGTGCGAACCGAAGGCCCTCATGCCCGCTTCACGCAGGTCCGAAAGCCACGGTCGAGCCCTGCCGGGCAGATCCGCCTTCAGGGCGGCGAAATGCTCCATGAACGGCTGTGTGGATGTTCCGGTCATGCCGCCTCCGGCGCGAATTCGGCGTAGCCCTTTTGCTCAAGCTCTTGAGCCAGTTCCTTGCCGCCCGACCGCTGGATCCTGCCATGAGCCAAAACGTGCACACGGTCCGGGACGATATAGTTGAGCAGGCGCTGGTAGTGGGTGATGATCAGCATGGAACGCTCCGGCGAGCGCAGCGCGTTGACACCGTCGGCCACGGTCTTGAGGGCATCGATGTCGAGGCCGCTGTCGGTTTCGTCGAGCACCGCCAATCGCGGCTCCAGCACGGCCATCTGCAGCATCTCGTTGCGCTTCTTCTCGCCGCCGGAAAAACCGACGTTGACCGCCCGCTTCAGCATGTCGTCGGCGATGCCCAACTCCTTGACCTTCCGGCGCATCAGCTTGAGGAACTGCATGGCGTCGAGCTCGGGCTCGCCGCGGTGCCGGCGGATCGCGTTGGCCGCCTCCTTGAGGAAGGTCGTATTGGCGACGCCCGGGATCTCTACCGGATATTGGAAGGCGAGAAAGACGCCCTCGGCCGCGCGTTCCTCCGGGGCCATCGCCAGGAGATCCCGGCCCTCGTAGAGCACTTCGCCTTCGGTCACCTCATAGCCTTCGCGGCCGGTCATGACGTACGCCAGCGTCGACTTGCCGGAGCCGTTCGGTCCCATGATCGCGTGGACCTCGCCGGGCACTATGATCAAATCCAGGCCCTTGACGATCTCCTTGCCCTCGACCGTCACGTGCAGATTCTTGATTTCGAGCATTTGCTCCTACGCTTCCCTCGCTTGTTTCGTGCTTCTCTTGGTTTTCTGTCAGCCGACACTGCCTTCGAGGCTGATGCCGACCAGCTTCTGGGCCTCGACCGCGAACTCCATGGGCAGCTGCTGCAAGACCTCGCGGCAGAACCCGTTGACCACCAGTGCGACGGCATCCTCTTCGGCGATACCGCGCTGGCGGCAATAGAACAGCTGGTCCTCGCTGATCTTCGAGGTGGTCGCCTCGTGCTCGACCTGGGCGCTGCGGTTGCGGCTCTCGATATAGGGCACCGTGTGGGCGCCGCACTTGTCGCCGATCAAAAGCGAGTCGCACTGGGTGTGGTTGCGCGCGCCTTCGGCCTTGGGCGTCATCTTTACCAGGCCTCTGTAGGTGCTTTGCGAGTGTCCGGCCGCAATGCCCTTGGCGATGATCCGCGAGCGGGTGTTCTTGCCCAGATGGATCATCTTGGTGCCGGTGTCAGCCTGCTGGAGGTTGTTGGTGATGGCGATCGAGTAGAACTCGCCGACCGAATTGTCGCCCTGCAGGATGCAGCTCGGATACTTCCAGGTGATCGCCGAGCCGGTCTCGACCTGGGTCCAGGAGATCTTCGAATTACGGCCACGGCAGGCGCCGCGCTTGGTGACAAAGTTGTAGATACCGCCGACACCGTTCTCGTCACCGGGATACCAGTTCTGCACGGTGGAGTACTTGATCTCGGCATCGTCCAGGGCGATCAGCTCGACCACGGCCGCATGCAGCTGGTTCTCGTCGCGCATCGGCGCGGTACAGCCTTCCAGGTAGCTGACGTAGGATCCCTTGTCGGCGATGATCAGAGTGCGCTCGAACTGGCCCGTATTGGCCGCGTTGATCCGGAAGTAGGTGGAGAGTTCCATGGGACAGCGAACGCCCGGCGGAATATAGACGAAGGAACCGTCGGTGAAGGCGGCCGAATTCAGCGTGGCGTGCTTGTTGTCGGTATAGGGCACCACGCTGCCCATATACTCGCGCACCAACTCGGGATGGTTCTGAACCGCATCGGAGATCGGACAGAAGATAACGCCAACCTCTTCGAGCTTCTTCTTGAAGGTGGTCGCGACGGAGACGCTGTCGAACACGGCGTCGACTGCGACGCCGGCCAGCATTTCCTGCTCCTTCAAGGGGATGCCGAGTTTCTCATAGGTGCGCAGCAACTCGGGATCGACCTCTTCCAGACTTTTCGGACCCTCGGCCGTCTTGGGAGCGGAGTAGTAGTAGGCGTCCTGATAATCGATCGGCGGGAACTTGACCTTGGCCCACTGCGGCTCGGGCATGGTAAGCCAGTGGCGATAGGCCTTGAGCCGCCATTCCAGGAGCCATTCGGGCTCCTGCTTCTTGGCCGATATGAAGCGGATGATATCCTCCGACAGGCCCTTCGGCGCGGTGTCGGACTCGATATCTGTCACGAAGCCGTACTTGTACTTGCGCGACGCGACGTCCTGGACCTGCTGAACCGTTTCGGCTGTGACAGCCATCGACCCTAATCTCCCTTTAAGTAAACTATCGGAAAAACTAGCTTATTTACTGATCTAACATTCTAAAGTGCGCGTTGAACCGTTCCTTTGCCATACGCGGTCTCACCGAGCGGCGTGAAGGAGATGGACATGTCGGCCAAGGTTACCTCGGATAGCGCGCCGTGGATGGCCTTGTTGACCTTGTCCCAGTTGCCGCGCATGGGACAAAAGGACTCGACCTCGCAGTGGCCGCCGCTGCCGTCGACGCAAGCCGTCAGCGCGATTGGCCCCTCAAGGGCCTGTATGATCTCGGCCACGGTAATTTGGTCGGCCGGCCGGCTCAGCGTGTAGCCGCCGGTGGCGCCACGGTGCGACGAGACCAGGGCGTCCCGGGCAAGGGCGTTGAGCAACTTGGCGACAGTCGGCTGCGGCACGCCGGTATCCTGGGAAATCTGCAGCGCCGTCCGCATTTCTACGCCGCCCTGAGCCATCTGTGCCATGACCACGACGGCATAATCGGTCAGCCGATTTAGGCGAAACATGCTCGCTCTCCAATTCATACCAAATCGGTATAGATTAGTAGATATCGGATTTCTCGCGGAAATCAAGACCTATTCGGTCGTATTTGAAGCTTTTTTTCCCGCTCCTGCAGTCGGTTGGCGCGGTCCCGGGCCGTCCGGCTCGCCGTTTCGTGTGCGAACGTGTGTTGCCCAGTTGGCCCTACGGATCCACTTGTAGCGCAGCTTTGAGCCACGCAGGGGACAGATCTCGAGATGGCCAGAAACCGTCAAATCGCGCTTCTCAGGGCGGCTATGCTCCTTGCCGGGTCGGGCAGTGCCCCGGCCGCCAACGACGCCGAGAACGGCGAGAAAATCTTCAGGAATTGGGCGGCCTGCCACGGCGTGGAGCCGGACAAAAAGAATCTCGAATCAAGCCTATACGGCATCATCGGACGCACGGCCGGCACCGCCGACGGCTACAATTTTTCCAGGGCCATGGCTGCTTACGGGCAATCCGGCATCGCATGGGCCGCTGATACGCTTGACACCTATCTTCAGGCGCCGCGCAAGGTCGTCCCCGGAACAAAGATGAGTTTCCCCGGTCTGAGGAGGGGTCAGGAACGCTCCGACGTGATCGCATACCTGCAGGGATTGAACGGGTGACGAGGGCTCGGCCTGCACCGGCTCGGCCTTTCAACCGCTTGTGATCGCATGTGATGGGGAGCGATGGGGTATCGGATGCATACTTCGGAACCGACACTCTGGCAAACCGCGACAGATGCCTTTTCGACAGCAGAACAAGTGGAGAGGATGAGCGTGATACCCCGCCGTCGAGGCCGGTTGTCCCTACTTTGTCTCTCTTTGGCTCTAATGCTGACCGCGATCTTGTTTTCGTCGGGTGAAGCAGCTTTCGGAGGCCGGCTCGCCTTGGCTCAGGAGCCCAAAGTTCCGCTCAAGTACAACAAACCGAGCCGGCATTTTAAAGTCGACCGGCCGGCCGATCTGACCGATTCCGCTGCGCTCACGGTCTATCTGCGGATTCTCAATGAAATGGCAGCAGGCTACAGACTTTCCGGCGATCAGAGCGCGGCAAACTATCGCACTTGGCGGCGCTTCAACAAAACACCTTACCGTTCTGCAACTCATGGCGAGCGTTACGTGAACAACTATGCCAATACACTCGGCAGATCGTATGGCCGGTTCAAGAGGGTCGGTGAAATGCCGGTTGGCGCCATGCTGGCCAAGGACGCATTTGCCATGACGTCGCAGGGCGATGTCTTTCTTGGTCCCCTGTTCCTGATGGAGAAGATGCCGGCCGGATTCAATCCTGCCAGCCGCAACTGGCGCTATTCCATGATCATGCCCGATGGCAGCGTGTTCGGCCGGACCAAAGGCGACGGCTCGGAGAAGGTCGAGTTCTGTATCACCTGCCATCAGTCAGCCGGAGAAGAGAATGACCACCTATTCTTCGTGCCGAAAAAGCATCGCGTGGAGGGCTATTAAGTTTGATTCGAAACCGTGCGGGACACCTTTTTCGAGTGCCTTTGGCAGGCCGTAAGGAGCGATTCGAACGACGATCGCCTCACGGTATTGTGAGTGCCGCGCGGCCTGTGAACGATTCGCAAGGCGGCGAACTGTGCTACTGCTTGGCAAACAAAGGCAAGAGTCCTAGCTCGGCACAAGGCTATTGGTTGGAATTCCAAGGTTCCGAGTTTCATTGGGAGGCGTCTGATGCAGTCCACTAAGAGTAAACTCCTTTCTTCGACGATGGTCCCGCTGGTCATGATGGCTGGCGTGGCCGTTGTCGGCGCGGCGGTGGCGAGTCAGGTCGCTGTTCGGCCGGCCTACGCGGCGTGCAATCCCTGCGCGGCAAAGAATCCCTGTAACCCCTGCGCGGCGGCCAAGTGCAACCCTTGTGCGGCGGCCAAGTGCAATCCCTGCGCGGCCAAGTGCAATCCCTGCGCGGCCGGAACCTGCAATCCGTGCAATCCTTGTGCGGCCGGCGGTGGTTCGGCGAGCCTGAAATGCGCGGTGCCACGCTTGCGTACCGCTGCGCTCTGCAATCCTTGTGCGGCCAAGGCCTGCAACCCCTGCAATCCTTGCGCGGCCAAGGCCTGCAACCCCTGCAATCCTTGCGCGGCCAAGGCCTGCAACCCCTGCAATCCTTGTGCGGCCAAGGCCTGCAACCCCTGCAATCCTTGCGCGGCCAAGGCCTGCAACCCCTGCAATCCTTGTGCGGCCAAGGCCTGCAACCCCTGCAATCCTTGTGCGGCGGCCAATCCTTGCAATCCTTGCGGCGGGTGCAATCCCTGCGCGGCCGGCGGTGGCGTGGAGTTGACCAACGCGGAAGCCGCCGCGACTTACGATTGCCTGCGGCCCATGATGAAGGCGGCCTACGCGAAGTCGGACAACAGGATCGCGGTAAGTTACGCCTCATGGCGGCGGTACAGCAAGCGGGCCTATGAGTCGGCGACGCACGGCGGCCGCTATGTCCAGAACTACGCGAACGACAAGGCGCGGGCCTATGGCCTCTATGAGAAATCCGGCAAGTTCCCGGCTGGCGCTCAGCTGGCCAAGGACAGCTTCTCGGTGAAGGCCAATGGCAAGGTCTCGCTGGGTCCGCTGTTCGTCATGGAAAAGATGCACACGGGCTTCTCCAAGGAGAGCGACGACTGGCGCTATACCATGATCATGCCGAACGGCTCGATCTTCGGGACCACCAAGGGCAAGGGCGCCGCGAAGGTCCAGTTCTGCATCGGCTGTCACCAGACCGTGACACCGGAACAGGACTCCGTGATGCTGCTGCCGCAAGAGTACCGGGTCGGGCGCTGAGCCGACCGTCGGGTGGCGCCGCGAAAGGCCGCCCTGCGGCGATGACATGTGGCAAGCCAAGGGCCGCCGGAGGAAGGATTCCTCTGGTGGCCATCGTGCTGTTCAGCCTGTGGGGCTTTGCCGCGAACGCGGATTTCGCCGATGGTTTGCAAGCCTATGACGGCGGTAACTGGGCCGCCGTGCTGGCAGCCTGGCGTCCCCTGGCCGAAGCCGGCGACGCCGAGGCGCAGACGGCGCTTGGCGGGCTGTACCTCGGCGGCACGGTAATAGCCGCGAACCCGGCCGAGGCGGCGCGTTGGTACCGGCTGGCGGCCGAGCAGGGCGATCCGGTGGCGCAGCTCAATCTCGGCGACCTCTACATCAGGGGCAGCGGCGTCGGCCGCGACCTGGTTCAGGCCTACCTCTGGCTATCGCTGGCCGCTGCCCAGGGGCGGAGCTGGCCCGAACGGCGGCGCCGGGAAATTCTGCCGGCTATGACGGCGGCGGAACTGGCCGAGGCCAAGCGTCTGGTCAAGGGCTGGCAGGCACAGCGCTAAGAAGTGCGCTCAGTTGCCCAATATTGCGCCGGTATCGCCGGCGGTTTCCTTGCCCGGCAGCACCGCGTGCAGGACGATGCCGATGATCGCGGCCAAGGCCATGCTGGAGACCGTGACGTTGACCGGGTCGCCCAGCTTGAGCACGGCGCCGCCGACGCCGATCACCAGGATGACCGAGGCGATCAGCAGGTTCCGCTTCTCGCCGAAGTCGACCTTGCCCTCGATCAGCGTGCGTAAACCGGAAGCCGCGATCACACCGAACAGGGCGATCGCGACGCCACCCATCACCGCCGTCGGAATCGAACCGATAAAGGCGGAGATCGTGCCGATAAATCCGAGCACCACAGCGATCGCCCCGGCGCCGGCGACGACCCAGACGCTGAACACGCGCGTGATCGCCAGCACGCCGATGTTCTCGCCGTAGGTCGTGTTCGGCGGACCGCCCAGCAAACCGGCCAACATGGTCGCCAGGCCATCACCCAACAGCGATCGCTGCAGGCCCGGCTTGACCAGGAAGTTGCGCCCGACCACGCGGCTGACCACCACCTGATCGCCGATGTGCTCGGCGATGGTGACGATGGCAACCGGCACCAATAGCGGTAGCACTTCCCAAGGCACGCTGCCGGTCGCGGCGGTCAGCCCGGAGAAGAAGACGATGAAATCGGGCGCCTGAATGAACGGCGCCGCGGCCACCGGACCGAAGTCGACCAGGCCAATCACCAGGGCGACGAGGTAGCCGCAAATGATGGCGAGCAGGATTGGCACCACCGTGAAGAAGCCTTTGAGCATGATCGCGAAGACCAACACGCAGGCGAGCGTAAAGAGCGCCACCGCAAAATGGGTCAAACTGTAGTCGCCGCCGCCGGCCTGATTGGTCGCCATGCTGACGGCGACGCTGGCAAGACCAAGACCGATCACCATGATCACCGGGCCGACCACGATCGGCGGCAGCAGGCGCAGCAGCCAACGTACACCGAAGATCTGGATCAGCACGGCGACGACCAAGTAAACCGCGCCCGCCGAAAAGGCGCCGAACATGGCGCCCGGGACACCGGCCATCTGTGACCCGGCGATGATCGGTGCGATGAAGGCGAAAGACGAGCCGAGATAGACCGGGATTCTGAACCCGGTCACCGCCATGTAGAGCAGGGTGCCGAGGCCACTGGTAACCAGAGCCACGGCCGGACTGAGGCCGGTCAGGATCGGCACCAGAATCGTGGCGCCGAACATGGCGAAGAGGTGCTGCACGGACAGCACGAACCAAAGGTGCGGACTCGGCCGGTCGTGAACATCGAGGACACCCTTGGCTCCGTTTGCAACGCTTTCGATGGTCATTTGATCATAGCCCCCCGCATATTTTCGCGATTGACAGCTCCGGCGGGCGCCGGAGTCACGCGTCAATTATACGCCTGGCCGCGAGCCCTGTCGCCGCCGGCCAAAGGGCGAGGCGGTCCGTGAAACATTCATCAATTGTGGTGGCTGGTCGTTCTCGCGTAGAATCATTGCCTATGCCTTGGCGTGCGAGCGCCGTGGAAGGACCCGATGAACGAAACCAAACGCCCGGCTAAACACATTGTCCTCACCTCTCACCCCGGCGGTGGGCAGAAGCGGATCCCGATCAACTGGGGTGCGGCCAAACCGGAAGAGCGCGGGCCGGTGATTGGCACATTGACCGACCCGGCGCAGCGCAATGTGATCGGCGCGCATTCCGGCTCCTATGCGCTCTACCGGGCGCTGGCGATCGCTGCGGGCAGCCTGGACCCATTGCACAAGGCCGACCTGACTGACACGGCGCCGACCGAAAATATCGGGCCCCACCCGCAGTGGTCCGAGGCGGACAAGATCGTGTCGATCGATCCCTTCGGCCACATCGCCGGCGAGGCCTTTGGGGCATTGATTCGCCAAGGCCTGGACATCCGCCCGACCATTGCCGTGACCCGGGCCCACCTGACCGTGCCGGAAATCAAGGAATCGATGCGCGACGGGCAGCTCAAGGCCGACGGCAAGGTCCTGCTCAAGACCGGCGAGATCAGCTGTACCAAGATGGCGATCGAACCGGTCTGGTACCTGCCCGGCGTGGCGCGGCGCTGCGGCGTCAGCGAGACCGACCTGAGGCGCAGCCTGTTCGAGCACACGGGCGGCATGTTTCCGGAGCTGGTGACGCGTTCGGATCTGAAGGTCTTTCTGCCGCCGATCGGCGGCATCACGATCTACTGCTTCGGCGACCTCGAGGCGATCACCGATCCGCAACGCAAGCTGGCGTGCCGGGTGCACGACGAGTGCAACGGCTCCGACGTCTTCGGTTCCGACATCTGCACTTGCCGGCCCTATCTAGTACACGGCATGGAGATCTGCATGAAGACCGCTCAGGAAGGCGGCGCGGGGCTGATCGTCTATAACCGGAAGGAGGGCCGGGCGCTTGGCGAGGTCACCAAGTTCCTGGTCTACAACGCCCGCAAGCGGCAGCAAGGCGGTGACCGCGCCGAGGCTTATTTTCTGCGTACGGAATGTGTGGCCGGGGTCCAGGACGTGCGCTTCCAGGAACTGATGCCCGACGCGCTCCACTGGCTCGGCATCACGCGCATCGACCGTTTCGTCTCCATGAGCGACATGAAGCACGACGCCTTGGTTCGCCAGGGCATCGGGATCGTCGAGCGCGTGCCGATCCCCGACGCGCTGATCCCGGAGGACGCGCGGGTCGAGATGGAAGCGAAGAAGGCCGCCGGGTACTTCACCGAGGATCCGGTGTCCGATGCCAAAAACCTGGCCGACACCAAGGGGCGGGGCTTGAGCGACTACTGATGGTGGGCGTTAGGGCGCCCGATCTGGGATATTGGGTGCGGGCTTGGTCTCGATTGACGACCCCATAGATGCGGTCGCCTGGTTGCGCACGCCGCAGGCGATCCGTTTGCGTTGCGAGGCGGTTTTTGCCGCCGCCGAGCGCGACGCCCTGGCGCATTTTGCGCTCGACCGGGAGCGCCTCGAGGACACGGCCGATTACGTCGTGGAGACGACTCGCCAAGCCTATCCAACGCTGGAAATACCCTACCACAGTCGTTGGCGCCATTTTGCGGTCGGCGGGCGCGACCGTTGGGCGGATCTGGCCCGACGCTTGGCCGGCAGCCCGGCGGACGAAATCGCCCGAAGCCGGATCGACTTGGCCGTCACCAGCGTTCTGCTCGATGCCGGGGCGGGGGAGGCCTGGCGCTATTGCGAGCCCGGTAGCGGTCAGGTCTTTAGCCGCTCGGAAGGCCTCGCGGTTGCCAGCTTCCACCTCTTCACTGCCGGCACCTTCTCGGCGCGGCCCGACGACCCATTCAGAGCCGACGCCGAGGCGCTGGCCGACATCACGGTTGAGCGGCTGGCCGAGGCCTTCCAGGTCGGTCCGCAAAATCCGCTTGTCGGTCTGGAAGGACGGGCCGAGCTGTTGCGACGCCTGTCTCTCGCGCTGCGCAAGGAGCCGGAGATCTTCGATGGCCGTGAACCGCGGGTCGGCAATCTCTACGACCTGCTGGCCGCCCAGTCGCCGAACGGCATGCTGCCGGCAAGCGCCATCTTGGAGGTGGTGCTGCGCGGCTTCGGTCCGATCTGGCCGGGACGAATCATCTTGGACGGTATCAACTTGGGCGATGTATGGCGGCACCCCGCAGTCACCGCCGACGATCTGACCGACAGCCTGGTGCCGTTCCACAAGCTTTCCCAATGGCTGACCTATTCCCTGGTCGAACCACTGGAAGAGGCCTTTATCAAGGTGGTCGGCCTGGACGCGCTCACCGGACTGCCCGAATATCGCAATGGCGGCCTGCTGGTCGATTTCGGCGTACTACGACCGAAGCATGACGGCGTTCTGTCCCGCCTGCATTCGGTCGATTCCGAACCGGTCGTCGAATGGCGGGCCCTGACGGTGGCGCTGCTCGACCGGCTCGCCGGGCGTGTGCGGGCGCGCCTGGGCCTGGATGAATCCGCGTTGCCGCTGGCCAAGGTTCTCGAGGGTGGCACTTGGGCGGCCGGCCGGCGCATCGCCAGAGAACGGCGCGGCGATGGTTCATCGCCGATTCGTGTCGTCAGCGACGGCACGGTTTTCTAGACTAACGTAGAAAGTCAGCAACGGGGGAGCAAATGGACAAGAATGTCACCGTCGTCGATCATCCTTTGGTACAGCACAAGCTGGCCCTGATGCGCCGAAAGGAAACGCCGACCGCGGAATTCCGCCAGTTGCTGCGGGAGATATCCTTGCTCTTGGCCTACGAGGTAACCCGCGACCTGCCGCTGACCGAGGTCGAGATCGAGACGCCGCTTGCCAAGGTTAAGGCGCCCAAGCTGGACGGCAAGAAGATGGTTCTGATCTCCATCCTGCGCGCCGGCAATGGCCTGCTGGAGGGCATGCTCGACCTGGTGCCCTCGGCGCGGGTCGGCCATGTCGGGCTCTACCGCGACCCCGAAACGCTGGTTGCCGTGGAGTACTATTTCAAGGTTCCCGAGCACCTGGAGGAGCGCCAGGTCATCGTTGTCGATCCCATGCTGGCGACCGGCAACTCGTCCTCCGCGGCGCTGTCGCGCATCAAGGAAGCCGGCGCCCGCAGCATCAAGTTCGTCTGCCTTTTGGCCGCGCCCGAAGGCATTGCCGCACTGCGGGAAGCCCATCCCGATGTGCCGATCTTCACCGCGGCGATCGACGACCACCTGGACGATCACGGCTACATCGTGCCCGGCCTGGGCGACGCCGGCGACCGGCTCTACGGCACGAAATAGGAGCCGCTGTCCTCGAAGCCTCGACCTATGGAAGCCGGGGTCACCGAATCCCAGCATGCTATTGGCATCGCCGAATGTTTGACGCCGTCACCCTTCTCGTAGTTGCCGTAACCTTCCTGTTCGCCGGCGCCGTCAAAGGGGTTATCGGACTCGGTCTGCCAACGGTGAGCCTCGCGCTTCTGACCGTGGCGATCGGTTTGCCGAATGCGATGGCGCTCCTGCTGATTCCGTCGTTCTTCACCAACCTCTGGCAGGCTGCCGCTGGCGGCAATGGCATGGCGATCCTGCGTCGTCTTTGGCCGTTCCTGCTGACCGCCACGGCGACGGTCTGGCTCGGCGCCATGGCGTTGACGCGTGTTGATCTCGCTCTGCTCTCGGCACTTCTCGGCGTGCTTCTGGTCGCCTATGCGATCACGAACCTTGCCGGGCTGCGCTTGACCATTACCACCCATCAGGAAGTATGGATCGGACCCTTGGCCGGATCGGCCAACGGCATACTTGCCGGGATGACGGGGTCGTTCGTGGTACCGGGGGTCCTGTTTCTTCAGGCGATCGGGTTGCCACGGGATGTGCTGGTCCAGGCAATGGGGATGCTGTTCACCGCATCCACATTGGCCCTTGCTGTCGCATTGCAGGGAAACGAGCTTCTGACACCGGAACTTGGCGCCTTGTCCGCCGCGGCATTGCTCCCGGCAATGCTCGGAATGGTCGCTGGTCGGCGCGCTCGACAACGATTGTCAGAGCGGCTGTTCCGGCAAGTCATTCTTACCGCGCTCCTGGCGCTGGGCGCGTACATTATGGCGGGCGCTCTCAAGGACCTCGGGTGAGAGGTGGATGCCGGCTCACGGCTTTCGAACGATGTTGTGCTCGGGGCCGTAAGGAAAGCCGGTGATGTTCTCGGCGCCGTCTTTGCTCACCACCAGGATGTCGTGCTCGCGGTAGCCGCCGGCCCCGGGCAGACCCTCGGGCAGCATGATCATCGGTTCCATCGAGACCACCATATTGGGCTCAAGCACCGTTTCGATGTCCTCGCGCAGTTCCAGACCGGCCTCGCGGCCGTAGTAGTGGCTGAGTACACCGAAGGAATGGCCGTAGCCGAAGGTGCGATATTGCAACAGGTCGTAGCGCTGGTAGATCTCGTTCAGTTCCGCGGCGATGTCGCAGCAACGGGCCCCCGGTTTGATCAGCTTCAGTCCGGCTTCGTGGACCTCGACGTTGACCATCCACAGCCGCAAATGCTCGTCGGAACATTCTTCGCAGAACAACGTGCGCTCCAGTGCCGTGTAGTAGCCGGCGATCATGGGGAAGCAGTTGAGGGAGAGAATGTCACCGCGCTCGATTTTGCGGCTGGTCACTGGGTTGTGGGCGCCGTCGGTGTTGATGCCCGACTGGAACCAGGTCCAGGTATCCATCAGCTCGGCGTGTGGATAGGTGCGGGCGATCTCGCGCACCATGGACTGGGTGGCATGGAGCGCGACCTTGTGCTCGGGCACGCCCACGCCGATTGCCTCGGCACAGGCCGCCCCACCGATGTCGGCAATGCGCGCGCCGTTCTTGATGACCGCGATCTCCTCATCCGATTTGATCATGCGCAGCTTCATGCAAGCAGCGCCCACATCGACGAAACCGGAGCCGGGCAGGGCAGCCTTCAGCTTTTCCAAGTTTTGCAGGTTGATGTGGTCGTGTTCGACGCCGACCGTGCCGCCGTCCGCGATTTCCTGCCGGACCGTCCGAAAGAAGTTGTCGCGCTGCCAATCGGTATAGATCACGTTGTCGCCGAAACTGCGCCGCCAGGGCTGGCCGCCGTCGATATTGGCGGAGATGGTGATCGCCTTGTCCTGCGCGACGACCAGGCCGTAGGGTCGGCCGAACGAGCAGTAGAGGAAGTCGCTGTAGTAGTTGACGTTGTGGTAGGAAGTGAAGAGAACGTGGTCGATCCTCTCTGCGGCCATGTGTTGCCGCAGCCTGTTGAGCCGCCGCGACATTTCGTCGGCGGAAAAGGTCGGTTGGACCTTTTCGCCGTTCTCGATCTTAATGATGTTCTCCATTCGGCCTTTTCCCTGCCCATGACGTAGCAACTTCGACGAGCTTGGTGCGGACCAAGTTTGCCGCCAAGCCCGGATTTAGGGCCAGCCTTTCCGGTGCTTGATTTCCCAAGCCTTATAGGAAGGAGGATTTCGAGGCGCTATTGCCGGTAGGCGCCTTCCACAATCTCGGCTTGCTCCAGGAATTCATAGAATTCGTTATCGCGAGCCAGGGCACCAAATACGATCCTCCCGAAGGTATGTCCGCGGGCCCCCTTGATCACCAATCCTGTGGAATAGTTGAGCAAATAGAACTTGGGCACTCTGTTGAAGCTAGAAATCCCACGCGCGCCCAATTTGCTGCGATGACTCTGATACAGTTTGTAGCGGTCCAAGGGAACCACGATCACGCTACTGGAAAACCGGCCCCCCGCCTGTTTGTTCTTGACCAGGCGGTTCTTGAATGCCGTGCACGGCGGACAACCCTCGAAACCAACTTCCACCAACACATGCTTCTTGGTTTTCTTGCCAAGTGTCAGGGCGTCCTCCAGCATCTGCAAGTGACCCTCCCCGTCACAGCTCGTGAAAGTTCGGCTACCTGGTCGGTCGCCGCATTTCTCCATCCATCGGTCCATGAACAGGCCGGTGGATTCGCGGTCCGCAGCGGTGACTTGGGTACGACTTGTATGAACAGGTCTCGTGTCCTTGGCCCAGGAAACTGTCGATGTCAAAAGAGCCAGCAGGACACCTGCGAATTTGAGTGTTTTCCCGAAATTGACCAACATCTGCAAGTCGGCCTCCCGGATGATACACCGCGAAGCAACGCGAGCCGCTGCGAACAATAGCACGAGATCCATTTGTGTGCCCATTTAGCTTGTGCCGGGTAGGCATCCCTCTGGTACGCCGTCCTCCCAGGGCCCGGTGAAGGCAACCGATTCCGGCCGGCCCGGCAGATCGAGGCGCGCCTCGCTCGCCGGCGTCTCGGCGATCACGCGGCCGCGGCGTAGAACATAGAGGCGCGTGGGGCGCAGGCGGATCGCCTCGACCGGGTCGGTCGCCTGCAGAACCACCAGGTCGGCGAAGCAGCCCGGCGCGATCCCGTAATCCACCAAGCCCATGACTTTGGCTGCGTTCCCGGTGACCGCCCGGAAACAGGCGCCCATGGCTTCTCTGCCGGTCATCTGGGCCACGTGTAAGCCCATGTGGGCAACGTCGAGCATGTCGCCCGAGCCGAGCGGATACCAGGGATCCATGACGCAGTCGTGACCGAAGGCGACGGTCACGCCGACCGCCATCAACTCCGGCACGCGGGTCATGCCGCGGCGCTTGGGGTAGCTGTCATGGCGGCCCTGGATTGTGATGTTGATCAGTGGGTTGGCCACGACCCGGAGCTCCGCCTCCGCCATCAGCGGGATCAACTTGCTGACGTAGTAGTTGTCCATCGAATGCATGGAGGTCAGATGTGATCCGGTAACGCGGCCGTGCAGCCCGAGCCGCTGGGTCTCGTGGGCCAGGGTTTCGACATGGCGAGATTGGGGATCGTCGGTCTCGTCGCAGTGCATGTCGACCGGCAGGCCGCGCGCCGCCGCGACCTCGCAAAGCGCTTTCACCGAGGCTGCGCCCTCGGCCATTGTGCGCTCGAAATGCGGGATGCCGCCGACCACGTCGACGCCCTTGTCCAGGGCCCTGACCAGGTTCTCCACCGCGCCGGGCGAGCGCAGATAGCCGTTTTGCGGGAAGGCGACGAGCTGGAGATCGAGGTAGGGCTTCACCTGCCGCCTGACCTCGATCAGCGCGTCCACCGCTGTCAGCCGCTCATCGCAGATGTCTACATGGCTACGGATTGCCAGCAGTCCCTGTGCGACCGCCCAGTCGCAGTACTTAAGAGCCCGCTCGGCGATTGTCTCGGCACTCAGGTGAGGTTTCAACTCACCCCACAGTTCGATCCCTTCCAGCAGTGTTCCGGAAGCGTTAACCCGCGGAAAGCCGTAGCTGAGCGTCGCGTCCATGTGAAAATGGGCATCGACGAAGGGCGCCGTGACCAGTCGGCCCGCCACATCGATCTCGCGAGCCGCGGCGGCATCAAGGCGCGGCTCCAGTGCGGCAATTCGCTCGCCCTCGATGCCGATATCGAGGCCGGTGCGGCCGTCCGGCAGATTAGCGCCGCGCAGGATCAGGTCCATGGCAATCCCTCGATGACTCAGCGTTCGACGTCTCTATAGGCTATCATGGGTGCCTGGGCATAGCCCGCGAAGTGACAGGAGGCAGAGGTGAGCGAGATCACGACCGGGACCATGGCATTTAGCGTCGTTCACGCAGACGACGCGTCTTTCGAAAGCGGCCTGCGCGGGTATTTCGCGTACCGCGACCTGGGCATCAAGGCGGCGACCGGCGGCAAGGTCGGCGCCCACGTCATCCGGGCGGTCGAGGGTAGCCAGGCGACCGGCGAGCTGCACCGCCACGCACTCGACTTCCAGATGGTCTACGTGCTCAAGGGCTGGGTGCGCTTCTGGTACGAGGGCGTTGGTGAGGTCCTGCTCAAGCCCGGCTCCTGTGTTCACCAGCCGCCCGGCATCGTGCACCGGGAAATGGAGCACTCGGCCGACCTGGAACTGGTCGAGATCACCTTGCCCGCGGACTTCGAGACGGAGGCCCTGCCCAAGTAACTTTCAGCGTTCGCCCTTGCGGTAGGGCACCATAAGCGCGCGGGGGTAGCCCGCGCGGCGCGACATCACGATCAGCGCCAGGATCGAGAGCATATAGGGCAACATCAGGAAGACCTGGTAGGGTACGCCGCCGATGACCTGCTGCAGGCGTACCTGCAAGGCATCGAAGGCGCCGAACAGCAGGGCGCCGAGCAGGGCCTTGCCCGGTCGCCAGGATGCGAACACCACCAGCGCGATGCAGATCCAGCCGCGCCCGGCGACCATCTCGAAGAAGAAGGCGTTGAAGGCCGACATGGTGAGGAAAGCGCCGCCGATCGCCATGAGCGCGCTGCCGGCCATCACCGCGCCGATCCGCATGCGGTAGACGTCGATGCCCTGGGCCTCGGCCGCCGCCGGATTTTCGCCGACCGATCTGAGTGCGAGGCCGAGCGGAGTCTTGTAAAGCACGAAGGCAACCAGGATCACCGCCCCGAAGGCCAGATAGGTAAGAGCGGTCTGGCCGAACAGGGCGGGGCCGAGCAGCGGCAGGTCCGACAGCAACGGAATTTCCAAGGGCTGGAATGGCTCGATTCGCGGCGGGCTCGGCACGTCGGGCAGGATCATGCGGTAGGTGAAGTAGGTCAAACTGGTCGCCAGCAACGTAATCCCGAGCCCGGTCACATGCTGCGACAGGCCGAGTGGCACGGTCAGCAGGCCGTGCAACAATCCGAAGATCATCCCGACTATTGCCGCGAAAACGACCCCAGTCCAAAGGTCCGCGCCCTGATAGACAGCCATCCATCCGGCCATGGCGCCGGCGGTCATGATGCCCTCGATACCCAGGTTGAGCACGCCCGCCCGTTCGCAGATCAGCTCGCCCAGTGTGCCGAAGACCAGCGGCGTGGCGATCCGGACGGCAGCGGCCCAGAAGCTGGCGGTCAGCAGGATGTCGAGCAGCTCACCCATCGCGCCTCATTTCATGCGAATCCGATAGCGGGTGGCCAGGGAAGCCAGCAGCATGGTCAGCAGTGAGGTCGCGACGATCAGGTTGGCGAGGTAGCTCGAGACGCCGATCGACCGGCTCATGAAATCGGCGCCGACGAAGACCACGGCAACAAAAAGCGCCGCGGCGATCACCGCCAGCGCGTTGAGCTGGGCCAGCATGGCGACCACGATGCCGCTGTAGCCAAAGCCGGGCGACAGATCGAGGGTGAGGTAGCCCTTCAACCCCGCGACCTCGCCGACTCCGGCTAGACCGGCCAGCGCTCCGGAGAGCAGACCGACCCGCAGCACTACGCGACCGACCGGCATGCCGGCGAAACGCGCCGCCGCCGGATTGGCGCCAACCGCGCGCATTTCCAGGCCCCAGGTGGTGCGCTGGACCAAGACCCAGACCGCCGCACCGGCCAGTAGCGCGAGCAGCAGGCCGGCGTGGACCCGAGTCTTGGCGATCAGCTTGGGCAGAGCGGCTTGCTCGATGATCGGCTCGGTCTGCGGCCAGCCCATGCCCATGGGGTCCTTCATCGGACCTTCGATCATCATCGACACGAACAGCAGCACGATGAAGTTGAGCAGAAGGGTGGTCACCACCTCGTCGACGCCAAGGCGCAGCTTGAGCAGGGTGGGAATCAACATCAGCAGCGCGCCGGCCAGGGCGCCGGCGACCAGGACCAGCGGAATCATCACGAAAGGCGACGCCGCGAAGATGCCGGAACCGATTGCAACGGCACTCAAGGCCCCAACATAGAGCTGACCCTCGGCTCCGATGTTCCAGAGCTTTGCCCGAAACGCGACAGCCGCCGCCAACCCGGTAAAAATTAGCGGCGTCGCGCGCGCCAGGGTTTCCGTCAGCGCGAAGCGGGAGCCGAGCGCGCCCTCGAAGATCAGGCCATAGGCCCGCAGTACGGGGACCTCGGCCCAGAGGAGTGGGATTGCGGTCAGCATGAGGGCAAGCACGATGGCCCCGGCCGGTGCCAGGACCGTGAGTGCCAGAGGCACCTCGCCGCGCACTTCAAGCCGCATCGATCTCCGCCTCCTCGGCTTTTTGGCCGGCCATCATCAGGCCCAGTTGGCGAATGGTTACCGATTCGGTCGGCATGGTCGGCGAGAGGTGCCCGCGGTACATGACGGCGACCCGGTCGGACAGTGTCAGCAGTTCGTCGAGATCCTCGGAGATCAGGATGATGCCGGCTCCACGCTCGCGCGCCTCGAGCAGGCGTTGGTGCACGTAGGTCACCGCGCCGACGTCGAGACCACGCGCCGGCTGGTTGGCGAGGATCAAGTCCGGCCGCCGGTCCAGCACCCGACCCAGGATCAGCTTCTGAATGTTGCCGCCGGACAGCAGCCGGGTTATCGCGCGCGGGCCCGGGCACCTGATGTCGAAACCCTCGATCACGTCGCGGGCATGGGCTTGTGCCTCAGCCTGGCGAATGAAGCCGGCGTATTGGAAGCGACTCTGCCGGTAGTCCTCCAGCAGCAGGTTTTCCCAGACCTCCATGTCGCCGACCACGCCATCGTCCAGCCGGTCTTCGGGAATCCGGCCGACACCGGCGGTGACCATAACCAAGGGCGACCCAATGACCGCACGCCGTCCGAACAGACGCATCTCACCGGCGTCATGGCGCACCAGACCGCAAATCAGGCCGGCCAATGCGGCCTGGCCGTTGCCGGAGACACCGGCCACACCGATAATTTCGTGCCGCTGCAGCCGCAGGATTGTCTCGGCCAGCCCGGTCCGGCGGTCGGTCCCGGGTACTCGGACCCGGTCCAATGCCAACAGCACCTCACCGGGCTCCATGGGCGAACGGATCGTCGACGGGATCGGCCGGCCGACCATGGTTTCGGCCAGATGGGCGCGGTCGGTACCTGTACTTGGCAGGTCGGCCACGATACGCCCGGCGCGCAGCACCGTGACTCGGTCGCTGATATCCAGCACCTCGCCCAGCTTGTGGGAGATGAAGACCACCGACAGGCCGTGACTGGCCAGCCGTCGCAGCGTTTCAAACAGGCGTTCGACTTCCTGCGGTGTGAGCACGGCGGTCGGCTCGTCCAGGATCAGGATACGGGCGTCGCGGTACAACGCCTTCAAGATCTCGACCCGTTGGCGTTCGCCGACCGAAAGACTACTCACCACTACCTCGAGGCCGACCTGCAGTCCGGCTTGGCCCATGAGACTGGCCAGCTTGTCGCGTGCCTCGCGCCGTTTCTGCAGGGGCCGCCACAGTGGCTCGGTGCCAAGCAAGATGTTGTCCAGCACAGAGAGGTTCTCTGCCAAGGTGAAATGCTGGTGCACCATGCCAATGCCGGCCGCAAGCGCCGCGCTCGGAGAACCCGCCTTGAGCGGCTGCAATCCGCTATTTGGACCAGCAACGAGAATTTCACCTTCGTCGGCCAGGTAGTGGCCGAAGAGGATGTTCATCAAGGTGGTCTTGCCCGCGCCGTTCTCGCCCAACAACGCCAGGATCTCGCCAGCCGTCAGGTCGAGGTCGATGGCGTTGTTGGCGACCAAATCGCCAAAACGCTTGGTGATGCCCCGGAGCCGGAGGACGACGCCCTCCGGTCCGGGCTCGGCCGAAGCGGTCATTGCCGCCTCACATCGCGTCGGCTATTTGGTCGATTTGGGCTCCGAGTCGTTGACGTTGACCCGGAACAGGCCGTCGAGGATCTCCTTCTCGCGTGACTTCACCAGGGCCAGCGTCTTGCCGTCGACCAGTTTCGGGTCCATGGGCGCCAAGGAAGCCCCACCGTGGCTCATGTAGCTGTAAGCGCCGTAGTCCGCCGCCTCGAAGCTGCCGTCCTTGACCGCAGCGATCGCGCGGTCGATGGTCGGTTCCATATGCCACAGGGCACTTGCCACCACAGTGCCGGGGTATTCCTTCTGGGTATCGATGACGTTGCCGATGGCCAGGACCTTGCGTTCCTTGGCGGCATCCGAGACGCCGTAGCGCTCCGCGTACATGATGTCGGCCCCGGCATCCATCATGGCGAAAGCGGCTTCCTTGGCCTTTGGCGGGTCGTACCAACTGCCGATGAAGGAGACCAGGAATTTGATGTCCGGATTGGCCTCGCGGGCGCCGTCCATGAAGGCGTGCATCAGGCGATTGACCTCCGGAATGGGATAGCCGCCGACCATGCCGATCAGCCCGTTCTTGCTCAGTCTGCCGGCAACCAAGCCGGTCAGGTAGGACGGCTCGTGGATCCAATTGTCGAAGACCGAAAAGTTCTGGCCCGAAGGACCGAAGCTGGAACCCATGAGGAAGGCCGTCTTCGGGTAGTCTTTGGCCACGTTGCGCGCCGCGCGTTCGACAGCGAAAACCTCGCCGACCACCAGGTCGTGACCAGCCTCGGCGTACTCGCGCATGACCCGCTCGTAGTCGGTGTTGGCCACGTTCTCCGAGAAGACGTAGTCGATCTCGCCCCGTTCGACCGCCTTGTTCAGCGCCAGATGGATGCGGCTGACCCACTGCTGTTCGACCGGCACGGTGTAGATCGCCGCGACCTTGATTTTTTCCCGGGCTTCGGCGGCGGCGCCGAAGCCAGCAACCGACACGGCGAATAAGGCGGCAAAGACCCCTAAACCCCTGCGCGACAGAAGCTTCATGACTGTGTACCTCCCCCTGGATGGATCGACTTATTGCTTGGTGGTCGCGCACAACGGGGCGCCGCGACCCAACCGGCCTACTCTATCCGCAGCGGGGGACCTGTGCCAGTCTCAAGCGCAGGCTAGTATTTGGCCTTCCAATCCTGGACCAGACGCCGGGCCTCGGCGATCTGCTCCGGGCTCAGTTTGGCGAGCGCCCAGTTGCGATTGCGCGCCGCCAGATAGGTGTCTTCGATCGCCCAGTGGTGGCCTTTGCTGTTGGCGTAGCGCCAAGCTGCAAGACTGAACCACAAATGGGCCTGCACGAAGTCCTGCTCCATGCCCTGGCCATGGGCGTACATCAGACCCAGATTGAATTGGGCGTCGGCGTCGCCGTTGTTGGCCGCCGCGCGAAACCACTTGGCCGCCTCGTCAAAGTCCTGCGGGACCCCTTCGCCGCGGTAGTACATGACCCCCAATTGATACTGGGCGCTCGGATCGTCCTGATCGGCGAGTTCCTGCCACTCGTTCAACGCGGTCCGGTAATCCAGTCGATAGTAAGCCTGAAGACCGTCGCGAAAGCCGGCTGATACCGGGCCCTGAAGGCCGAAGCAGCAAAGAAGTACGATGCCGAGAGTTACGCGTCTCATGGTTATTCTCCAGGCTCAGATCCAGGAGTCTCTTAGCGCCTCTTGGTTAACCGAATAAAAATTTGTGCGGGAAAAATAGATTCGGAATGGCAAAATAAGAGAATATTACTTTCATAAAAAACACACGTGTACAGCAATTGTCCATAAATATTTAATTATAAATATTCAGTACATGTAAATATCATGTGAATAAAATTCAATATCAATCAAGTAGACGGTCGAGCGCCCAGGCAGGGCGTAAATAATGGAGAAAAGATCGAAGGCCCTGGTAACAACTGAAGCTTTAAAGATTCTGCGGTAGCTCTGGCTAAAGCGGACAGCAAACTATAAGTGCGTATTGTTTCAAAAACATTACTTTGCTACCTTAACTTGTAAACCGATCCTTTGCGGCAGGGAGAAGCGCGGGATTCGATCGTTGGTGCGGTCGCGAGAGGCATCTATGAAAGCACTGGCACATATCGGGGTTGATAGGCTCTCTTGCGACGAGCTGGAGAGCGAAAGGCTGCGCCGGTTCCATCTGATTTGGTTGGAACTAAAGGGTGCGCGCGAACTGCCCTTGCGCGTGGAGGTTTCGCCAGAGCGACTGGGATTCCTGCTCGGCCATGTCACCATCGTCGATGTTCTGCGCGAGCCGATCAATTTTCGCTATCGGCTGATCGGTACCAAGATCGAGGAGGCCGGTCGCCATGGCGATCAGGGTAAGACGGTCGACCAAATCGAGCCTGTCGCGTACAGGAAAATGGCGACTGCTGCTTATCGCGAGGTTGTTAAAGGGCAGGAACCGCTCTGTCAGCGGATCAACTATCAGCATCACCAAAACGAGGTGACGCTGGAGCGGGTGATACTACCGTTTACGGTTGCGGGAAGCGACGTGGAGGTTTTGCTCGAGGCGTCGGATTGGCAACCGGGCACCTATCAAGACCTTAGGAATCTCGACTACTCTGATGCGACAGATTCAGCATCGGCGACGTACAGGTCGCAATGAGCCATAGGATCGGAAGGCCTGGGTGTTTCATGTTCGAAACGCCCAGACACGGCAACGCCGAATGTCAAGACGGCGAGGTGAAGCTTTCGCCAGCTGGACACCGGCAGTCTGGACTACTCGGACCCAGATCACCGACTTTCCGGCCGGCTTTCGATTTAAACCAAGGCCACGCCTAGCGCCAGCATCGCAAGAGCCAGGAAATGGGCCGCACCAACAAAATTGAAGGCGGACATCGAGGTTCTCCCTTCGCAAATCCGCTCCCCAAGGCAACGGCCGTTCGATCACGAGAAGGGAACATGGCGCCGGGACTGGCAACGCACCTCCGCTCATGACCAATACTCGGACAGGCTCCTAGGAACGCATATCTCGATTTATGCCGGCTTGTTCCGTTCGGGCACGGAAATAGCGAAGGGACAGCCGCGCCTGCCTGGTACGACTGCCCCAAATCGTGCGGCCCCACTATATTGAAGCCTCATCGCACGGTCGCGAACATATCGGCCAATGCTTTGCAGATGGTGAACGCGGCATGGCCGTGACCGACTTTTTTCGCACGTATCTTTGCCGGTGCGACCGTGGTTCGAGGTGCAGGCTTGCGATTGAGACCAGTCTTCTGATTGGCAGGATTCTACAGTAAAACTGTAGATGGGACGCTGATACATCTCTGGTTTCACCAAAAAACATTATATTATATAAATAAATAAGAAATTTTTATAAACTCTAATATTCTATTTTCTTGACGTTCGGGCAGGTATGCTTTACCTTTTCATTAATCATCGCAGCCGAGCGATGCCGAGTGTCGCTGGTGAGACGGTTGCGGCAGCCATGGCAGGGCACACAGGTGGACAGACGATTTGAGCATGGAGAGATTGGCAAGAGCGGTGGCAGGTAGCTAGGACTAGAAAATCTCCTGGCAGGAGCGTTAGCTAGGGGTTGAGGAAAGAAAGGGCCGGGTTGCTCACTCCCGGCCCTTTCGTATTGCCTGATGTCGACCGTGGGGCCTGATCAGAGCTTCGAGATGGTCATGAAGGCATGGACGTAATCCATCGCGTGGCCCTCGGGCTTGTACCGGACCCGCGCCTCATAGGTGTCATAGAAGAGATTGATTATTTCGCCACGCTGTTCTGCCGGGCGATCGGACGAAAGCGCGCTGTGGAATGTACTTTCGGTCCAGGACCGCAAGGTTGGAATGTAGGAACTGGCGAAGGCCGCCGCATCGCCGTGCCGGCTGAACTCGGCGGCGAAGGGGCAGGGGGTCACCCGGGTTTCGATGTGCTCCAGACGTAAGCCGGCCTGATGGACGGGGCTCCCCGGATCTTCGAGCGGCGCGGCGAACTCCGCCACTGTCTTGTAGTACTGCGGCAGGGTCATGGCCGTATATTCGTCGCGACTGATCACGCCGTCGTCCAAAAGGGCGCGCCAGATATCGTTGAAAGTATCGAACATATTGATGCCGCCGGTGTGCCCGAGGTAGCGGCCCGCCTCGTCCTCGCAGAAATTGGCGAACACGAGACGGCCGCCCGGTCTAAGTTCGGCCGCGCGCCTGAGCAGGATCGTCTGCCAATCCCGCCGTCCTTGTTCGGCGAAGGCGGCTCGCGCGGCGGCTTCGGCGCCGACGGCCTGCACGTGGGTCGATATGTCGCAGGGCTTGCGGCTGAGCCAGTGCATCGCGGTCGCCGAGAAACCGAGGTCGAGGGTTTCCGGCGGCAAGATCTGCCGGTAGAAGGAGGTAGCCGAGGCGAAGACATGGACGCCGTCCAGTTCCGACAAGGACCGTTCGGCGCCCTCCGACCCCTGGACGAGTCGAAACAGCGCATTGTAATCGTTGCGCGGCTGGTCGGTATAGACCACTGAAACCGGCCTTTCCGGTCCCGATGCCCGGATCGTGGCGATCACCGCACGGACCATGTCCAGAGAGGTGCCGCCGTCCGCGCATCCCATGTCTGCAAAGGTAAAGGGCGCATTGCCGCGCGCCGGACCCATCGCCTCTATGGCCTCTAGGACCAGAGGTGTCACCGCATCGATCACGTCCTTGGCGCCCTTGGTGGAAAGCGAATAGTATCCGCCTCCCTTCATGGCCAGATCGCTGCCTTGCGGTCTGCTTGCGGCCATTTCACCTCCCTCAGCCAGATCGATTCTTTGCCAGGCTCCTAGTGGCCGGCGTCGTCGTCGTAACCGTGCCGGTTGCTGTAGAATACCAGCCACATCAACCCGATGCCGAGGCCAAGACTCGCCAAGACCCCGAGGACCAGTGCCAAAGTGCCATGGAAGCTCAGCTGGACATCGCCCATCTTATCCCAGACATAGGCCGCGACCAGCATAACCGTGACTAGCAGCCCCCCGAGGAGGAGTATCAACAGAAGTGTTTTCATAGCATCCGGTCGTATTGCTAAGTATTGGCGCCGGTGCCTGCGATCAGCCGGGGGTGATGCATGCTTGATGACCGGTTTCGTTGGTATAGCGCCATCATCATCCCAGTCCAAGATTTCCGTTGTCCGCGCTGTGCGGACCAAGATTTCCGTTGCCCTTTTGCCTTCAGGCGCTATAAACCCAGCGCTGTGGTTGGGGACCTGCGGTCCAATGACCGGCCGGGCGGCTGTGGCGGAATTGGTAGACGCGCAGCGTTGAGGGCGCTGTGGGGGAAACCCCGTGGAGGTTCAAGTCCTCTCAGCCGCACCAAGTTTCCCGCACGGCGTGGGCGGCGGTCCGTGCGCCAGTGGGTGCCTGCGGTGCGGCCCAGACGGTTCAGTGAGGGACGGGTGGTTCCCCTCCGGCGCTCCTTGAGAGCGTATGTCGCCGCGGCTGTGGCGGAATTGGTAGACGCGCTAGCTTCAGGTGCTAGTGATCGCAAGGTCGTGGGGGTTCGAGTCCCTCCAGCCGCACCACATTTTCTCAGACCCGGGTTCGATTCCCGCCATGACGTTGGACGACTTTACCCTTTCGCCAGACCAGCTCGGCGAACTTGGGAAAAGCCTTGTGCGGCCGGAATGCGTCTTGGCGACAGCCGACGGCGCGGTCTACGTCGCCAATTTCGATGGCGGTGTCTCGCGTCTCGGCCCGGACGGGTCGCGACGGGACTTTCTGGGAGGCGGTGCGCCCGCGGTCAAAACCAACGGCTTCGCACTTACGCCTGCCGGTGATTTTCTTTGTGCCAACCTGTTGTCGCCGGGTGGCGTATGGCGGGTAACCCGGGACGGTCGCCAAGAACCGTTTCTGCTCGAAGTCGAGGGACAGCCTCTGCCGCCCTGCAACTTCGTCGCGCTCGACAGTCGAGGCCGGGTTTGGATCACGCTCAGCACTTGGCATGAACCGCGATCACTGGCCTACCGCCCGGATGTGGCCGACGGCAGCATCGTGTTGGTCGACCACCGCGGTGCTCGCATCGTTGCCGATGGCTTGGGCTACACCAACGAGGTGGCCCTCGATTCAAGCCAGAATTTCCTTTACGTCAACGAGACCTTTGCGCGCCGGACCAGGCGATTTCGCGTCACCGATGAAGGCGCGCTCACGGACTCTCAGATCGTCGCTGAATACGGCCCGGGCACCTTTCCCGACGGCTTGGCTTTTGACGAGGAAGGCGGCCTTTGGGTCGTCAGCATTGTCTCCAACAGGCTGATTCGGATCGGTCCGAACGGCCGCCAGCACATGGTGATCGAAGATGCCGATCCGACCTGGCTCGCCGAAGTCGAAACGGCATTTCAGGAGGGCCGCATGGATCGGCCGCATCTGGATAAGGTCAATTCACGGCACCTTAAGAATATCTCGAGCATCGCATTCGGTGGGCCGGAGAGGCGAACCGCGTACCTGGGCAATCTGCTCGACGATCGGATCTATAGCTTCGAGTGCCCGGTGGCTGGTCTCGAACCGGTTCACTGGCGTTTCGCCCTGTCGGCGTCAGCCGTGACCCTATGACAGCGGCCGCGGGGAATGATCGCGCCTTTACGTCTTGTTTGGAGTTCGAGCCTTCCCAAATCCGCCATAGTCAGCCGACAAGCTATTCGTCACCCTGGTTTGTTCGGAGCGCAACTTCGAGCGGATTGTCGAGCCAACCATGAGGCAAATCGCTTTCCTTCTGACCAGCCTGTGCCTGTTGCTTGCAGGATGCGCCGGGTTGGTAGAGCCTGGTGGCGAGCGCGTGGCGGATTGCCGGGCGGCCCTTGCCGAGATCGACTCCCTCGTTGATGCCGCGGGGGTTCGCGATGCCGAAGCCGCCCGAGTCCGGGGCTTTCCCTACCTTAGGGTAAACCGTTTTCTGGCCAGTTTCCGGTCGGAGCCAATGGAACCGGCGCGCCGCGATGCGTGGATCGAACGCATGCGGAACCTCGACCGGCAGGCCAGGCGGGTGGA
>JBFJPL010000007.1:0-71167 GCA_041617155.1 Kiloniellales bacterium
GGACGCGGAGACCGGCGAGGTTGTCGCCATGGCCTCCCTGCCCAGTTTCGACCCGAGCCGCCCGGCCGACCAATCGGACGCCGCGCGCTTCAACCGGGCAAGCCTGGGCGTCTATGAAATGGGCTCTGTGTTCAAGATCTTCACCACTGCCCAGGCGCTGGACCACGGCGTTGTCGGCCTGCGGGACGGCTACGACGTCAGCCAGCCGATCAAGGTGGCGCGCTACACCATCACCGATTTCAAGCCGAAAAACCGCTGGTTGTCGATCCCCGAAATCTTCATCTATTCCAGCAACATCGGCACGGTACACATGGCCATGGAGTCGGGCACGCGGGCGCAGCAGGCCTTTCTCGGAAATTTGGGGTTAACCCGCGCCGCACGGATCGAGCTACCGGAGGTCGGCGAGCCGATGGTTCCCTCACCCTGGCGCGAAATCAACACCATGACCATATCTTACGGGCATGGCTTGGCGGTCAGCCCACTCCAGGTAGCGGGCGCCGTGGCCGCGGTGGTCAATGGTGGTGAGCTGCGGCGCACTACGCTGTTGAAGCACGACGGGCGCAGGCGCCTGATCGGACGCCGGGTTCTGAGCCAGCGTGCCTCGCGCGAGATGCGCTGGCTAATGCGCCTGAGCGTGCAGGACGGCACCGGCCGCCTAGCCGATGCGCCAGGTTATCTGGTCGGCGGCAAGACCGGGACCGCCGACAAGTTGAACGGCCGACGCTATGCCAAGGGCGCGCGTATCGCCTCATTCGCCGGTGCGTTTCCGATGGATCGTCCACGCTACGTGGTATTCGCCATGATCGATGAACCAAAGGGCAAGAAAAGCACGCATGGCTACGCCACGGGCGGGTGGGTGGCGGCGCCGGTGGTGCGTCGCGTGGTCGAGCGCATGGCGCCCCTGCTCGGCATCCAACCGAGACAGACCGACGAAACGGAAAGCGTCGAACGTCACCTCATTCCCGTGAACCTCGAGGGAGCCGTTCTTGCGGCTAACTGAACTGTCAGAGGGAACGACGATCGCAATGGAGCCGGCTGCGGCCCTGCAAAGCCTGGAGATTCGAGGCCTTTCGGCGGATAGCCGCAAGGTCGGCCCGGGCTATTTGTTCGCCGCACTGCCGGGCAAGAAACTCGACGGCCGGGATTTCATTGGCGATGCGCTGGGGCGTGGCGCCGTGGCGGTTTTGGCCGAGCCCGGCACGGTTCTCGAGGCGGCGCATCGGCCGGTCGCGCTGATCACCGACGAAAACCCGCGGCGCCGGCTGGCTCTGATGGCGGCGCGCTTCTTTCACGAGCAGCCCAAGGTGATCGCCGCGGTGACCGGCACCAACGGCAAGACGTCGGTCGCCGAGTTCACGCGCCAGATCTGGCGGCACCTGGGACACAGGGCCGCCAGTCTTGGCACCTTGGGCCTGTTGCCGCCGCACGCCGAGGCGCCGGTCGCTCTCACGACGCCGGACCCGGTCGAGCTGCACCGTTGCCTGGAAGCGATCGCCCGCGACGGCGTCGACCACCTTGCCTTGGAAGCCTCGAGCCACGGCCTCGATCAGTTCCGGCTCGACGGCGTCAGGATCAGCGCGGCAGCCTTCACCAATCTGTCGCGCGACCATCTGGACTATCACGGCAGCGAACAAGCCTATCTGGCGGCAAAGCTGCGCCTCTTCAGCGAACTCCTGGCGGCCGACGGCACCGCCGTGCTCAACGCCGATGCCCCGGAATTCGCGACCCTGAAGTCGCTTTGCGCCGGGCGGGGCCTAAACATCATGAGCTATGGAGCCGCGGGTGGCGAAGTACGCCTGACCGGGCTCACCGCGGCGGCCGAGGGCCAGCGCCTCACCCTCGTAGCCCTCGGCCGCCGACACGACATCGTGCTGCCGCTCGCCGGGCGGTTTCAAGCCGCCAACGCCCTGGCCGCACTCGGCCTAGTGATCGCCACGGGCGAGTCGGCGGAAGCCGCGGTCGGCGCACTGGAAGCCCTCTCTGGTGTGCCCGGGCGGCTGGAGCGGGTTGCCGCCACGCCCGCGGGCGGCCAGATTTTCGTCGACTATGCGCACACGCCCGACGCACTCGACACGGTGCTCGAAGCCTTGCGGCCCCATGCCGAGGGCCGCCTGTTCGTCGTCTTCGGCTGCGGCGGCGACCGCGACCGTGGCAAGCGCTCGATCATGGGCAAGGTCGCCCGGCGCCGGTCCGACAAGGTGATCGTGACCGACGACAACCCGCGCAGCGAAGACCCAGCGGCAATCCGCCGCGAGATCATGGCGGCGGTGCCCGAAGCCACGGAGATCGGCGACCGGGGCCAAGCCATAGAGGCGGCGGTTGGCATGCTGGATGACGGCGACCTGCTGATCGTCGCCGGCAAGGGCCACGAGCCCGGACAGATCGTCGGCGACCGGGTGCTGCCGTTCGACGACCGCGAGGCGGTACGTGCCGCCGTCGCCCGCTTGGCGGAAGCGCGATCATGAGCCGCCCGATACTCTGGACTTCGAATCAGGCGGCTCAGGCAACCGGCGGGCGGAACAGCACCGAATGGTCGGCCACCGGCGTGTCGATCGACAGCCGCACGCTCGAACCCGGCGACCTTTTCATCGCGCTCGAAGGTCCGAGCTTCGACGGCCACGATTTCATCACCGCGGCGCTCGACGTCGGCGCCGCCGCCGTCATGGCGCACCGCCAGCCGGAGGGCTTGCCCGAGACTGCTCCGCTGCTTGTCGTTTCGGACACCCTGGAAGCGCTGCGGGCGCTCGGCATGGACGCCCGTGCGCGCAGCCCGGCACGCTTCATCGGCGTGACCGGCAGCGTCGGCAAGACCGGCACCAAGGAAGCCCTGAGACATTGCCTTGCGCCCCAGGCCCCGACCTTCGCCAGCGCCGGCAGTTTGAACAATCACTGGGGCGTGCCCCTATCGCTCGCCCGCATGCCACAGCACGCACTCTATGGTGTCTTCGAACTGGGCATGAACCATCCCGGCGAGATCCGCCAGCTGACCAAGATCGTGCGCCCCCATGTGGCGCTCATTACCGCCGTCGAGGCGGCTCACAGCGAGTTCTTCGACTCGATCACCGACATCGCGGCGGCCAAGGCCGAAATCTTCGAGGGGGTCGAGCTGGGCGGCGCCGCGGTGCTGAACCGGGAACACCCCTTCTTCGCCATCATGGCGGAACGGGCGGAGGCGGCCGGGGTCACCCGAATCGTCAGCTTTGGCCGGCACCGGGATGCCGATGCACGGCTGATCAATTGTTCCCTGCACGGCAGCCACAGCACGGTGCGCGCCCTGGTTGGCGGTACGCTGCTCGACTACTCCCTGGGCCTGCCCGGCACCCACTGGGTGATGAACTCGCTCGCCGTGCTGGCAACGATCTTCGCGGCCGGCGCCGACCTCAGGGCGGCGACCGCCGAAATGGCCACGCTGAAGCCGCTCAAGGGCCGCGGCGCGCGCCAAGTCCTATCCCTGCCCGACGGCAGTTTCGAGCTGATCGACGACAGCTACAACGCAAATCCCGCCTCGATGCGCGCCGCCTTCGCGGTGCTGCAGCAGTCGACGCTCGGCAAGCAAGGTCGGCGCATCGCCGTATTGGGCGACATGCTGGAGTTGGGCCAGGATGCCGCGACGCACCACGCCAAGCTCGCAGAGCCGATCGAGTCGGCCGGCCTCGACCTGGTCTACACCTGCGGGCCGAACATGGCCTCCCTGCACAACGCCCTGCCCCAAAGCCGGCGTGGCGGCCACGCCGCCGATGCCGAGAGCCTCGCGCCGTTGGTGGCGGCGGCGGTCCAGGCCGGCGATACGGTCCTGGTCAAGGGCTCGCAGGGCAGCCGCATGAAAGTCGTCATTGAAGCTCTTCAACAAATTGGCACGGCACCATCGCGCGCCGTCAACGGCGAGTGAGGGAGATCGCTTAATGCTGTTTCACCTGTTGGTGCCACTCGCCGACGATCACATCATTTTCAATGTCTTTCGCTACCTCACCTTCCGCAGCGGCGGTGCGGTTATCACCTCCCTGATGATCAGTTTCCTGCTCGGGCCAGCGGTTATCAACTGGCTCAAATCGAAGCAACGCGAGGGGCAGCCGATCCGCGACGACGGCCCGGAAAGTCATCTGCTGACCAAGAAGGGGACGCCGACCATGGGTGGCGTGCTGATCCTTCTGGCGGTCAGTATCTCGACCCTGCTGTGGGCGGACCTGACCAACGGCTTCGTCTGGGCGATTCTGTTCGTCACCAGCGCGTTCGGCCTGATCGGTTTCGGCGACGACTACCTGAAACTGACCCGGCGCAGTTCGAAGGGGCTGCCGAGCCGCCTGAAATTTCTGGCCCAAATCGCGACCGGCACGATCGCAGCGTTCTGGATCATGTCGATCACCCCGAGCGGCCTCGAGACCCATCTGGCGATTCCCCTACTGAAGGACGTGCTGATCAACCTCGGCTGGTTCTTCATCGTCTTCGCCGTCTTCGTCATGGTCGGCGCGTCCAACGCGGTCAACCTGACCGACGGACTGGACGGCCTGGCCATCGTCCCGGTCATGATCGCCGCCGGCTGCTTCGCGTTGATCGCTTGGCTGGTCGGGCGCACGGACTTTTCCGCCTATCTGCAGATCCACTACATCGCCGGCACCGGCGAATTGGCCGTCTTCTGTTCCGCACTGGTCGGCGCCAGTCTGGGGTTCCTGTGGTTCAACGCACCGCCGGCGATGGTTTTCATGGGCGATACCGGTTCGTTGTCGTGCGGCGGCGCGCTCGGCGGCGTCTCGGTGATCACCAAGCACGAGTTGGTACTCGCGATCATCGGCGGCCTGTTCGTGCTGGAGACCGTGTCGGTCATCGTCCAGGTGTTTTCCTTCAAGCTCACCGGCCGGCGCATCTTCCGCATGGCGCCGCTGCACCACCACTTCGAAAAGATGGGATGGGCCGAACCGACCATTGTGATCCGCTTCTGGATCATCGCGGTCATCCTGGCGCTGGCCGGCTTGTCGACCCTGAAACTGAGATGACGGCCCGAAACACAAAGCCCCGAAACCGAACACCATGAGATACCAGGCGTGATCGAACCCTATTTCTTCAAAGACCTACCGGTTGCGGTTCTCGGGCTCGGCAAGTCCGGCCTGTCGGCGGCGCGCGCGCTGGTAAAAAGCGGCGCCGACGTCTGGGCCTGGGACGACAACGAGGATCAGCGCGCGGCCGCGGCGGCGGCCGGCATCCCCCTGGTCGACCTGAACGCTTGCAACTGGCGGGAACTGACCAGCCTGGTGATTTCGCCGGGCATCCCGCACAAGCACCCCGAGCCCCACCCGGTGGCCGCCGCCGCGCGCCAGCACGGCTGCGAGGTGATCGGCGATATCGAGCTCTTGGCCCGCGCTCAACCGGCCGCCAACTACGTCGGGGTGACCGGCACCAACGGCAAGTCGACGACAACCGCTCTGATCGGCCACATCCTGGAAACCGCAGGCCGCGAGGTTCAGGCTGGTGGCAACCTGGGCACCCCGGCGCTCGATCTGGAGCCGCTCCAGCCCGGCGGCATCTTCGTGCTGGAAATGTCGAGCTATCAGCTCGAGCTCACGGTCTCGATCACCTTCGATGTCGCGGTGCTGTTGAACATCACCGCCGATCATCTGGAACGCCATGGCGGCTTCGAGGGCTATGTCGCGGCCAAGCGCCTGATCTTCCACCGCCAGACCAAGCCGCGGGCCGCGGTGATCGGCATCGACGACGAAACCTGCCGGACCATCTACGAGCAGCTCAGGTCGGCCGACGAGCAGATCGTGTTTGCCATCTCCGGCAGCACGCGGGTGCCTGGCGGCGTATATCTCCGGGGCAGCGTCCTGATCGACGACACGGACGGTAACGAGATCCCGGTGCTCGACCTCCGCGAGGTGCCCAGCCTGCCGGGCAGCCACAACGGCCAGAACGCCGCCGCGGCCTATGCCGCCTGCAAGCACCTGGGCGTTCATCCGCCGGTGATCGCCGCTTGCATGCGCTCCTTCCCGGGCCTGCCGCACCGCCAGGAAACCGTCGCCGTGATCAACGGAATCGCCTACGTCAACGACTCCAAGGCAACCAACGCCGACGCCGCGGCCAAGGCCCTGGCCTGCTATGATGCGGTCTACTGGATCGCCGGCGGTCGGGCGAAGGAGACCGGCCTGGACGGTCTCGAACCATGGTTCGCGCGCGTCGTTCACGCCTTCCTGATCGGCGAGGCGGAAGCCGCCTTCGCCGAAGCGCTGGACGGCAAGGCCGCCATCACCCGCTGCGGCGACCTGGATCACGCGGTCAAGGCCGCGCACGCGGCGGCCACCAGCGAGGACCGGCCAGGCGCCGTCGTGCTGCTGGCGCCGGCCGCGGCCTCGTTCGATCAGTTCGCCAACTTCGAACAACGCGGCGACCGTTTCCGCACTCTGGTCGAGGCGCTGCCCGGACATCGTGACGACACCGATCCGGCCGGGAGGTTGCTGCAGTGACCGCCTTCCCCCGCACCGATACGAGTGTTTTGGGCCGCTGGTGGTGGACAGTGGACCGCTGGACCCTGGCGACTCTGGTCCTGCTGATGGGCTTCGGGGCAGTGTTGATCCTCTCCGCTTCACCGGCCGTCGCCGAGCGGATCGGCCTGTCCGGGTTCCGGCTGGCACATCGCCAGATCGCATTTCTGCCATTCGCGCTGCTGACCCTGATCGGCGTTTCGCTGCTCAGCCCGAAATGGGTCCGCCGTGTCGCGGTGATCGGCTTTGCCGGCTCGCTCTTGCTTTGTCTCCTGACGCTGATGATCGGGACCGAGATCAAAGGCGCGACCCGCTGGATCAGCCTGGCCGGCTTTTCGCTGCAGCCCTCGGAGTTCCTCAAGCCCTGCTTCGCGGTCGTCGCCGCCTGGATGTTCGCGGCCGAAAAAACCGACGAAAGCATGCCCGGCAGCCGCATCGCCGTCGTGCTGTGGGCGATCGTGGTGACGCTACTGTTGCTGCAGCCGGATATCGGCCAATCCTTCATGATCACGGCCAGTTGGGGCGTTCAGTTCTTCCTGGCCGGGCTACCGTTGTTCTGGGTCGGGCTGCTGATTTGTGGCGCCGTCATGGGCCTGATCGGCGCTTACCTCACGCTGCCCCACGTCAGCGCGCGCCTGGATGCCTTCTTCGATCCCCAAGCCGGTGACCACTACCAGATCAACCGTTCGATCGAGGCCTTTATGAACGGCGGCCTGTTCGGGCGCGGACCGGGTGAAGGCACGGTCAAGGCGCAGCTGCCGGATTCCCACTCGGACTTCATTTTTGCCGTGGCCGGTGAGGAACTCGGTCTGGTCGCTTGCCTGATCATACTGGCGCTGTTCGGTTTCGTCGTGCTGCGCGGCTTCAGCCGGGTGTTCCAGGACAACTCCATGTTCGTCCTGCTGGCGGCCAGCGGGCTGCTCACCCAGTTCGGCCTCCAGGCGCTGATCAACATGGCCTCGACCCTGCACCTCATGCCGACCAAGGGCATGACGTTGCCGTTCATCAGCTACGGCGGCTCGTCGCTGCTGGCCCTGGCCCTAGGCATGGGCATGGTGCTGGCTTTGACCCGCCGGCGCGTCGGTAGGGGAGAGATGCTATGACCGCCGCACGAAACGGCAGAGTGGTACTGGCCACCGGCGGTACGGGCGGGCATATGTTTCCCGCCGAAGCCCTGGCGCGCGAATTGATCGCGCGCGGACGCACGGTGACCTTGATCACCGACCGGCGTGGTGCCGGTTTCGGCGCCGATCTGCCCCAAGTCGAAACCTGTCGGATCCAGGCCGGCGGGGTCGCCGGCGGCAGTGTGATGAAGCGCATAAAAGGCGTGCTCAGCCTGGGGCTCGGCTTCTTTCAGGCGCGCAAGCTGCTGAAGCGGCTCGACGCCGACGTGGTGGTCGGCTTCGGCGGCTACCCCTCCGTGCCGACGGTGCTCGCCGGCTCGCTCTTGGGCATGCGCATCGTATTGCACGAGCAGAACGCGGTGCTCGGCCGGGCAAATCGCCTTCTGGCGCCACGCGCACAGGCGATCGGCACCTGCTTCGAAACCGTATTGGGCCTACGCGGCGGCGACCGCCACAAGGTTGCGGTCACCGGCAATCCGGTACGGCCGGATATCGCCGAGTTGAGCCGGCAGCCCTTCACGCCGCCCGAGCAGCGGGGGCCCCTGCGCTTGTTGGTGACCGGCGGCAGCCAAGGCGCCAAAGCCTTCAACGATATCGTCCCGGCGGCCGTTGCCCGTCTGCCCGAGGCGCTGCGCCATCGCGTCGAGGTCAGCCAGCAGGTGCGCGGTGATGTTCAGGACGAGGTCGCCGCGGTCTATCGGTCCTGCGGTGTCAAGGCCGAGCTGGCCGCCTTCTTCGACGACATGCCCGAACGCCTGTCCGCGGCGCATCTGGCGATCTGCCGGTCCGGCGCCTCGACGGTGGCCGAACTCGGCGCGGCGGCCCGCCCGGCAATCCTGGTGCCCTATCCCCATGCGACCGACGACCACCAGACGGCCAACGCCCGGGCCTTGGTCGAGGCCGGCGGTGGCTGGCTCATGCCGGAGGCGGCGCTGACGCCCGAGGTTCTGGCCGAGCGTATTGGCTCGCTGTTCTCCACGCCGGCCCTGCTCGCCCGCGCCGCCCAATGCGCCGCCACCTTCGCGCGGCTTGATGCCGCGCGGCGTCTGGCCGACTTGGTTTGCGGCAAGGCCGGAGCTAACGGTGGTCAGCAGCCGATGACGCCCGAGCAAAAGGAGGCCGCAGCATGACCGGCCTACCCGTCAACCTCGGCAACATCCATTTCGTCGGCGTCGGCGGCATCGGCATGTCGGGCATTGCGGAGATCCTGCACAACCTGGGCTATAAGGTGCGGGGCAGCGACATCGCCGAGAACGCCAACGTCCAGCGCCTGCGCAAGCTGGGCATCGAGGTGATGGTCGGTCACACGCCGGAGCACGTCGAGGACGCTCAGGTCGTGGTCGTTTCCACGGCGGTCAAGGCGGACAATCCCGAGGTCGTCGCGGCACGGAAACGATTTGCGCCGATCGTCCGGCGGGCCGAGATGCTTGGCGAGTTGATGCGCCTCAAATGGTCGATCGCGGTCGGCGGCACCCATGGCAAGACCACCACCACCTCCATGGTCGCGGCCATGCTCGACGCCGCTGATCTCGACCCAACGGTGATCAACGGCGGCATCATCAACGCCTATGGCACAAATGCGCGTCTCGGCGCGGGCGAGTGGATGGTGGTCGAGGCCGACGAGAGCGACGGCACCTTCACCAAGCTGCCGGCGACCATTGCGGTGGTGACCAACATCGACCCGGAACATCTGGATTTCTATGGCTCGGTCGAGGCCCTGCACAACGCGTTCGAGACCTTCATCGAGAATATTCCCTTCTACGGCTTCGCGGTGCTCTGCATCGACCACCCGGTCGTGCAGTCCCTGATCGGGCGCATCGTGGACCGCCGCATCATTACCTATGGTCTGAGCCCGCAGGCCGACGTGCGCGCCACCAACATCGTCACCGAGAAGGGCGGTGCCTGGTTCGATGTGGTGATCGCTGATCGGCGCAGTGGTGACGAACGCAACATCGAAGGTCTGAGTCTGCCCATGTTGGGCCGACACAACGTGCAGAACGCACTGGCCGCCGTGGCCATCGCCGACGCGTTGGATCTCGAGGAATCGATTATTCGCAAGGGCCTGGCGGGATTCGAGGGCGTCAAGCGCCGCTTCACCAAAACCGGCGAAGCCGGCGGCGTCATAGTGATCGACGACTACGGCCACCATCCGGTCGAGATCGGCGCCGTGCTGCAGGCGGCGCGGCTCGCCACCAAGGGCAAGGTGATCGCCGTGATGCAACCGCACCGCTATTCGCGTCTGGCCAGCCTGTTCGAGGATTTCTGCAGCTGCTTCAACGATGCCGACCACGTCATCGTGGCCAATGTCTTCGCCGCCGGCGAGCAGCCGCTGGAGGGTGTCGATCGCGATGCCCTGGTCGAGGGGCTGCGCGCCCGTGGCCACCGCCATGCCCAGGGACTCGACGACGAGAAAGACCTCGCCCGGCTCGTATTCGACCTGGCGGCACCAGGCGACCTGGTGGTGTGCCTCGGTGCCGGCAATATCACGGCCTGGGCCAACGCGCTGCCCGAGCAATTGGCCGAACTGCAGGCCGCCAAGGCGGACAAAAAGCCGGGGCGCGGGCGATGATGGCCATGACCGGACAGCCGAGACAGCGATTGATCGACCGCCTGCCTCAGGTGCGCGGCCGGCTCAGTGAAAACGCCGACCTTGCCAAGGTCACTTGGTTCCGTGTCGGGGGCCCGGCCGAGGTCATGTTCCGCCCGGCTGATCGAGAGGATCTTCTGGCCTTTATCGCGGCGAAACCGGCCGATGTACCGATCACCGTGATCGGCGTTGGCTCCAACCTTCTGGTGCGCGACGGCGGCGTGCCGGGCGTCGTGCTTCGTCTGGGCCGCGGTTTTGCCGAAATCAAGGTGGACGGCAGCGACCTGGTCTGTGGCGCTACGGCGCTCGACCTGAACGTGGCGACGAAGGCTAAGCTGGCCGGCATCGGCGGCCTGGAGTTCCTCAGCGGTGTGCCGGGCACGATTGGCGGCGCGCTACGCATGAACGGCGGTGCCTACGGCAGGGAGACAAAGGACGTCGTGGTCTGGGCCGAGGCAGCCGATCCGCACGGCCAGGTCCATCGCCTGACTCTGGAACAGCTCGGGTTCTCCTATCGGCACTGTGCCGTACCCGAGGACTGGATCTTCCTCGGCGCGCGTTTGGCCGGCCAACCGGATGAACCGGAAGCGATCGCGGCCCGCATGGCGAAAATCCAGCAAGCCCGAGCCGACAGCCAGCCGATCCGCACCCGGACTGGCGGCTCCACCTTCAAGAACCCACCCGGCGACAAGGCCTGGCAACTGATCGAGCAAGCCGGCTGTCGCGGCCTCAAGCACGGCCAGGCCATGGTATCGGAGAAGCACTGCAATTTCCTGATCAACACCGGCGGGGCGAGGGCCGCCGACCTGGAGCAGTTGGGTGAGGAAGTGCGCCGGCGGGTACAAGCGACCAGCGGCATCGAACTCGAATGGGAGATCCGCCGGATCGGTGTGCCGGCGGGTCCCGGCGAAACCGGAGAGGCCCCATGAGCAAGCGCGTCGCAGTCCTGATGGGCGGTCCCTCCTCGGAACGCGAAGTGTCGCTGGTCAGCGGCCGGGAGTGCGCCGCGGGCCTGAAAGAGGCCGGCTACGAAGTGACCGAGATCGACGTGGGCCGCGATCTGGCGCCGGTCATTCAAGCCCTGACGCCGCCTCCCGACGTCGTCTTCAACGCCCTGCATGGCCGCTGGGGCGAGGACGGCTGCATACAGGGCGTGCTGAACTTCCTGCACATCCCCTACACCCACTCCGGGCTGCTGGCATCGGCGGTTGCCATGGACAAACCCATGGCCAAGCGGCTTTTCGCGGCCGCCGGCCTGCCCTGCCCTGACGGCATCATCGTCCACCGCGACGAGGTGCTGGCCGGCGACGTGATGCCGCGGCCCTATGTCGTCAAGCCGCCGAACGAGGGCTCCAGCGTCGGCGTGCGCATCGTTACGACAGGCCAGAACGAACCACCCTTGTCGAGCGCCAACTGGCAGTTCGGCGAACACGTGCTGGTCGAGCGCTACATCGCCGGCCGCGAACTCACCGTCGCGGTCATGGGCGACCGCGCCCTGGCGGTCACCGAGATCAAACCCCAAGGCGAGGGTTTCTACGACTACCAAGCTAAGTACACCAAAGCGCAAGCGGCCCGCCATGTCGTGCCGGCCAAGGTGTCCAAGAGGATCGCCCAGCAGGCGATGGACATGGCTTTGCGCGCACATCAGGTCCTGGGTTGCCGCGGGATCAGCCGGGCCGACTTCCGGTACGACGACACGCGCCGCAAACCGGGCGATCTTTTCCTGCTTGAAGTGAACACCCAACCCGGCATGACGCCGATGAGCCTGGTGCCGGAACAAGCCGCGCACCTGGGCATCTCCTTTCCCGAAATCTGTGCCTGGATGGTGGAGAACGCCGCATGCGACGAGTAAATCCGACCGCCCGCCCGCGCCGCGCGACCCGATGCAGCGGCGCCAAACCGCTGCGCCGGCGCGCCCGGCCGTGGTTCGAGCGGCGGCGGCTTCTGCTGCTCGGGCTCGGCGTTGTCGCCGCGCTGTCGCTCACGGGCATCGGCTGGCTGTGGCACAGCGGCTGGATAATTCAACAGGTATCCCGGACCGTAGCGGCGGTGTACCAGATCACCGCCGATGCCGGGTTCGCCGTCGACGACGTCCTGGTCGAAGGCCGTAACCGCACCAAGGCGTCGGCGATCCTAAGCGCGCTGTCGGTCGAGCGTGGTTCGCCGATCCTGGCGGTCGACCCCGACAGCGCTCGGGACCGGCTCGAAGCGCTGCCGTGGGTGCGTCAGGCGTCGGTCGAGCGGCGCCTGCCCCGCCTGCTCTACATCCGACTGACGGAGCGCGAACCCATGGCGATCTGGCAGTTGAACGGCAAGCTTTCGGTGATCGACCGGAGCGGCGCGGTCATTGCAGGCGCCAAGGCCACGCGCTTTGCCGGCCTGCCCCTGGTGGTCGGCGAGGAGGCCGCGCCAGAGGCAGCGGCGCTGCTCGACATGCTGAGGCAGGAACCCGACCTCGGAGCACTCGTGGTGGCGGCCGTGCGAGTCGGCACGCGGCGCTGGAACCTTCGTCTGGAGGGCGGCGTCGAGGTTCGCCTGCCGGAAACCGAAGCGGCCGACGCCTGGCGCCAGTTCGCCGAGCTCGAGCGCGCGCACGGCCTGCTGGAACGCGACGTCGTGGCAATCGACCTGCGCCTGCCCGGCCGGCTGGTGGTTCGCACCGCGCCTGGCGCCCAAACCAAGGGCGGCCTGTCCAAGGCCGGGCATGACACATGAAGAACACCCTCGGCAGACCCCGGAGCGGACTGATAGCGGCCCTCGACGTGGGCAGCAGCAAGATTTGCTGCTTCATCGCCACGCTGGAGGCCTCCGGTCAGCCGCGCATCCTGGGCATCGGCCAGCAGGCCAGCCGGGGCGTGCGCGGCGGCAATGTCGTCGGTATGGAGGTTTGCGAGACCGCGATCCTCAACGCGGTCCACGCCGCGGAACAGATGGCCGGCAAGACCGTCGAAGATGTCGTCGTCAACCTGTCCGGTGGCCACCCGATCTCCAGTTCCGTCGGTGTCGAAGTGGCAATCGACGGCCATGAAGTCGGCGATAGCGACCTTCAGCGCGCGCTGCACCACGGGCGTTTGGCAAACGGGACAAACAGAACCGAAAGCAACCGCGATCCCAGCCGGCAGCTGATCCATTCCATTCCGGTTGGCTACACCATCGATGGCAACCGAGGGATCCGCGATCCGCGCGGCCTGTTCGGCGAACGCCTGGGTGTGAAGATGCATCTGATCACCGCAAACACCAGCGCCGTGCGCAACCTGACCACTTGCATCCAGCGCTGCCATCTGGATGTCAGTGGCTTCGTCGTCTCGCCCTATGCCTCCGGCCTCGCCACCCTGGTCGAGGACGAAACGGAGCTGGGCGTGACCGTCATCGACATGGGCGGCGGCACGACGAGCATTGCCGTGTTCTTCGAGGGCAGCGTCATCTATACGGACCTGGTAGCGGTCGGCGGTATCCATGTCACCCACGACATCGCGCGCGGGCTTTCCGCACCGCTGGTCCACGCCGAGCGACTCAAGACGCTTTACGGCCATGCGATGGCCGCGGCGGCCGACGAACGCGAGATGATCGACGTTCCACAGGTCGGCGAGGAAGCCTTCGAGGTCGAAACCCAGCAGCTGCCCCGTTCGATTCTTGTGGGCATCATTCAGCCGCGCCTGGAAGAGACCTTTGAACTGGTCCGCTCGCGTCTGGAAGCGAGCGGCCTCGACAAGGTGGCAGGCCGCCGCGTGGTGCTGACCGGTGGCGCCAGTCAGCTGCCGGGGCTGCGTGATTTGGCTGCCCTGGTGCTCGACAAACAGGTGCGGATCGGCCGACCCAACGGCACGGAAGGCTTGGCCGAGGCGACCAGCGGTCCCGCCTACGCCACCTGCGCCGGTCTGCTGACCTGTGCCGTGACAAACGAGCTGGCCACGCCGCGTGAAAGGTCGCCCGACGAGGACCGGCCGAGCGGTTTCATGGGCCGCGTTGGAGATTGGGTCCGTGAGCATTTTTGAGTTTCATCAACCGGACGTCCCGACCGCATCGGGACAACTAGCCGGCTGCGCCGGTAGCGAGGGCCGAGCATCCGGCCACTGGAGGAAGCTATGACTTTGAACCTCAATGTGCCGAAAGCGAAGGAACAGCTTTCGCCGCGTATCACCGTGATCGGCGTCGGCGGCGCCGGGGGTAACGCTGTCAACAATATGATCCAGTCCAACCTGGAAGGCGTCGAATTTATGGTCGCCAATACGGACGCCCAATCTCTTTCGCAAACTTACTGCGAGCGGAGCATTCAACTCGGCCGCAACATCACCCAAGGCCTTGGCGCCGGTTCCCGGCCGGATATCGGCCGTGCCGCGGCTGAGGAGGCGCTGGATGAGATCCTCAGCCAGCTCGAGGGGTCCAACATGGTCTTCGTCACCGCTGGCATGGGTGGCGGCACTGGGACTGGCGCGGCACCGGTGCTTGCCCGGGCGGCGCGCGAGGCCGGCATTCTGACAGTCGGCGTGGTCACCAAGCCGTTCCATTTCGAGGGCGTGCACCGGATGCGGCTCGCCGAATCGGGGATCGCCGAGTTGCAGCAGTACGTCGACACCCTGATCATCATTCCGAACCAGAACCTGTTCCGTGTCGCCAACGAGAAAACGACTTTCGCCGATGCCTTCAAGATGGCCGATGACGTGCTCGATTCCGGCGTGCGCGGGGTGACCGATCTGATGGTCATGCCCGGTCTGATTAATCTCGATTTCGCCGATATCCGGGCGGTCATGACCGAAATGGGCACGGCCATGATGGGCACGGGCGAGGCCGAAGGCGAAAACCGCTCGATCGATGCCGCCGAGGCGGCAATTTCCAACCCGTTGTTGGACGACGTTTCCATGAAGGGCGCCCGGGGTGTACTGATCAACATCACTGGCGGCGCCGACATGACCCTTTTCGAGGTCGATGAAGCCGCCAATCGGATTCGCGACGAAGTCGATCCCGAGGCGAACATCATCTTCGGCTCCACTTTCGTGGAGAGCCTGGAGGGTCGGATGCGGGTTTCCGTGGTGGCCACGGGCATTGACGCCGACGATGTGGCGGCGCCGCGGCCTGCCGCCCTCAGCCTGGTCTCCAGCCGGGCCGACACGCGGGCGCCGGCCGAATCGAATTTGGGCTATCAGGCTCCCGCGGCCTCCGGCAGCAGCTTGGGCTTGGAACCGCCAGTGCGTGCCAGCGAGGATCGCGCCGCCGAGTACGACGAATTCGTCGACCACACCGCCATCGAGATGCCGGGCGGTCTGATCCGCAGCGCGGCACCGGCAAGGCAGTCGCTGGATCAGGCGGATCGCGAAAGGCCGCAGGCCGCCATCACCGACGAGCCGACCGAGATGAGCCCGAACGATCGGCTAACCGGGCCGGAACGGGCCGAGGAAGGTTTTATTGCCCCGCCGCCGGTCGAGCCCGACACCAAAAGGCCGTCTTACAACGAACCGACTCGCACTCCCAACCCCTTCGCCGAGGCGGAACTGGCCAACAGCGGCAACGAACGAATTAGCGAGCAGAGCCGGCCGACCGCGGTGCCCCGCCGCAGAAGGGCGCACAGCCTCTTTGCCAAGATGTCGGATGCGGCCCGCGCGTTCCAGGGTGTCAATCAGGCCGAAACGCCGGAGGAACCCAGCACCGAACGCGTGCCCGAGCCCGCGCAGGCGCAACCGAATGCACCAGGAACGCCGCGCGCTGGCGCGGTCCGCCAGGATCCGCAGGTGACCCAGCAGCCGCGCTTCTCCGGGCTCGATCCGGCGGAAAGGATTGCCAGCAGCGCGGCCGAGGAAGAGTTGCTGGATATCCCGGCCTTTCTGCGGCGCCAAGCCAACTGACCGGGCGACTCGCTTGGCCAGGAACTATTAGCGTCGCGGGATCGAGTAACATCTCGTAACAAACAGTGATTTGAACGCTTGATAGGGGCTGTGCCATGTTGCTCGCGGAGTTTTCTATGCGGGTCTGATTTGGGGCTTCCCGTATCGATAGCGGCAGGTAGCCCGACTAATCTCGGACCAGCGGGCAGAGGGATTCGTCCGGAACTTCAACTGTGCCGGCGGCGCTCAATCCTCCAGACCCGGCGTCCGTGTAGGAGCCCGAATGAACGGGGGCTAAGACGGGGGGCATGATGAGATCCATGCGGCAGCGGACGCTAGAAAATCCGATCTATTGTTCTGGCGTCGGACTACATTCAGGTTCGAGGGTAGCGATGACGATCTATCCGGGCGAACCGGATAGAGGTGTTCGTTTTCGCCGCATCGATATTGCCGGTGGATTTGTGGAAGTCTCAGCCAACTGGCGAAATGCCATAGAAGCGCCGCTTTGCACCACCTTGGTCAGCAAGGGCGGGGTCAGGTTCTGCACGGTCGAACATCTCATGTCGGCCTTCTTCGGCTGTGGCATCGACAACGCCGTTGTCGAGCTCAACGGCGACGAGGTGCCGGCCATGGACGGCAGCGCGGCGCCCTTTGTCGCGCTGATCGAGGCTGCGGGCTCGGTCGAACAAGCCTCGCCGCGTCGAGCCTTGCAAGTGCTCAAGCCGGTGGAGGTGCGCGAGCCGCATCGCTCGGCCAGCCTGACGCCCAGCGAGGGCCTTTCGGTCGATTTCGAGATCGATTTCGACAGCCCGGTGGTGGCCAAGCAGGAATGGTCCGTGCTGGTCAACAAGGAGTCCTACAAACGCGAGGTCGCTAGAGCGCGGACCTTCGGCTTCTTGCATGAGGTCGACAAGCTGCGGGCCATGGGATTGGCGCGCGGCGGGTCACTCGAAAACGCCATAGTGATCGATCACGACCGCATAGTGAATGAAGGCGGCCTGCGCTACGACAACGAGTTCGTACGGCACAAGGTGCTGGACGCAATCGGCGATCTCTATTTGGCCGGCGGCCCGCTGCTCGGCCGCTTCCAAGGTGTGCGTGCCGGCCATGCCTTGACCCTGCGCCTGCTGCAGGCCCTTTTCGCGGACGCCAGCGCCTGGCGTTGGCGCGATTTGGCCAGCCGGGACGATGTCGACCGGATCAATCGGCGGCGTATGTCGGTTCCAACCGACCAGGCCGCCGTGGCTTCGGCCTAGTCTCCTCCGAAGCCATAGATTTAGGCCGGGCGACGTCTTACGTCAGGCTTCGCTTGAGCCGTGAGGGGACTGGCACTTGTAGTCCGGCATCGGTCAAATCCGATGGATTTGTCTGCCGCTATAGTGTGGTATACTGACATAATGCTGATCGAGACGATCCCTATGGAAGCCTGGCGCGCGACCTGCGGCCGCGCCGTGCGTCTGCTGGCAGCGCTTGGCGTCGCATTCCTGTTGATCGCCTGCAGCGGCGACGACGAGCCCGAATACATCGAGCGCCCGGTCGAAGAGCTTTACAACTCGGCCATGAATGCCCTGATCGCTAACGATTTCAAGGAAGCAGCGCGCCTGTTCGACGAGGTTGAACGTCAGCACCCCTACTCTATCTGGGCCTCCAAAGCGCAGCTCATGGCCGCTTTCTCCTACTATCAGAGCAACGCCTACGACGACGCGATCAATACCCTGGACCGCTTCATCCAACTGCACCCGGGCAACCGCGATGTCAGCTACGCCTACTACCTGAAGGCGCTCAGCTACTACGAGCAGATTTCGGATGTGGCCCGCGACCAAGAGATGACCAGATTGGCTTTGCAGTCGCTGGAGGAGCTCAAGCGCCGCTTCCCCGAAAGCAAGTACGCCCGCGATGCCGCGCTCAAGGCCGACCTGGCGCGCGACCATCTGGCCGGCAAGAACATGACGATCGGGCGGTTCTATCAGAATTCCGGCCAATATCTCGCTGCGATCAACCGATTTCGGACAGTGGTCGACCAGTACCAGACAACCAGCCATGTGGCCGAAGCGCTTCACCGCTTGGTCGAATGCTATCTGGCATTGGGCATCAACGAGGAAGCTCGGGCCACCGCCGCCGTGCTCGGGTACAACTACCCGGGCAGCCAGTGGTATGCCGACAGCTACGCGCTGCTCAACGACGATGGTAAGGCCCCGCAGCAGGACGCGGACTCCGGAGTCGGGCAGGTCTCGGAACCCAACAACTGAGGCCGGCATGCTGGTCAGCCTGGCGATCCGGGACGTCGTTCTGATCGACCGCCTGGACCTGATTTTCCACGATGGACTATGCGTTCTTACCGGTGAAACTGGCGCCGGCAAGTCGATCCTGCTGGACGCCCTCGGTTTGGCGCTGGGCAGCCGAGCGGACTCGCGGCTGCTTCGGTCGGGGGCCGAACGAGCGGTCGTCACCGCTGGTTTCGAGTTGCCGGACGGGCACCCGGCATTTCAAACACTCGCCGACCAGGGCCTCGACGCCGAAGACGGGCTTCTGGTCCTGCGCCGAACACTCGGGGCGGACGGCCGCAGCCGCGGCTTCGTCAACGATCAGGCGGTCAGCGCCAATCTGCTGCGCGAGCTCGGCGACAACCTGATCGAAATACAGGGCCAGTTCGAACAGCGCGGACTGCTGGATGCGGCGACCCACCGTGACCTGCTGGACGCCTATGGCGGCAACACTGATCAGGCCGCACAGGTAGCCGATCTGTGGCAGGCTTGGCGGTCCGCCCTGGCCGCCCGAACGGTCGCCGAAGAGGAGTTGAGGGAAACCCGGCGCGACGAGGCGTTTCTGCGCCACGCTCTGGAAGAACTGGACCGACTGCAGCCGCAGGCGGGTGAGGCGCAGACACTGGCTGATCAGCGCAATATGTTGCAACACCGCGAACAGCTGCTCGAGGCCATGAACGGCGCGCTGGGCGAACTCGCCGGCAGCGACGGCAAGCCGGGAGCCGATAGTGCGTTGGGCACCGCCCTGCGCCTCCTCGAGCGCGCCACCGGCAAGGCTGGCGGGCGCCTGGAGCCCGTCGTGGCGGCGCTGGGGCGGGCAACGGCCGAGATCGAGGAGGCCCTAGCACTGATCCACTCGATCTCGGCCGACGTGGACCTCGATTCGAACCGTCTGGAAGAGATCGAGGAGCGCTATTTCGCGCTCAAGGAACTGGCCCGCAAGCACAGCGTTGAAGTCGACGAACTGGCCGCGGTGCGCGACCGGCTGGCTGGTCGCTTGTCCGGCATCGACATCGGTGCCGAGCGGCTCGAAGAGCTGGGCCGCCAAACCCAGGCTGACCGCGATGCCTATCTGGTCGCAAGCGAATCGTTGAGCGGACATCGGCAGGCGGCGGCCAAGGCGCTGGACTCTGCGGTCAGTGCGGAATTGCCGCCGCTCAAACTCGAAAAGGCGAGCTTCCGAACCCGAGTCGAGCGCATGGGCGAGGAGGCTTGGAGCGGTCACGGCATCGACAGGATCACCTTCGAGGTGGCGACCAACCCGGGCGCCCCACCAGGCGCCCTCGCCCGCATCGCTTCGGGCGGCGAATTGTCCCGTTTCCTGCTGGCGCTCAAGGTTGTGCTGGCTCAAGTCGGGCAGGTCAAGACCTTGGTGTTCGACGAAGTCGACAGCGGCGTCGGCGGCGCCACGGCCCACGCCGTGGGCGAACGTCTGGAACGCCTGGCCCGGGACCGGCAAATCCTGGTCGTCACCCACAGCCCGCAAGTAGCCGCCCGCGGCGCCTATCATTGGCGGGTCCACAAGGAGCCGGACGGCGAACGCCTGGCCACGCGGGTCGGTCAGATCTCGGCCCAGGAACGGCGCGAAGAGATCGCCCGCATGCTGTCCGGCGCCGAAGTGACCGAGGAGGCGCGCGCCGCTGCCGACCGCCTGATGGGAGCGGCCTGACCTTGGCGCAGAAGGCGGTCGAAAAGCTGACCAAAGCCGAAGCAGTCCGTGAGCTGGAGCGTCTGGCCGGCGAAATCGTTCACCACGACAAGCGCTACTACCAGCACGACGCGCCCGAAGTCTCGGACGCCGAGTACGATGCGTTGCGTCGACGCAACGAAGCGATCGAAGCGCGTTTTCCCGGCCTGGTGCGCCCGGACAGTCCGTCGGGCCGGGTCGGCGCCGCGCCGAGCATGGGCTTCGCCAAGGTTCGCCACAGCGTGCCGATGCTGTCGCTCGCCAACGCTTTCGACGAAGCGGATGTGGCCGAGTTCTTCGCCCGTGTCCGGCGCTTCCTCGGTCTCGATGCCGCCGAGACGATTGCCGTGGTCGCCGAGCCCAAGATCGACGGTCTGTCGATCGCACTGCGCTACGAAAACGGCCGCTTTGTCCAGGGCGCGACGCGCGGAGACGGCACCGAGGGTGAGAACGTCACCGCCAATCTGCGCACCCTGAAGGACCTGCCGCAAAACATCGGCAGCAAGGTGCCGACGGTGCTGGAAGTGCGCGGCGAGGTCTATATGCGGCGCGACGACTTCGCGGCGCTCAACCGGCAGCAGGAAGCCGCCAATGCGAAGGTCTTCGCCAACCCACGCAATGCCGCCGCCGGGTCGCTGCGCCAGCTCGATACGAAGATCACCGCCAGCCGGCCGCTGACGCTCTTTGCCTATGCCGTGGGAGAAGTCAGCACGACGGTCGCGAACAGCCATTGGGATTTTTTGGCGCAACTCCGCAATTGGGGATTTCCGACCAACCCGCTGGCCCGATTGTGCTGCAATCTCGACGAGGTGATCGCATTTTATCACGAGATCCTGGGCGCTCGCGCCGAACTGCCCTACGACATCGACGGCATCGTCTACAAGGTCGACCGCTTCGATTGGCAGAAACGCCTCGGCTTCGTCAGCAGATCGCCGCGCTGGGCCATCGCCCACAAGTTTCCGGCTCAGCGCGCCGAAACGCGGCTCAACAAGATCACCATCCAAGTCGGCCGGACCGGCGCGCTGACGCCGGTCGCCAACCTGGAGCCGATCACGGTCGGCGGCGTCGTGGTCAGCCGCGCCACCCTGCACAACGAGGACGAGATCGAACGCAAGGACATCCGCGAGGGTGATCATGTGATCATTCAGCGCGCCGGCGACGTGATCCCGCAGGTCGTCTCGGTAGTCATGGAAAAGCGCAAGAAAGGCAGCCGTCGCTTCAAGTTTCCCGACCACTGCCCGGAATGCGGCAGCCTGGCGATCCGCGAACCCGGCGAGGCGGTGCGGCGCTGTACCGGCGGTCTGATTTGTCCGGCCCAGTCAGTCGAACGCCTGCGTCACTTCGTCTCGCGCGACGCCTTCGACATCGAGGGTCTGGGCGACAAACACATCCGCGCGTTCTTCGACGACAGGCTGCTGAAAAGCCCGGCCGACCTCTTCACTCTGGCCGCGCGGGACAAGAACAACCCGACTCCGCTCAAAAAGCGCGATGGCTGGGGCGAAATCTCGGCCACCAAGCTGTTTGACGCCATCGAGGCGCGCCGGCAAATCTCGCTCGACCGTTTGATCTACGCGCTCGGTATCCGCCAAGTCGGCCAGGCCACCGCCAAGCTCCTGGCGCGCAACTACGGCAGCCTCGAGGCCTTGCGCGCAGCCATGGCCGCAGCCGTAGATCCGAACAGCCAAGCCTACGCCGACCTGATCAACATCGACCAGATCGGCCCGGCGGTGGCTGCCGATCTGACCGGCTTTTTCGCGGAGCCGCACAACCTCGAAATACTCGACCGCTTGGCGGAGATGCTCGAGATCGAGCCGCCGCCGGCCGTGGCGAGCCGCGATTCGCGGGTCGCCGGCAAGACCGTGGTCTTCACCGGCGCGTTGACGACCATGGGCCGCAGTGAGGCCAAGGCCCGAGCCGAAGCGCTGGGCGCCAAGGTGGCAGGGTCGGTTTCCAAGAAAACCGACTTCGTGGTGGTTGGTGCCGACGCCGGCTCCAAGGCCCGCAAGGCAGCTGAACTGGGTGTTGCCACGCTCAGCGAGGAGGAGTGGCTGGAAATGGCGAGGCGGGGCGCATGACGAACGGCAACCGGGCTCCGGTACCGCTCGATCAGATCCGGGCCGCCGCCGGGCGTATCGCGGGACGGGTGCGTCGCACGCCTTTACTTGCCGCGGCACCGCTAAAGCAGTCGCCGGGCGAGGGTGAGCTATCGCTCAAGCTCGAATGCCTTCAGGTCACGGGCTCGTTCAAGGCGCGCGGCGCGACCAACAAGCTGCTTAGCCTCACCGACGAGCAGGTGCGCCGCGGCGTCATCACCGCTTCCGGCGGCAACCACGGCCTGGCCGTCGCCTATGCCGCCTGGCAGGCCGGCACCCGCGCCGTCATTTATCTACCCGAAAACACGCCACCGGCCAAAGCCGAGAAGCTTGGAACCTGGGGCGCCGACGTGCGAATCGAAGGCGCGGTGTGGGACGATGCCAACAGCGTTGCCCTGGCAACGGCCGAGCGCGACGGCCTGACCTACTTCCACCCCTTTGCCGATACCGCGGTGATCGCCGGTCAGGGCACGGTCGGCCTGGAGATCATCGACGACGCGCCGGACACCGCTGTGCTGTTGGTGGCAATTGGCGGCGGCGGCCTGATCTCGGGCATCGGTTCGGCGGTCAAAGCGCTGAAGCCGGAGGTCCGCCTGGTCGGCATCGAACCGATCGGCGCGCCGACGCTGAAGAACAGCCTCGCGGCCGGCGAACTGGTCACCCTGCCCGCCATTATGACCGAGGCCGGAACGCTGGCGCCACGGCGCAGCGAAACGATCAACCTGGAGATCATCGGCCGCACGGTCGACCAGATCGTGCTGGTGAGCGACGATGACATGCGCCGGGCCGCGCGCTGGCTGTGGTTTGAGTTGGGCATCGCCGCGGAACTGTCGGGTGCCGCCGCGCTCGCCGCCCTGATGACCGGCCAGGTGAAAGCCGAACCTGGCCAGCGGGTCGTCGCCTTGATTTGCGGAGCCGGCACCGACGGGGTGGCATAAGTACTCGCAAAGCCCATATGAATTTTGCCGGAATTCCGGTTGACTAGAAATTTGGCTTATAGCCTTTGCGGAAACACCAACAAGTTCTGTCATGACGTGGCGGAAGAGGACGTGATGAGCCTTCAGGACAGCAGAGACGTCCCGGTATCGGTCGACGACCGAGAGCTTTTGGACAGTTTGGAAGCGGCCCATGAGGACAGCCTCGGTTTCGTCGGCGACCCGGTGGCGGCGATCAGCGCGGCGCTGGAGCGGCGGCCCGACTTCGTCATGGGGCATTGCTTCAAGGCCGGGCTGCTGACCCAGGCGATGGAAACCCGCATCTACGACGAGATGCTCGCCAGCGTCCAGGCTGCCGAGGTGCTGACCGACCAGGCGAACGACCGGGAACGAGGTCACATGGCGGCGCTTCGGGCCTGGGTCGACGGCGATTTCCACGGCGCCGTAGAAGCCTGGGAGGCCGTGCTGGTGGAATATCCCCGCGACCTCCTGGCGTTGCAGCTGGCCCATCTCTCCGACGTGCTTCTGGGCGATACCGTCAATCAGCGCGACCGGATCGCCCGTGTCATGCCGTCTTGGGACGAAGGTGTACCCGGTTATGGCTACGTGCTGGGTTTCTACGCCTTCGGGCTTGAGGAATGCCGGGATTTCTCTCGTGCCGAGGAGCTCGGCCGCCGGGCCATCGCGATCAACCCGAAGGACGCCTACGCGATCCATGCGGTCGCCCATGTCATGGAGATGCAAGGCCGCCAAGAGGGCGGCATCTGGTGGATGACCAGCCGCGAGGACGACTGGGCCGGCGGCAACTTCGCCAATCATCTTTGGTGGCACCTGGCGCTGTTCTATCTCGACCTGGGACAATACGACCGGGTGCTCAACATCTATGACCGCAGGCTGAGATCGAACGATCCCAGCGGCGAGAAGTACGAAGAGCTGGACGCGACGGCCCTGCTTTGGCGCTTGAAACTGCTGGACGTGGATGTCGGCGACCGCTGGAAGACGCTCGCCGACAAGTGGGAGCCCAGTGCCACCGACACGCTCTACGCCTTCAACGACGTCCACGCCATGATGACCTTCATCGCCGACGGCCGCGAAGCGGCGGCCGAAGCGGTGCTCAACGCCGCCGAGCGCTACGCCGAACAGGCCAACGACGCCAACGTGGCCATGACCCGGATCATCGGCCTGCCGTTTTGTCGGGCGCTGCAAGCTTTTGCGCGGGGCGACTACGCTTCCGCCGTTGACCAGTTGCTGCCGATCCGCTATCGCACACACCGCCTTGGCGGCAGCCATGCCCAGCGCGACATCATTGCCTGGACCTTGCTGGAGGCGGCGCTGCGAGCCGGCCGTTACAAGTTGGCCCGGGCGCTGGCCAACGAGCGCACGGCGCTCAAGCCGACCAGCCCGCAGAACTGGAAGTTCACCGCCCAAGCCTTGAAGGGACTGGGTGACTACAAGGGCGCCGAGCGCGCACGTGCTAGGGCGGCGTCCCTCGTGACCCGCTGATTAGGCCGCCTTGCCTTGGATGGTACTATCGAAACCTGTTAAATTGAATCTAAAGACAACCTCTTGGAGGAGCCATCATGAATGCCCCGGCTCAAAGGGCGACCCTGGTTCTGGAGCATGTGTCCGTGACCGAGGGCGTGGCAGACGAGAAATCTGACAAACCCTGGAGCGTGGTCGCCTATCTGGTCTACGACAGCGGCCATCGTAAGCGCACCACGCTCTTCCAATGCCGAACCCGCGACGAGGCCGCCAAATCCCTTGAGAAGATGTGGGGCACGCTGACCGGTTGATGCGGACGGTGGCGGTCCTTGGGGGAGTGCGCTAGGCGTTGTCGTAGACCGCGTGTTTGCGTCGCTCGACCTCCCCCTGATAGGCCAAGGCTTCGGGCGCGAAATCGGACTGGCATATCGGCTCCGGCTCAAAGTGACCGTAGTTGTCGACGCCACGCACCAAGGTTGCGCTTTCCCGGTCCCCCACCACCTGACGCACGCTGGGTGCCGTGTATTGTAGCGTCAATCCGATGCGCCGCTCGCTCGACAGGTTGGGCCCCGAACTGTGGGTGACCCAGCCGTGGTGCAGCGATGCCTGGCCCGGCCGAAGTACGATGTCGACAGCCTGGCTATCGTCGATGTCGGGGATTTCCTGGCCACGGTGCAGGATATTGTCCTTAGCATAGGTATCCCGGTGATCCCGCTTGCCCTGGAGGTGGGAGCCCGGGAGGAATTTCATGCAGCCATTCTCCGACGTGCTCGGCGAAAGGGCGACCCAGGCGGTCACGAGGCGATCGGAATCGAGACCCCAGTAGGTCAGGTCCTGGTGCCAACTGACAAAGCGCCGGTTGTTCGGCTCCTTGATCACGTAAGCCGAATCCCACAGCAGGATGTCAGGCCCCAGGATCGCCTCCACGGCATCCAGCAACGCGGGATGGTGGCCGATCTCCGCCGCCGACGTGAAGACTAGGTAGGGTTTCGTCATGTAGTGCATCGGGCCGAACTCGGCTTCGGCCCGCTCCAGGCGGGCGCGGTGGGCAACCGCTTCCTCGGGTGACATGACCGTTATCGGGAAAATGCAGCCTTCTTCGTGGTAGCGTTGGAGCTTGGAATCGGGCAATGCGCTAGTCATGGCAGCCGTCCCTTTCGCTCGAGAACCCGTTCGACCGAGGGACGGTGAACCGATCGATTGCGGAAGTCAATCGCCCACGAATGGGTCGAACCGGGTCAAGTCCGCGGCATTTCGAAACACCGTGAGGCGGTCCGCCGGGGGTGCTGGAAGATCGGCACAATCGTCATCTTCATGGTGTGCTTTCGCCGCTACCTCGCGATTGAAAATATGGCGCACTTGGTCGGGAAAGCGCCTTGCTATCTCGCCGTAAATTTCCGGGTCGCGCTCCCCGGAATCGCCGACCAGCAGAAATTTCCGGCCCGGATAGCGCCGCAGAATGGCCTCGATTTCCGGGACCTTGAAGTCCTCCGAACAGGCGAACAGATCGAGGAAGGTCTCGTCCTTCAGGCGGAAGGTCTTGAGATGATAGCTGCCGCGCGGAAAGCCTGCCTCGGCCATGAACGACGACAGCGCCGGATAAAGCTGCCACGGCGAGGCGGAAACATAGTGGAATGCGACCGAGCCGTCGTTCCAGTTGCGGTAGGCCTCGGCCATACCCGGAACCCCCCGAAACGGCCGCAAGAAGGTGTTGGCCAGAAGCTCGTTGCGGTTGGCTACCTCGCTCACCTTGACGGTGTCGTCGATGTCCGAGATGATGGAAAGCCCCTTGGGACCGACGAGCCGGGCCGTAGCCGAGAAGATCCGCTCGTCACCCGGCGGCAGCACGGCCTCGAACGTCAGCCAGGTGCCCTCGGCGGCGGCCGGCAGGTCCAGCCGGGCGAGCTGAAGCTCGCCGGAAAAATGTCCGTTGGCGCCCGACTGCTCGAGCTTGAAAACGCGCGCACCAAGCCGAACCCGAGGCTGCTTGCCCCGCTCGCTGTCGACCAGGAACATCCGGCTGCGCTGTCGGAACAGAGCCTCGTCGACACCCTCCATCTCGGGTTTTACACCGCTCAGAAGCAACCTAGTGGCAACATCGCGCCAAGCTGACTCGGGCTCGGGCTCGAACACCCAGCCGTGAATCGGAACCCGCCAGGCGGTGCCGTTCGGCTCGATATGACCGCTGGTCGGGAAAAAGACGATCTGCTCGTTGCTTTTTACTTTCGAACTCAACGCGGCCGCCGGGTCCGGAAGAATCCAGAGCCAAACGAAGGCCCACAACAGCAGATACCGTTGTACTTTGAGAGACACTAGACGGTGATCGGCCGAGTTGCCCGCTCGAGCCAACGGGCGGTGTCGCCATCGACTTGCGGCAGCAGAGCTTCGCGCACGCGGGCATGATAGGCATCGAGCCAGGCGATCTCGTCTTGGGTCAGCAGTGACGGCTCCACCAGATTGAGGTCGATCGGCGCCAGGGTCAGGGTTTCGAAGGCCAGCATGGGGCGCTCGTCGCCCGGCTGCGCCGTGTCCTCGATAACCATGACCAGGTTCTCGATCCGGATGCCGTAGGCGCCGGCCTTGTAATAGCCGGGCTCGTTGGACACGATCATGCCCGCTTCCAGCGCCACGTTGGATGGCACCTTGGAGATGCGCTGCGGCCCCTCGTGGACACCGAGGAAGCTGCCGACCCCGTGGCCCGTGCCGTGGTCGTAGTCGAGTCCGACCCGCCACAGGGGCGCGCGCGCCAGTGTGTCCAGCTGACTGCCCGTCGTGCCGCCGGGAAACCGCGCCGTGGCGATCGCGATATGACCCTTGAGCACGCGGGTGAAGCGATCACGCATCTCGGCGCTGGGCGACCCGATTGCGACGGTCCGGGTCACGTCCGTGGTCCCGTCCAGGTACTGGGCACCGGAATCCAATAGGTAGAGATCGCCGAGTGCAAGGCGGCGTTCGCTGGCCGGACTGGCGCGGTAGTGCACGATGGCACCGTTTGCCCCGGCGCCGGAGATCGTATCGAACGAAAGATCGCGGAAATGGTCGTTCTTGCGCCGCAGGTTGTGGAGGTGCTCCGCCATCTCCAGTTCGCCCAGACCCTCACCGTTGGCCGCGCGCGCCGGCGCCTCGGACGACAGCCAGGCGAGGAAGCGGCTGAGCGCCGCCCCGTCACGCCGGTGCGCGGCGCAAGCGCCCTCGATCTCCACCGGGTTCTTCCGAGCCTTGGCCGCCTGACAGGGATCGCCGTCCTTGACGATTTCGGCACCGGCGTTATCCAGGCGTTGAAACACCCAGGCGGCGGCGGTCGAGGGGTCCGCGAGGACCCGCTTGCCAGCGGCCCCGAGCCTGTCGAGCGCGTCGCCCAATTCATCGGGGTCGCGGATCGAAATGCCATTGCCGAGATGGGTCTGAAGGTCCGGTGTCAGCTTGCGCCGGTCGACGAACCACTCGACCGTGGCATCGCCGTGCAGCACGGCAAAGGAAAGCGGCAGGGGTGTGTGCGGCACGTCGCCACCGCGCACATTAAGCAGCCAGGCAATCGAGTCCGGTAGGGTGATCACCCCGGCCTCGGCACCCTTCTTGGCAAGTGCTTCGGTCACCTCGGTGCGCTTTTCGGCCGACGGCTTGCCGGCGAAATCCAGCGGATGTGCGACGATCGGTGCGATCGGCGGCGCCGGCTGGTCGGTCCACACCGCGTCGAGCGGGTTCTTCGCGCAGGGAACCAGCGTCCCGTCGGCCTTCTCCGCCGCGGCGCGGAGCGCCGCAAGTTGCGCCTCCGTATGCAGCCAGGGGTCGTAGCCCAGCTTGGCTCCGGCCGGCAGGTGCGCTTCGATCCAGGCGGTCGGCGGCTGGTCCATGAGATGCTGCGGGGTGAAGAGGTCGGTGTCGACCTCGCTCTGGACCTGCAGCGTGTAGCGACCATCGACGAACACGGCGGCCTTGTCCATCAGCACCACGGCCATGCCGGCCGAGCCGGTAAATCCGGTCAGCCATTCCAGGCGCTCGGCGCGCCGCGGAATGTACTCGCCCTGATGTTCGTCGGCGTGGGGCACGGCGAAGCCGTTGATCGCCTGCCGCTTCAAGACCGCGCGCAAAGCCGCCAAGCGCGCTGAATGATTCGGTGATGGCGCTTGCCAAGCGTCGCGCAGCGCAGCCTTCAGGGCGCGAAGTTGCGTTTGCAGAGCTTCGGACGGGGACCCGGAGACCAAGCCGAGCCAGGCGTCCGGATCCTCGCCCTCGGGCGCGGCAAGGACTCCGGCCAGGAGGTCGCGTACGCCGGCCGTATCGAAACGGCTGCTCGATTTGGCCAACAGGCGATCGAGCACCTCATCTCCTTGAAATTTGTTGGATTTGGCCGACAAGCTGACCGACTTTCCTGCGGTTGAAACGGATCTGCAAGCTAAGCCCGGTCCGCCGTGGTGGCAAGATCAAGGCTCCACGGGTGGCGTTTTGCGCCGCCGGCTGATCAGCCGTGCGCCCAGACCATAAGTGAAGTAGGCCCAGGCCCAGTTGAGGAACACCATCATCCGGGTCCGGAAGTCGATCAAGAAGAAGATGTGGACGAGGCCCCAGAACATCCAGGCGATCCAGCCGGTCAGCTTGATCCAATGAAGATTGGCCACCGCAGCGCCTCGGCCGATGGTTGCCAGCATACCCTCGTCGCGGTAGCGGAACGGCAGCGGTGCGGCCTTGCCGGCCAGCCGCCGGCCGATCGCCCGCGCGACATAGGCGCCCTGCTGCTTGGCGACCGGCGCCACCGCGGGTAGGGGCGAGTCCCCCGATGGCGCGCAGTGGGCCGCATCGCCAATGACAAAGACCTCGGGATGCCCCGGAACGGTGAGATCCTGGCCGATCTCGACCCGCCCTGACCGGTCGACCGCGGGCCCGAACAAGCCGACGAGCGCCTCCGCCTTGGTCCCCGCAGCCCAGAGAACCGTGGCCGCCGGTATCACCTCCCGATCCGCGCCGACCACGACCGCATCGGACCGGATATCCTGGACCGGCGTTTCCAGGCGCACCGTCACGCCTTTCGCGGTCAAGGCCCGATAGGCGAAATCGGTGAGACGGTCCGAGAAACCGGCCAGCAGGTTCGGGCCGGCCTCCAGCAGGACGATTTCGGCCTCGCCCGGAACGATGCGGCGGAAATCCCGGGCCAGCGCGCTCTTGGCCAGCTCGGCGATGGCGCCGGCCAAGTTCCACACCGGTCGGCCCGCCGCCGACGATCACGAAAGTCATGAGCCGCCGCCGCGCCGCCTCGTCAGAAGTCATCTCGGCCTGCTCGAAAGCCAACAGAATCCGCTCGCGCATGTCCAGGGCGTCTTCCAGGGTCTTTAGGCAGAGCGTCCGCTTGCGCCACTCGTCGTGCCCGAAATAGGCGTATTGTGAACCGGTCGCGAGCACCAGGAAGTCGTAGCCATAGCGACCGGCCGGAGAGATGACCGACTTGCCGGCGAGATCCAGGCCGGTGATTTCGTCCATCAGGACCGAAACGTTGGGACGGTCGCGGAACAGCGAACGGATCGGCACGGCGACGTCGGCCGGCGAGACCGCCGCTGTCGCCACCTGGTAGAGCAGCGGCTGAAACAGGTGATGGTTCTGGCGGTCGACGATCGTGATCCGGACCGGCGCCTTTTTGAGGCCGCGAGCCACCGAGACGCCGCCAAAGCCGGCCCCGACCACCACCACATGCGGTGCCGCCTGTTCCGGAAGCCGGTCACCGGCGCCCGACCTTTGGTCCTGCGGATGCGCCTTGCCGCTCATGTGCCCTTCGCCTCCCGGTCACGCATTTATCACAGGATTCTCAGCAAGGCGAGATAACCAGATCCTATTGAAGCTGACTGGCTTTCACTCTGGAGCCATGCCCGAAATGCAATGCTGCGCCGCAAAAATGACCCAAGCAATCTAACGGCTTTGATCCCAGATTTCCCGCACGAACAACCACTGTTGCAGTGCAGCATTAGTTGCGAAAGCTAGCGGAACTTAAGAACCAAGAGCGAAAATCGAAAGGAGTTCGAAAAATGGCCCGTTTGACTGACCGCGAGCTGGGTGTGATCCAGCAGGCCCGCGGCGCCAGCTGGCGCGAGTGGCGCGCCCTAGATACCCTCCTCCTGGAGGCGCGACGCAACCGGTCGGAATTGCTCGCGCGGATGTTTGTCCGCGGAGCGAAGGGTTTTGTTCGCCTGACCGGCCTGAGTGCCGTGACCCGTCTGGTCGCGGACCGTGTCGTTCACCCTATGCGGAAATGGGCCATGCATCGCCGTACCATCGCCGAATTGCGGCAGCTTGACGACCATCTTTTGCTCGACATCGGGCTGTGCCGTGGTGACCTGAACCATTTCACCGAGCAATTGATCGATGCCAAGATGCCGGCGCCCCGCAAGGGCATGCTGAGCGGGTTGCGTCGTGCGTTGCAGCGCCGGACCGCAATCCGCCAGCTTGATGCACTCGACGACCGCCTATTGGCCGATATCGGTCTGGTGCGCGGCGATATCCCACGCGTTGTCGACGGATTGCTGCCGGCGCCAGGCAGATCGGCCGGCTTTCCGGCCCTGGCGGCCGTGACGTGGCTCGCGGGGAAGTTAGCGGCAACTGCCGCGATCCTAGGAGCGGCGATCCGCCGCCGTCTGGAGCGACGCGCCACGATCCGCCAGCTCGAGGCCCTCAACGACCGTATGCTGGCCGATATCGGCCTGGTGCGCGGCGATATTCCAGGCTTCGTCGACGGCCAGCGGAACGACCGGTCCACCGGGGCCGGACCGTTGACCTTGGAGCAGACGAACTATTGGGATTCGGTTGTGCGCGCCTTGCGCCAATGGGATCTGAGCCGCCAGGCCGCCAATCAGATGGCCCGGTTCAAGGCCGACACCCTGCACGACCTCGGTTACGTCAAAGGCGACGTGGACTGGGTGCCCGAGGTAATGGCCCGGCGCAAGCTGGACAACCAAAGGGCGGCTTGACGGCAGATTTATGCTGCTTTTGGTTTAGGTTTGCCATTGATATGCGCACGACGATTGCAGTAAGCTAAAGACTTATTGTCCACTGTCTCTCCATGTGCGGCGGCTTCTAGGATGGAAGTCGCCGCGCTTTTCTTGAGCGCTCCAACAAGAGGGTCGACCACTCGCCGATGGGCAGCCGCGCGACCAGGCGCAGTCCATGGAGGCGATGAGGCACAAGCACAAGCCGCTCCTGGCGTGCCAGCAAGCCCGATAGAACCGCCAGTCCGCCGGGAGCGAGGTTCCGCGCCAGCCCCGTGGCCATGGTCGCCAGTGGCTCCGCCAAGATGTTCGCCACGATCAGATCGTAAGGCCCGCTCTGGGCCAGAACGGCACTGCGGTAACCGTCGCTGGCGACCGGGCGAACCCGCGCCGCTACGCCGTTGAGCCTGGCGTTGGTGCGGGCCACCGCCAGCGCGGTCCGATCGTTGTCGGCGGCCACGACTGAGACCGGCCAGAGCTTCGCCATGGCGATCGCCAACACGCCCGAGCCGCACCCCAGGTCGAGCGGCCGCTTGAACCGGCGGCGCTTGGCCATTTCCGACAGGACCAGAAGGCAGCCCCGCGTGCTCTCGTGCCGGCCCGTGCCAAAGGCGGCGTTGGCATCGATCAGGATCGGGATGCTGGCGGCCGGCGTCACTTCGCTCACATGGGACCCATAAATGTAGAAGCGCCCGGCGCGAATCGGCGGCAGAGCCTTCTGGCTCTCGGCCACCCAGTCGACGTCCGGCAGCGCTTCGATCCGAAAATCGGGCAGGTCGACGCCGGCCGCGGCCGCCGCCGACGTCAAAAGTGTTGTCACATCAGGCTTTTTCGGCCGGGCCGCCAAGTAGACCGTGATGGGGACCATGCCCGCTTCGGGTCCGTCGATGACCAGGGCGCCGCCAAGTGTCTCCAAAGCCACTTCGAAGAACGGCAGCGCCGGGGGCGGCACCGCGAGAGCGAGGGTCCAGCCCGAACCGTTGGCCTTGCCCAAATCGTCAGCCAGCCTGGTCTTCGGGTACCACGAAGCTGGCGATCACTTTCTTTTCGCCGGCCTTGTCGAAGCCGATGGTCAGCCGGTCGCCCTCCGCCAGGCGGACCGTGCCGTAGCCGAACTTTCGGTGGAACACCCTGGACCCGACGACAAAGCCATCGGCCGGCCGGCTTTCCACCAGGGTCGGCACCACGTCGATAAAACGGCTGCTCTGCCCGGACCGCTGTCGCGCCCGTGTCATGCCCGGACTGGTGCGACGTTCGTCCCAGCCGGTGAAGTTCGTGTCGCCCAGGCCGCCTGATTGACCGCCATAGAGCCCGGGATCGCTCTCCCGCTCGACCTGATCGGCCGGCAGTTCGTCGACAAAGCGCGAGGGGATCGCCACGCTCCACGACCCGTGTATCCGTCGGTTGGCGGCAAAGCTGATGATCGCGCGCTGCCGGGCCCGGGTCAGGCCGACATAGGCCAAGCGCCGTTCCTCCTCCAGGCCGCGCACACCACCCTGGTCGAGCGCTCGCTGGTTGGGGAACAAGCCCTCTTCCCAGCCCGGCAGGAAAACGGTTTCGAACTCGAGACCTTTGGCCGCGTGCAGGGTCATGAGGTTGACCTGATCCTGGCCCTGGTCGCTGATCGCCTCCATGACCAGGCTGACGTGTTCCAGAAAGCCAGCCAGGCTCTCGAATTCCTCGAGGGCGCCGAGCAGTTCCTTGAGGTTTTCCAGGCGTCCCGGCGCCTCGATGGTTTTGTCGTTCTGCCACATTGCGGTGTAACCGGACTCGTCCAGCACGGCTTCGGCCAAAGCCACGTGATGCATTTCCTTGGCCATCTCGCGCCAGCGGTCGAAATCCGCCAGCAGGTCGGCCAGCGCACGACGGGCGGGCGGGCGCAGCTCGTCGGTTTCGACCAATTCTCGCGCCGCCTGAACCAGCGAGATTTCGCGTGCCCGGCCGTGGCCGTGGAGCAGGCGCAGAGTCGCATCGCCCAAGCCGCGGCGCGGCTTGTTGAGAATGCGCTCGAACGCCAGGCCGTCGTCCGGCTGGTGGATCACCCGCAGGTAGGCCAGCGCATCGCGGATCTCCAGGCGCTCGTAGAAGCGCGGGCCGCCGACCACCCGGTAGGGCAGGCCGAGCGTGATGAAACGCTCCTCGAACTCTCGGGTCTGAGAGCCGGCACGCACCAGGATCGCGACCTGAGATAGCCTGTGGTCCTTGCGCTGCAGGCTTTCGATTTCCTCGCCGACAAAGCGGGCCTCGGCCTCGCCGTCCCACAGGCCGCGCAGGCGAATCGTCTCACCCTCGGCGTCCTCGGTCCAAAGAGTCTTGCCGAGCCGTCCCTCGTTGTGGGTGATCAAACCCGACGCCGCGGCGAGGATGCGGCCGGTCGAGCGGTAGTTGCGCTCGAGCCGGATGACGCGGGCACCGGGCATGTCCTTCTCAAATCGCAGAATGTTGCCGACCTCGGCACCGCGCCAGCCATAGATCGACTGGTCGTCATCGCCCACGCAACAGAGGTTCTGATGGCCCTGGGCCAACAGGCGCAGCCAAAGGTACTGAACCACGTTGGTGTCCTGGTATTCGTCGACCAGGATATAGCGGAAACGGCGGTGCGCCTTCTCCAGCACCTCCGGATGGTTCTGCAGCAGGCCGAGGCTGTGCAGCATCAGATCGCCGAAATCGCAGGCATTGAGGGTCTTGAGACGCTCTTGATAGGCCGCGTAGAGTGCCACCGCGCGGCCCCCGGCCAGATCGCCCGAATCGCCCGCCGAGACCTTGTCGGGCGTCAGGGCCCGGTCTTTCCAACGCTCGATGGCGCCGAGCACGGCACGCGCCGGCCATTTCTTGTTGTCGATCCCCTCGGCTTCCAGGAGCTGCTTGACCAGGCGCAGTTGGTCGTCGGTGTCGAGGATCGTGAAATTGGGCCGCAGGCCCACCAGTTCGGCGTCCTCACGCAGCATGCGCGCCGCCAGGGAATGGAAGGTCCCGAGCCACCAGCCCTCGACCGGCCGGCCGACCAGGGCTGCGACCCGATCTTTCATCTCGCGCGCCGCCTTATTGGTAAAGGTCACCGCCAGCACCTGACCCGGCTGTGCGCGTCCGGTCATCAGCAAGTGCGCCAGGCGTGTGGTCAAGACCCGGGTCTTGCCGGTGCCGGCTCCAGCCAGCACCAACACCGGACCGTCGAGCGCATCGACGGCCGCGCGCTGCGCCTCGTTGAGCGCCGCAAGATAGGGGTAGCGGAGGTCTTCCGCGCTGATGCCGGCCGGCTGGGACATGATGGTCACCGTTATACCTCAGCGATCGCGATTCGCTGAGCGCTTATGCGGGCGAATTCTGGACAAACTTGACCGCGCGGTCCCTAGCCGTTCATCTAAGGAGGCGCGCCAAACCCGAGGGATTTCGCCATGACCCGCCAAACCGAACGACTGCCGCTGCCGGGCCAGACACCGGGCAGCCAGCGTAGCCTTACGGTCCACCGCTACGGCGCGCGCAGCACGCGCCCGAAGGCCTATCTGCAAGCCTCGCTGCATGCCGACGAGATCCCCGGCCTGCTGGTCCAGCACCACCTGACTGGTCTCTTGGACAGAGCCGCCGCCGACGGTGCCATCAGGGGCGAGATCGTCGTCGTGCCCTACGCTAACCCGATTGGCCTGGCCCAGTCGGTCAACGCCAGCCACCTGGGTCGGCACGAGCTGGGCGGTGCCGGCAACTTCAACCGCAACTGGCCAGACCTGTTCGAGGCGACGGCCGAAAAAGTCGCGGGGCGATTGGGCGCCGACCCGGACCGCAACATCGCCCTGATCCGTGCGACAATGTCGGAGATCCTGGAGCAAATGAAGCCGAGAACGGAGCTGGATGGCCTGCGCCTGCTTCTGGCTCGCGAAGCCATAGATGCCGATCTGGTGCTGGATCTTCATTGCGACGATGACGCTCTGATGCACCTCTTCACGCTCCCGGCGCATTGGCCGGCGGCCAAGGTTCTGGCAGCTGAACTGCAGAGCCAGGCGACGCTGCTGGCCGATCCCTCGGGCGGCGACCCCTTTGACGAGGCCTTTTCCTCGCCCTGGACCCGGCTTGCCGAACGCTTTCCCGAGCATCCGATCCCACCGGCCTGCTTTTCGGCCACGGTCGAGCTGCGCGGCCGGGCGGACGTATCCGACGAATTGGCCGGAGCCGACGCCGCTGCCCTCTTGCGGGTTATGCAACGGCGCGGGCTGGTCGCCGGCGATCCCGGTCCCCTGCCCGAGCTACCGGCGGAGGCGACGCCGCTGGACGCCGTCGACACGGTGCGGGCGCCCGCATCCGGCGTGCTCAGCTACCGCGCCGAACTGGGTCAAAGGGTCAAGCGAGGCGAGGTGATCGCCGACCTGATCGACCCGGCCGCCGGGCAACCCTCCAAGGCCCGCCAGGTGATCGTCAGCCGCACGGATGGACTGATGCTGAGCCGGCGCATACACAAGTATGTCCTGCCGGGAATGACCGTCGCCAAAGTGGTCGGAACCGAACCGCTGCCGAGCCGCACCGGTGGCTATCTGATGGAAGACTGACGGGGCCGTTTCAACGGTCGCAAAATGTCGCCTCTGCCGACGACATGCGGTCGCAGAGAGCGCCGCGGCTGTCAACGTAAAGCAGGCCGCCTTTGGTTCCGGCGCGGACCACGTTGTGATAGCGATGGAGCTGCCCGGATTCCTTCACGACTCGGACGCAGTAGGGACCCTGCCGCTGGTCCTCGGGGCAGAGATCGTTCTTGCCGGCGTGCTCCCAAGCTTCCCGGTCGAATCGGAAGCCGCCGTCGGCATCGAAGGAGTAGCTCCAAGAAGCGTTCGGCACCTCGACTTCGATCTTGCCGGGCCGCCACCTGGAGATAGGCTCGAAGCGGTCATCATAGGCCAGGTAGGAATCGGCGACCCAGCCCTTCTTGACCAGAGTCTCGCAGTATGGACTGGTGTCCTGGCGATCCGGGCAATAGTCCGCCTGGACATAGATCCAGCGATCCTGGCGACCGCCGATCAACGACGTCTGCTTGGCCCGCTTGAGGATGATGACCTCGGTTAGAATACCGAGCCGAGCAACGGCCCGGGCGCCCGCACTCGGTTTCGCACGCAGAGTCAGACCGTCAATCGCGGTGATCGCCCTTGGCAGTTCGGCCTTCGCCACCGGGGCTAAGATGGCCGCCAAGGCGGCAAGCAAGATCGTGAAACAAACTGCACGCGTTTCGGGTGTTCGCCAGGACATCGACGCAAACTCCAAAGAAAGTCAACACTGCGCTAGGACGAGCAAGTTTCCAGCCAAGTGGTTAAGAAATTCGCCTCAGGGAAAGGGACAATTTAGTGGCGGGCGGGTTGTGTGGTATCCTTGGCGTTCGGTATCGCCCGGCAGGGAAATGACTGAGATGTTCGCCGCAACCCTGACGCTACGCGTTTCGACGCATCTGCGGGTCGCAAGTCGGCTCGCGACCCTTGGATTGCTGCCTGGTCTGCTGCTGTGCGCGTCGCCGGTCCATGCCGGACCGCTCGACGCGGTGGTCGGCGTTCGCGCGAAAATACCGGCCGATGCCCGGACCGCGCAGGTGCTCGGCACGGAGCGCGAGGGCTCCGGCGTGGTGATCGGCCAGAACAACCTGGTGCTCACCATCGGTTACCTGATCCTCGAAGCCGAGAGTGCCGAGATCGTCCTGTCCGGCGACCGGGTATTGCCGGCCGAGATCGTGGCCTACGATTACGACACCGGTTTCGGCCTGCTCCAACCTCTGCTGGCGCCGGGCATCGAGCCGATCGAGCTCGGCCGTTCCGGCGATCTGGCCGAGCGCAGCCAGGTCCTGGTCGCCAGCTTCGGCGAGGGCGACCTTGCCTCCGCGGCCTACGTGGTGTCGCGCCGCGAGTTCGCCGGCTATTGGGAGTACCTGCTGCCCGACGCGATCTTCACCGCCCCGCCACACCGCTCCTTCGGCGGCGCGGTCCTGCTCGGCTCGGATGGCCGGCTGTTGGGCATCGGCTCGTTGTTCGTGCCCGACGCGGTGGCCGAGACCAACCTGCCCGGCAATATGTTCGTGCCGATCGACGCCCTGAAACCGATCCTGGCAGACATGATCGCAAAGGGGCGGTCGGCGACGCCGCCGCGACCCTGGCTCGGCCTCTATACCGAGGAGCTTCGCGGGCACCTCTTCGTTAGCCGGGTTGCCCCGGAAGGCCCATCGGCGAAGGCGGGCCTGAAGGCGGAAGACATCATCCTCGCGGTCAAGGGCATGCCGGTCAGCTCCCAGGCCGACTTCTACCGCAAGGTCTGGGCGCTCGGCGAAGCGGGCGTCGAGGTACCGCTCACAGTCATCCGTCGCGCCGGGCTTACCGAAATATCGGTGACGTCGGGCGATCGCTACGACTATCTCAAGCTGAGGTCAAGCTACTAGGAGCTAGCTAGAGCTCGCCGCGTTCCTCGGCACGGATCTGTTCGAGCGCGCGATGGTATGAAAGCATGACTTCGTGCTCGTGCGCGACCCCCAGCATGCGGCGGCTCTCGGCATTCTCGACCACCGGCAGGTGGGCCTCGCCAGAGGCCCCGAAGACCTCGACCGCGCTCGCCAGATCATCGTCGACGCGGAGAACCGCCGGGTGATCGCGGGCTACGTTGGAAGCCACCCACTCGTTGTCGTGGCTGGTGTCGAAAGCCGCCTCATGCAGATCCGAGAAAATGATCGTGCCGGTCAGCCGGCCGGCCTCGTCGACCACGAACAGTTCGCCCCAGGGCGCCTCCTGCAAGCGCTGGCGCACCTGCGCAATCGGGGTATCTGGGGCAACGGTGCCGTAGGTCCGGTCCATCACCCCCTCGATCTTGATCGCCCGCAGCAGGCCGATTTCCTGGCTGCCCTTGATGACAATGCCCCGGCGCTCGAGCTGCCAGGTGAAGAAGGAGCGGCCGTGGACCTGTTGGGTGATCACGCTGGCGATCACAGTGGCGATCATCACGGCAATTGTGAGCGCATAGTCGCTGGTCAACTCGAACATCATCAGGATGGTCGATATCGGTGCGCCGAGGACGGCGCCCGCAACCGCGCCCATGCCGATGATCGTATAGGCGCCGTGGCCGGACGACAGGTGCGGAAAGGCGTTGGTGGCGATGATTCCGAATGCGCCGCCGACCATCGCGCCGATAAACAGCGACGGCGAGAAGATGCCGCCGCCGAACCCGCTGCCCAGGCTGAGCGCCGTGGCCGCGGTCTTGAGGACGATCAGGGTAACGAGGAACGCCAGCGGGTAAAGCTCCGAGATCGCCGCGTCGGTCGCGTGATAGCCGACCCCTAACACCTCCGGATACGCGATCGCGATCAAGCCGACCATCAAGCCGCCGGGCACCAGCCGGAGCCAGCCGGGGATCGGCACCTTTTGCAAGACATCCTCCGTGTAGGTGATCGAACGCATCAGGACGATCGCCGCCGCCGCGCTGACCATACCGAGCAGGGCGAAGGCCGGAAACTCCAGGAAGGAAGTGATGACGTGTTCTTTCGGCAGAATGAAGGCCGGGAAATCGCCGTAGTAGGCGCGGCTGACGAGGGTGCCGGTCACGCCCGCTATCACGATCGGCGCGAAGGCGGAGAGCGCGTAGTGTCCGATCACCACCTCGAGAGCGAAGAACACCCCGGCGATTGGCGCGTTGAACGAAGCCGCAATGGCCGCCGCCACGCCGCAACCGAGCAGCGTACGCGACAGGGAGCGGCCAAGGTGCAGGCGCTTGGCGAGCCACGCCCCCAGGCTGGCGCCCAGATGCACCACCGGCCCCTCGCGGCCAACCGATGCGCCGACGCCGATCGATGCGGCGCTGACCAGAGCCGCCTTGATCCCCGTCGTCAGGGACATGCGCCCGCCCTGCAGGGCATTGGCCTCGATCACCTGCGCCACGGCCGCGGGCCGGCGGTCAGGCATCAGATGATAGATGAACAGGCCGATCACCAGACCGCCCAAAGCGGGTGCCAGTAACACGTGCCACCACGGCAGCTGCGCTGCCACGATGGCGATCTCACCGTCCCGCCAGCCGTAGAAGCACCACTGCACCAGATCGATGGTCTGGCGAAAGACGATCGCCGCGCCGCCGGCCGAAGCGCCGATAACGATCGCCAATAGCGACAGTACAAGCTGGTCGTTGCGGCCGAAGCGAGCCAGAGAATCGACCAAAAGTCTTACGGAAACGAGCCGTTCCGCCATGCTGCACGGGTCCTCTTTCGGTTGCCATTAAACGACGAAGCCCGGCCGCGCGAAAGACCCGTTGTGCCGCCGTTCGATCAGTCTCTAGAGTGGCGTCCATGGCGTAGGCAACCAAAGACGCAGTGATTCGAGCCGCGGCGCCTGCGGATGCCGGGACAATCTTGAGGCTGATTCGCGAATTGGCGGCTTTCGAAGGATTGGCCGAACAGGTCCGGGTCGCCGAACGTGATATCCTGCGCGATGGTTTTGGCGTACCGCCGCGGTTCCAGTGCCTGCTGGCGGAGGTCGACGGCAAAGCCGTCGGCTTTGCGCTCTATTTTTACAGCTACTCGACCTTCGAGGGGCGGCCGGGGATCTATTTGGAGGATCTTTACGTCGTCGAGGCGGCCCGCGGCCGCGATATCGGCCGGCGCTTGATGGCGCGCCTGGCCGCCACCGCCCTGCAACAGGACTGCCGCCGGATCGATCTCGCCATGCTGCACTGGAACCCGGCGCGGCGGTTCTACGAACGCTTGGGATTGACACAGGTCGCCGACTGGCTGCCCTTCCGGCTCGAGGGCGAGGCCCTGCGGCACTTGGCCGACCACGAATAATCCCACGGCCTTGGTATCAGTTGCAGCGTCCGATAGAGCCCTCGGCACAAACCCGTTTGCCGTCGGTCCAGGTGGCTCCAGAAAGATCAGCCCGCGTGAGATCGGCGCCCTTGAGGCTTGCCTTCGTCAAATCGGCTCCCCGAAGCTGGGCCCGGTAAAGGCGCGCGAGACGCAAGTCCGCGCCGACCAGGGAGGCGCCGGTCAGATCGGCCTTTGTCAAGTCGGCTTCATAGAGTTCAGCGCCGTCGAGAATCGTCGAGTGCAACGTCGCGTTGACGTATTTGGCACGGGACGATTGAGCTTTCGTCAGATTGCTGCCGGAGAGTACGGCCCGGAAAAAACTCCCGTCGCGCAAGCGCGCGCCACTCAGGTCGACGGCCGTCAGGTCCGATCCGTCGAAATTGCAGCGCTGCCAATTGACGCCCGGCCCCGGCGGGTCCGTGCAGAGCGCCCAAGCCACATCGGGTAACGATATGGCCAAGAGCCCGAATGTCAGGGAGGTGAGCACGAGGTAGAGCCGTTGGATCATTGTCCTAAATTCGGTCATCCGACCGCCAAGGGCAATACGAAACCTGCCGGGATAACGGCTAATGATCGATCCTGCCCCGGCGTCGCCCAAGGTTCAGCCGCCATTCTTGCCCGAACGGCGGATCGATCTGCCGGCTTCGGGCGGGACCGGCAGTTCGTCGTGCGCCGCCAGCACATCGGCAAGGCGGCGCTTTATCCGCTCGGGCATCGACGCGACCCGGCGCCGTTCCAGGTCGACGTGCAGACAAAGCCACTCGGCGGTGGCGGCCAGGAAATCCGCCTCGGCATGGCGCATTTGGTGAATGAAATGAATGCGTTTATCGTCAAAGCCGAGCAGCCGGGTCTCGAATCGCAAACCATCGCCCTGGGTGACCTCACGCTGGTAGGTCACGTGCGCCTCGACGGCGAAGGTAGACATTCCGGTAGCCTCGCGGTAGGCCGCGTCGAGCCCGATGTAATCAAGGAAGGCATCGGTCGCATGGTCGAACGCCAGCACGTAATAGGCCACGTTCATGTGGCCGTTGTAATCGATCCATTCCGGGCGCACGTCTTCACTGTGTAGCCCGAGCGGGGCGGAAATCGTCATGAAGCCTCCGATTCTCGTGCCGCACGATAGTGTATCGGCGCTGGGCGGGCAAAGAACTAGGCGAGCGAACAGCAGCAACCCAAAGTGCAAGGTCGCTAGCCTCTCGCCAAACGTTGTGGTACCTGAGTCGCCGCCGGCTTGTCGGGGATGCCCGGCGACCGGCTGGCGAATCACGAGTGACAGGATCCAGGGGGAATTCAGAGCAGTGCAAATCACCCAGCGCGTTATTGCCTTAACCTTAACGCTCGCCTTGCTGGCAGGCTGCGCCGGCGGACCCGGCGTGTTCGCCTACCCGGCCGAGCGCGAGGCCGCCGCCGCGCCCTCGACCGGCAAGTGGCGCCAGCTGGCCCAGATCGAAAGCGCGCCGGCCGAAGAGGACGATTTCCAGGATCTGTTTCCCAGCGACGACCCCATGGCGATCGAGGAAGACTACGACCCCCTCGAGACGGTGAACCGCTTCACCTTTGCCATCAACGAGGCGATCGATTTCCTGCTGCTGAGGCCCGCCGCCGAGGTCTACCGCTTCTTGCTGCCCAACCTGGTGCAAGACACCGTGCGCAACTTCACGCGCAATCTGAAAGCCCCCGTGATCTGGGCCAACGACCTGTTCCAGGGCAAGGACGAGAAAGCCGCGACCATGGCCGGCCGTTTCCTGGTCAACACCACGCTCGGCCTGGGCGGGCTGTTCGATGTTGCCGACGCCTGGTGGGATCTCGAGTATCATGCCGAGGATTTCGGCCAGACCATGGGTTTCTACGGCTCCGGGCCCGGCGCCTATCTGGTGCTGCCCCTGTTCGGCCCCTCCTCGGTGCGGGACGGCATCGGCCGCGGCGTCGATACGCTGATCAGCCCGTGGTCCTACGTCCTGGCGGCCGCCGATGTCGGCCCCAGAACGGAAATCCAGCTCGGCACCCAAGCCGCCGGCGGCATCGATCTGCGCGCGCGCAATATCGACAATCTCGATGAACTGAAGCGTGATTCGGTCGATTTCTACGCGCGCATCCGATCACTTTACCTGCAATTGCGCCGCAGCCAGATCAGGGACGAAGGTGAAAGCGACTTCGGCGGCTAGTTATCGAGGCGTGGACAGCAACTGAAGAGAGAGACCTCATGCAAATCCAACGATCTATCCTGCCTGTCTTCCGTGCGGCTGTGGTCGTTGCCGTGGCCACGCTTGCCGCCACCGCAAATGCGAAGGCCCAGGACGACGCCAGGGATCCCGGCGAATTCATGATGTCCTTGAACAAGGTGACGGTGGACCTGTTCAAGAACGCCTCGCTCGAGCACAAGGAAAAGGAAAGGCGGTTCCGGGCACTGGCGCTGAAGTCGTTCGACATACCCAAGATCAGCAAGTTCGTGCTCGGCCGCAACTGGCGCGACGCGACGCCCGCGCAGCGCGACGAATTCATCTCGATCTTCGGCGAGGTGAACCTGCAGCGCTTCATGCCGCTGTTCACCGAGTACTCCGATCAGAAGTTCGAGGTGACCGGCGTTCGCACGGACACGGACAAACCCGCGCTGTTTTTCGTCTCCTCGACGCTCACCCGAGCCGAGGGCGAGCCAGCGAAAGTCGAATGGCGGATAGCCCGGCAAGGCGACCGCTTCAGGATTCTGGACGTGGTCGCCGAGGGGGTAAGCATGGTGCTGACCCTGCGCAAGGAGTACGGCACGGTCGTGAAGAAATCCGGTGTCGATGGCCTGATCGCACAGTTGCGCGAGAAGATCCGTGAAAGCGGTCCCGTGGCGACCTCCGCCTCCGACCAATAGACAGGCGGTTAACCATAGCGGGCATTGGGTTCCCTGCCGTTTCGGGCGGCCCGCCGCGTTACCCAATCGTTGCTTCGCCCGATTGCCGCCGATCTGCTATATTTCGTTGAGCGGTTCGCTCGTGCGGTGCCCAGGGAGTACGCTGCAACCGGCCTTGGTTTGGCCGGTTCGCAGGCAAGGGGTGGTAGCGCGATGAATATCAAAACGATCAAGGCCGATACGCAGCAGTTCGCCGATCGAGTGCGAAGCGACGGCGCGGACAGCAGCAACGTTCCGGAATTCATCATCAGGAATGCCGAGCGCGATGGCCGGATTGGACGCCTGCGCGATCGCTCCGATCGGCTTCGGCAAGGAAGCCTACAGCTTCCCCCTGTCCTGGTGGGCCGGCCACATTCAGATCGCCGCCTTGGCCGGTGCCTTCGGCCAGGCCCAGCGGAAGGCCGCCGAGATCCGCGCGTCGGTTCTTCGCCAACTTCTGCGCAACGCCTTCTCCAACCTGCCGCGCACCGTGCGCATCGCCCAACGCGTCGGCGATGTCTATCTCCAGTTCAACACCGCCGAAGTGCTGCGCAGGCTGGCCGGCGGTACGCTGCGCGGCCTGACCTCGCAAGGCGGCGCGCAAGGTTGGCGAAATCCGCCCGCGGCCGCGCACCTGCCCAGTGCCGTCGCCAATTTCGTGCTGGCGAGCTACGGGGCGGCGATCATCGGCGTGGCCAAGGGCGTGCGGCGGCTGGAAGACGTGATCGGCATGGTTCTGACCGGCAACGACCGGATCACCGGCTGCTTCCCGATCGCCAACGTACCGGTCGGCGGCCACGAGGAGTCAGCCAGCCAAGCCGATGCGGTCCAGGAGGAACTCGCCCTCCTGGCCATGGTCTATCAGCTCAACTCCAACGACTATCAGAACTTCGTCAGCTGATCGCTTTCGCAGGTCCGCCGTATCGACGCCGACCTAGGAACCACCATCGCAGTGGGACGGCCGGTACTAGCGGCTGAGCGGTTTGTATTTTATGCGGTGCGGCTGGTCCGCCTCGGCGCCCAGGCGCCGGCGCTTGTCAGCTTCGTAGTCCTCGTAGTTGCCCTCGAACCAGACCACCTGGCTGTTGCCCTCGAAAGCCAGGATGTGGGTCGCGACGCGATCCAGGAACCAGCGGTCATGACTGGTGATAAGCGCGCAGCCGCCGAACTCCAGCAAGGCTTCCTCCAGGGCGCGCAGGGTGTCGACGTCAAGGTCGTTGGTCGGTTCGTCGAGCATCAGCACGTTGGCGCCCGACTTCAGCATCTTCGCCAAGTGCACCCGGTTGCGCTCGCCGCCGGAGAGCTGGCCGACCTTCTTCTGCTGGTCGGCGCCACGGAAGTTGAAGGCGGCGACGTAGGCGCGTGACTGTACGGTCTTCTTGCCGACCTCGATCACGTCGGTCCCGCCGGAGATTTCCTCCCAGACGTTCTTGTCGGCGGCCAAGCTATCGCGCGATTGATCGACGTAACCCAGCTGGACCGTCTCGCCGACCCGGAGCACGCCGCCGTTGGGTTTTTCCTGGCCGACGATCATGCGGAAAAGCGTGGTCTTGCCAGCGCCGTTCGGCCCGATGATGCCGACGATCGCGCCCCGCGGCACCTTGAAGTCCAGCTGCTCGATCAGCAGGTGATTGCCGAACCCCTTGCGCAGCCCCTCGGCCTCGATCACCAGATCGCCCAGGCGCGGGCCGGCCGGGATGACGATCCGGCCGGCCTCGGGCACCCGGTCCTTGTCTTCGGCCAGCAGGCGTTCGTAGGCGGCGATACGCGCCTTGGACTTAGCCTGGCGCGCCTTTGGACCCTGGCGGATCCATTCCAGTTCGCGGGCCAGAGTCCGCTGGCGGGCGCCGGCGGTCTTCTCTTCCTGCTGCAACCGCTTGGACTTCTGCTCCAGCCAGCCGGTGTAGTTGCCTTCGTAGGGAATGCCCTGGCCGCGGTCGAGCTCGAGAATCCAGCCGGCCACGTTGTCGAGGAAATAGCGGTCGTGGGTCACGCAGACCACGGTACCCTTGTATTCCTCTAGGTGCCGCTCCAGCCAGGCCACCGACTCCGCATCCAGGTGGTTGGTCGGCTCGTCGAGCAGCAGCAGGTCGGGGCGCTGCAGCAGCAGGCGGCAGAGCGCGACCCGCCGCCGCTCGCCGCCCGACAGCTTGTCGACCGCCGCCTCGCCGGGCGGGCAGCGCAGCGCGTCCATGGCAATCTCGACCTGGCGATCCAGGTCCCAGGCGTCGGCCGCGTCGATCTTCTCCTGCAGCGCCGCCTGCGCCTCGATCAAAGCGTCCATCTCGTCCGGATCGATCTCGGCGAACTTGGCGCTTACTTCCTCGAAGCGATCCAACAGAGCCTTGGTCTCGGCTAGACCCTCTATGACGTTGCCCGCCACGTCCTTGGCCGAATCCAGTTCCGGCTCCTGCGACAGATAGCCGACCCGTGCGCCCTCGGCGGCCCACGCCTCGCCCGCAAACTCGGTCTCCAGCCCGGCCATGATGCGCAGCAAGGTCGACTTGCCGGCGCCGTTCAGCCCAAGCACGCCGATCTTGGCGCCGGGCAGGAACGACAGCCAGATGTCCTTCAGAACCTGCCGCCCGCCGGGGTAGGTCTTGCTCAAGCCTTTCATCACGTAGATGTACTGGTAGGCGGCCATGGCGCCTTTTCCTCCGTCGTCCGATTCGCCCCGGGAAATGCCGGTCCGATGCCGCCTGCGGCACCTCCGCGCGCGCCGGTTCTAACGCAAGGCGACCTTTCAGCCAAGGCATTGCTGGGTGGTGCAAAGTCCGCAAGAACCGGATAGCAGCGAATCGACGATCACCCTAGAGTTCGTCCCTCCGAGGTTGGAGCGAATACCGATGAACCGAACCATGGGCGCCAGGGAATGGCTGCTGCTCGTTGTGCTTTCCCTGCTGTGGGGTGGCTCGTTCTTTTTCGCCGAGGTCGCGCTGGTCGAACTCGGGCCCCTGACCGTGGTGCTCGGGCGGGTCGGCTTCGCCGCACCGGTGCTGGTCGCCTTCGTCTACTTGAGCGGCCGGAGGATGCCGGCGGCACCGCGTGTCTGGGGCGCCTTTCTGGTGATGGGCGCGCTCAACAACCTGATACCCTTTAGCCTGATCGTCTGGGGCCAGGTCCATATCGACAGCGGGCTGGCCTCGATCCTGAACGCCACGACGCCGCTCTTCACCGTGGTGCTGGCGCATTTCCTGACCCGCGACGAACGCATGACGCCGGGCCGCCTGGCCGGCGTTCTGCTGGGTCTCTCGGGTGTGGCGGTGCTGATCGGCCCGGCGGCGCTCGGCGGTTTGGGCGCCCACGGGCTGGGGCAGCTCGCCGTGCTCGGCGCCGCCCTTTCCTATGCCTTCGCCGGCATCTTCGGGCGCCGCTTCAAGGGGCTGCCGTCGTCCGTCGCCGCGGCGGGCATGGTCACCGGGACGACAGTCATGATGCTGCCCCTGGCGCTGGTCGTGGAACAGCCGTGGACCGCGACGCCCGGCCCGGCCGCCTGGTTTGCGGTGTTCGGACTGGCCGTGCTGTGCACGGCGCTCGCCTACCTGATCTACTTTCGCGTTCTGGCGGCGGCCGGGGCCACCAACTTGTTGCTGGTCACCTTCATGATCCCACCGAGCGCGCTGCTGCTCGGCATCGCCTTCCTCGGCGAACGGCCCGACTGGACCGCATTCGCCGGCATGGGGCTGATCTTCGCCGGGCTTGCCGCGGTCGACGGCCGGATCCTAGGTCGCCTGGGACGCCCCGGCGGGCGGCTATCTCCTGGGCGCCGGGGCGCCCGATAATTGCGGCGACAGCCCCTGCGGAATTGGTGTATTTTACCGTTTTAAAGACCGTGAGACCGCCTAGCCGCGACGCACGCGGTCCCGGGCCCCGCAAGGTCTGGCACCACGGCCTAGGTACCGTATTTTCAAAGCAATGCTGCCGTCGCACCCGCGCTGCCGTGGCGGCAAGAGGTGTTCGACGGAGCGTCCTAAAGAAAAGGAGGCACGCTATGTCGGAGAATTTCCGCGACTACCTAGTCGCTCTTCGAGACGATCCGGAGCTGCGAAGGCGCTACAAGATCAACCCGGCGCAGACCCTGTCGGAGGCCCGCATCAGCAAGGAAGAAAAGCTGGCTTTGCGCAGCGCCGACCTGAAAAAGATCCGGGCGGCGCTGGCTGGACATGTGCTGCCGGAAGGCGTCGCCGATGTGATCGGCAAGCTGGGTCCGGTCGCCTGAGTCGCTGGTCTCCAGCGTTCGATTGACAAGGCGCCGGAACGGACAGGCACGCGAACCGCGCGCCTGGAGCATGGACCTTGGGCGTGGTGCTGCTATTCTGCATCTTGGGCGGACGCGGAAAGCTTGGGTCACGGCGTTGATCGAGCCCGCCGCCTTGGGAGGAGCCACGGAACATGCCCAAGTCGGTGCTGATCGTCGACGACGAACCCAATATCGTGCTGTCGCTCGAAGTCTTGATGAAGCGGGCGGGATTCGAGGTTCGGGTGGCGCGGGACGGCGAGGCTGCGCTCCAAGCGCTCAAGGCCGAGATCCCCGACCTGGTGTTGCTCGACGTGATGATGCCCAAGCGCGATGGCTACGATGTTTGCCAGATGATACGCAGCAACGACGCCTGGAAGGACGTCCGGATCATCATGTTGACCGCCAGGGGCCGCGAGGTCGAGCGCGAAAAGGGCATAGCGCTCGGCGCCGACGACTACGTTACAAAGCCCTTTTCGACTCGTGATCTGCTCGAACAGGTGCGTAAGCTGTTTCCCGACTAGGCGCCCGCCCGGCTACGCGTAACGAGGTGCCATGTCTCCTCGCCTCCTTTTGATCCTGGCCTTCGGCGCCGTCGGCACGACCGGCGCGCTGGCCATTCTGGTCGCGGTCTGGCTGATCCTGCATGCCGCCGAAGTCGGATTGGCCGAAGCGGGCTATGCGGCGCTGTTTTTCGGCGGCGCGGCCCTGCTGGCCTTCTGCGGCATCCTGGCCAGCGCCTGGGCAGCGGTCGAGCTCCGTTTATGGCGCCCCATGATCCGGCTCGCCGCGCGTCTTCATACGGTGGTCCACGCCACCGGGGAGGAAGAGGAGAGCGCGGCGATAGCGGTCGAAAACCTTGGCCCCCTGACCGATGCCGTGCGGCAGCTGCTCGGCGAGTTGGCCGACGCACGCCAGGAAAAGGCGCAGGCCATGGCCAGCGCCCGCGAACGCAGCGAGGAACAGAAAAGCCGGCTAGAGGCGATCCTGCGCGACCTCAGCGAAGGCGTCCTGGTTTGCAACCTCAGCCACCAAATCCTCTTATACAATCAGGCGGCGTTGCGCATCCTGGAAACCCCCGAGGGACTCGGCCTCGGCCGCTCGCTGTTCCAGATTCTGACCAAGGCGCCGATCCTGCACAGCCTCGAACGGTTGCAAAGCTGGTTTGCCGACGGTAGACCCGGCGAAGACGGTCGGCACACGGCCGCTTTCGTCGGCACGACGACGGACGCCAGGCTGTTGCTGCACGGCCGCATGACTCTGGTGCTGGATCGCGACCGTAATCCGGCCAGCTACGTCCTGGTCCTGACCGAGATCAGCCGCGAGCTGACGGCGCTGAGCGAACGCGACGCCCTGTTGTACCGGGCGACCGAGGGTCTGCGCGCGCCGCTGGCCAATCTGCGCGCCGCCGCCGAGACGCTCGACGCCAGTCCGGACCTGGAGGACGAAAAGCGTCAGGCCTTGGAACGGGTCATCCTGAGCGAATCCATCGCCCTAACCGAGAAGCACGAGGGTTTGGCGGAGGAGTATCGCAACTTGGTGGCCGGGCCCTGGTCGATGGACGATCTCTATGCTCCTGACCTGCTGAACTTCGTGTGCCGGCACGTGAAGGCTAAGGAGGGCTTGAAGGTCACGCTGGTCGGCCGGCCGGTGTGGCTTCGCGGCGACAGCCACGCCCTGATGCTGGTGCTCGAGTTTCTGATCGGCCACGTCGCGAAACGAGTAGAGGTCGCGGACTTCGATCTGGAAGCCTGGCACGGCGACCGCCACTGCTACATAGAACTACGTTGGAAGGGCGAGGCTATTGCCTGGCGCGAGCTCGACGCCTGGCTGGAGAAAACGCTGCCGGGCGGCGTCGGTACGCGCACGCTGCGCGAGGTGCTGGAACGGCACGGCAGCGAGCCCTGGAGCCGACAGCAGGACGAAGAGGCGGTGCTGCGCATTCCGCTGCCGGCCGCCCCGCAACCCGACGCCGCCGAGGCCAGCGAGCCGCTGCCGCCGCGCCCGGAGTTCTACGACTTCGATCTGGTGCACCCGCCGCAAGCAGGCGGCGCCCTGGGCCAGCTGCCGTTGTCCGATCTGGCTTACGTGGTGTTCGACACCGAGACCACGGGCCTGCAGCCCTCCGCGGGCGACGAGATGGTCTCGATTGCCGGGGTGCGGGTCGTCAACCGGCGGATTCTTACTGGCGAAACCTTCGAGCGCCTGATCAATCCGCGTCGTCGCATCCCCGAAGCCTCGACCCGGTTTCACGGCATCACCGACGACATGGTGAAGGACGCGCCGCCGGCACAGGTGGTTCTGCCGCAGTTCAAGAGCTTCGTCGCCGATTCGGTCCTGGTTGCCCACAACGCGGCTTTCGACATGAAGTTCCTGTACCTCAAGGAAGCGGAATGCGGCCTCTCTTTTGACAATCCCGTACTTGACACGCTGCTGTTGTCGGTCTGGCTGCACCCCGAGGAGCAGCACCACTCGCTGGACGCCATTGCCCAGCGCTTGGGGGTCGAAGTCGTCGGGCGCCACACCGCGATTGGCGACACCATGGTGACCGCCGCCGTCTTTCTGCGCATGCTGCGGTTGCTCGACTCCCGCGGCGTGATTACGCTTCAAGACGCCTTCGACGCCGCCGCGGAGATGGTCGAGCTCAGGCGCGCGCAGGCGTCGTTCTGACTCCGCAATGCTAAGGCGGCCGGGCCGCAACCCCCGAGACAGCTCAAAAGACGTCGCCCGTGAAGTCGGCGTACACGCGCTTGCCCAGGGCATCAATCGCCTTTAAGGAATCGGTCAGAATGTCCTTTTCGCGCGCCGACAGCGCATTGGGGTGGACGTGGTTGCCGACCGGCCGCCTGGCCTTGAAATCGGCCAGTTGTTGGCGCAAGAGCAGTCCGGTGATGTGGGTCAAGGCGCCGCGCAGATAATCCGCCTCGTCATTGGCCAGGACACCCAGCTCGTGCAGCGCGGCAATTCGTTCAAGCGTCGAGGTCTTGGCAACGCCCTCGCGCAGCGCCAACAGCCGAAGCGGGGAAACCAGCGGCAGCGTGCCGCTGTGCTTCAAGTTGATCTTGCCCCTTTGCGCCGCGTCGTCCCTTTCGACCACGAAACGTCCAAACCAGCCGAGCGCTACGGCACCGGCGTGCATCTGCCGCACCAGCTCGCTCAGGAAGCCGGGGCTTGACTTGGCCATATCGGTGACCTGCCGGCGGAGCTCTTTGGCCATTGGGGTCGCGCCGTAGGTGCCCTGGAAATCGAAGAAGATGTCAGCCAGTTGGACCGCGATCGCGCTGCGTTTGCGGCCCCACAGGCGGACCTGAGCGCGCCACTGGCTGCGGGTCTTGCGCCACACGGGGTTGGTTGCCATGACATAACCGCGGCATAGGGGAAAGCCAACAGCGTCCAGGTCGCGGGTCAAGCGATCGGCCAGCTCGATGAAGAAACCATCGATCGCCGGATGATCCTTGTCGGGGTAGTCGTCGAGTATGAAGCCGTTGTCCTGGTCCGGGTAAAGGTAGTTTTCGCCTCGCCCCCCCGAGCCCATGATCAAAAGCGTGAACTCGACCGGAGCGGTGCCCCAGCCCGATTCGGCCATGGCGGCCAGGTGGTTGTCCAGCAGGCGGGCGTGGATGTCCCAGTTGATATGGGTCAGGACCGCCTGAATTTCCGGACCCGGAACCCGGTCATCGAGCAGGCTCGCGGCCAGCTCGACTTGGGCGGCCTTGATCGCCCGGAGGCCGTCGAGGCTGTCGTCTTGGCTGATCAATTCGATCTCGCGCAGCAGCGAGTCGCCCGCCACGGCCAGCGCGACCTGCAGCTCGATCATGCCGAGCGGCCGATAGCCGCGGTCGACCACCGGCATGTGCCGCCAGCCGAATCGGCGCATGCGGGCGATCGCATAGTAGAGGTAGTCGTCGTCAAACACGGCCTTGACCGGCGCCGTCATCACGTCGCCGACCGCCTCGCTGCCGACACAGCGCAGGGCGATGCGGCGGGTGACATCCTGCTCGGTCACGATCCCGGCTAGCCGGCCGTCGCCATCGACAATCAGAGCACTGGTGCGGCGCGCGGCGGCCATGGCCTCGAGCAAATCCGAGACGCTGGTCGTAGCCGTGACCACGACCGGCGACCGGCGCATATAGTCGGCGACCAGACGGGAAAAGATCTTGGTCCGCGGCTGCATGGACGCCCGTCGCGCTATTCCGCGACCCGGGCGCTCAAGGCTCCGGTGGCCGGAATGGTGAAGGAAAACTTCGCGCCATGACCGGGCGCGCTTTCGACCCAGATGCGTCCGCCGAAGAACTCGACGATCTGGCGCGATATCGCCAAGCCTAGCCCGGTGCCGCCGGGCCGATCGGTCAGGGCCTCGTTGGCCTGTTGGAACTTCTCAAAAATCATCCTGCGCTTTTCCGCCGCCACGCCCGGACCGTTGTCGGCAACGCTGACATAAAGGCCCTCGTCGCGCGCCGCGGCGGACACGACCACAAGGCCCTGGGTCTGATGGCAGAACTTCACCGCGTTGGACAACAGGTTGAGAATGACCTGCATCAAACGGTCGCGGTCGACGAGGACCTTCGGCAGGCGTTCGTCGAGTTTGAGCTCGAGCTTGATCGCGCGCTCGGCGAACAGACTGCCGGTCGCCGCCAAGGCCTCCCTGATCACGCCTTCGGGGTCAACCTCCTCCATCCGCCAGTCCATGCGGCCGGCTTCCATTTTCGCCAGGTCCAGGATCTGGTTGATCAGGCGTGTCAGGCGCTCGCTCTCCTTGACGATGACGGTCAGGAACCGTTGCCGTTCGGCCATTTCGATCTCCGGATTGTCGAACAGGATCTCGCTGAAGGAGCGGATCGAGGTCAGCGGCGTGCGCAGCTCGTGGCTGACGGTGGAAAGGAAATCATCCTTCAGGCGGTCCAGCTCCTTGAGCCGCTCGTTGGCGGCGCGCAGTTGGGCGGTGGTCGCTTCCAGCTCGCGCGACTTCTGTTCCAGGCCATGGCTGTATTCGATCACCTGCGAGGTTTCCTCCAATATTTCCATGACCTCGTCGATGCCCAACATCTCGCCCTTGGCGACCGACGCCACCATGACCCGCGCGGAAGCCGCGCCGATCGCGCCGGCCAGAAGCCGCTCGGCGAAGTTCACCAGATCGGCATCGGCCTCGGGCAGCTTGGCCAGGTTGAGGCCCCGCGCGCGGGCATAGCCGCCGAGCGCCCGTTCGGCGCGATCGCGTCCGACAAATCGCACGAGCAGCGCACGCAGATCCGAGACCGTGGCCGAGCCGCGCCAGAAACGCGACCCACCGCCCGGGACGCCGGAATGCTTGAACACGTCCACGAACAGCGCGCCCTGGATTCGATCGATCGCGCTCTGCCGGCCGCCCAGGGAAAAGCCGATGAATCCGCCGATGTTGGCCAGCATGCTCCAAAACATGGCGTGGGTCAGACTGTCCATGCCGCGGAGCCCGAATAGCGCCTGCGGTTTGAGCAGCTCGATTGCGAGCGGCCCGGACTCGATAAAGCTGATAGGCAGCCAGCCCGAGCGCGCGAACGACGGCAAAAGCAAGGTATAGGCCCAGATGGCAAACCCCATGCCGAGCCCGGCCAGGGCGCCGCCGCGTGTGCCGCCCTTCCAAAAAATCCCGCCGATGATGGCCGGCGCGAACTGGGCGGCGGCGGCGAATGACACCAGGCCGATCGTGACCAAGGCGTCGGACTCGCCGGCCAGGCGGAAATAGCCATAGCCCAACAGCAGAATGATCACGATGCTGCCGCGACGAATCAGCAGCAGCAAACCGGTCAGGTCGCCACGCTCGGTCAGCCTGAGCCAACTGAGCCGCAGCAGTCCCGGCATGACCAGGTCGTTGCTGACCATGGTGCTCAGGGCGATCGCGGCGACAATCACCATACCGGTCGCCGCCGACAGCCCGCCGATGAAGACGAACAGCGCCAGAAGCTCCTGCTGTTCGGCCATCGGCAGGGTCAGCACGAAGGTGTCGGCGTCGACCACGCCCTTTGGAAAGGCCAGCAGACCGCCGATGGCGATCGGCAGGACGAAGACGTTGATCGCGAGCAGATAGAGCGGGAAAAGCCAGACCGCCTTGTGCAAGTGCGCCTCGTCCACGTTCTCGACCACGGTCATGTGAAATTGGCGGGGTAGGCAGATGATCGCCGCCATGGACAGGAACGTCAGGGTCATCCATTGGCCATAGCTGCTGCCGCCGCTCAGGGTCAACAGCTTGACGATTTCCGGCTCCGCGCGCGCCGCCGCGAAAAGGTCGCCGAACCCGTTGTAGAGGCCAAAGGTCACGAAGATGCCGACGGCCAGGAAGGCCGCCAGCTTGACCACCGATTCGAAGGCGATGGCGGCGACCATGCCCTCGTGGTGTTCGCTGGCATCGATATGGCGGGTGCCGAACAGGATGGCGAAAGCGGCCATCACCAGCGCGATCAGAAATGCGGTGTCGGCCAGGACCGGGACATGCTCGGAGACGGGCGGCGTGGCCACCTCGGGATACTGCAGCAGGACCTTGAAGCTGGTCGATACCGCTTTTAGCTGCAGTGAGATGTAGGGCATGATGCCGACCACCGCGATGACAGTTACCAGAACGCTTAGGCCCGTACTCTTGCCGTAGCGCGAGGAGATGAAGTCGGCGATCGAGGTGATACGGTGCGCCTTGCTGATGCGAATGATCTTTCGCAGCACGAACCACCAGACCACGAAGGTCAATGTTGGCCCGAGGTAGATCGGCAGAAAGTCGATGCCGCTCGACGCCGCGCGTCCGACGCTGCCGTAGAAGGTCCAGGAGGTGCAATAGACGGCAATCGACAGGGTATAGATGTAGGGATTGGCGACCAGGCTTTGGCCGGCATCGGCGCGCTTGTCCACGCTGTAGGCGATCGCGAACAGCAGGCAGAGGTAGGCCAGCGAGGTCAGCAGTATGGCCCAGCCGCTCAGCATGTTCAGCGGTTCCCGCGCGGCGGTTCGGGCGCCGGGGGCTCGCCGCTCTGGTCCGGTGACCGGGCCGCGGCGACCGCCTGTACCGCGACCAGGGCAATGATGCCGGCCCAGGCGCAGAACAGATAGACGTAGAGCAGCGGCACGCCGAACAGGAAGACCTCGGCGCTGAAGATCGACAGGAGCGGTGGGTTGAAGGCGAGAAACGCCACGATGAACAGCGCGAACGCACGCTCTCCCACCAAACCGGGCCGGTTCATGCCATGCCTCCCGTCTGCCGAACCGCCATCATCGCGCACGATCGCCCGGACGGCAAAGCAGCCGTTTTTTCACTGCTCCTCGGCGCCCAGCAACTGGCGCGCCCGCGCGACGATCTCGCGGGTCGAGAAGGGCTTGGTCATATAGTCGTCGGCGCCCAGTTCCATCCCCTTGTGCCGGTCCAGCGCCCGCCCCTTCGCGGTCAGCATCATGATCTTGACGTCGCTCCACGCCGGGTTCTCGCGGATCTCGCGACAAACGTCGTAGCCGTCGCGCCGGGGTAGCATTACGTCGAGCAGGACCAGATCGGGGACCCGGCTTTTCATGACTCTTATGGCCGCGTCTCCGTCGCGGGCGATCTGCACCAAAAAGCCCGCCTGCTTCATCAGGAAGCTGAGTGAATCGACGATGTTCGCCTCGTCTTCCACGACCAGAACTGAAAAGGCCATATCGGCACCCCTTCCGCGGCTAATACCAAAGGTCATTGATCATGACCTTTGGTATTAATCACCGTACGAGCGACGGGTAGGCCCGCTGCCGGCAATCATGCCGTTCACAGAGCCGGCAATGCAGCCCGACAGGCATGGCGATTTTGGCATCGTCAAATGCCAGGCCGTCGGCGTAGACCAGCTTTCGGGCGAACGACACCTCGCAGCCGATGCAGATCGCATAGTGACTGTCCGGCGCGCCAAAACCGTCGCCCGGCTTGGCGATATGCCTGGCGATATTGAGATAGGTCGTACCATCGGGCAGTCGGGCAATCTGCCGGTCAATCCGCCCCGGGTTCATGAAGGTCGCATGCACGTTCCAGCGCGGGCAGGCCCCGCCGTAGCGCGGAATCCGCAAGCCGGAGCCGTTGAACCGCTTGGAGATATTGCCGGCGATATCGACCCGCATGAAGTGGAACGGCACGCCTTCGTCACCCGGTCGCTGCAAGGTGGTCAAGCGGTGGCAGACCTGCTCGAAACTGGTCCCGAAACTCTGCGCTAACAGATCGATGTCGTGGCGTAGCTCTTCGGCAGCTGAGCGGAACGGCCGGTAAGGCATCAGCACGGCACCGGCGAAGTAGCCCGCAAGCATCCGGCGGTACATCTTTCGGGCGCCGGGTGTCGAGAGCACTGCCTGCTCCATATGCCGTTCGATCAGCCCCGGCATCGAGATCAGCGCGACCTGCTGAGCAACCTGGAAAGCCACGCTCCCGGCTGGCAAGTTTTTCGAAACTCGCAGGCCGCGCTGCCCGGCATCGAACTCGTCAGCGCGCGCCGCACCATTGTCGCCGGCCCCGAACGTGACCGTCAGGCCGCAATGCTCGGCGAGCGCGGTCCACAGGGCCTCCGGCGTGTCCGAGCTCGTGGCACCGATCTCCTGTCGAGCCCGCTCGGCGGCCACCTCGAACTCGGGAAAGTGGTTGTTGGCCCGGTGCACTGCATCGATGACTTCATCGCTCGGCGAGTCCGTGCCCCGCAGGCCACGCAAGCCGTCGCCGGTGATGAAATCGAACAGCTGGTTGACCAATTCGGTCAACTTTTCGCTTTCCTTCACCAGCACGCCGACGAACTGCCTACGCCGGTCCGCGGCCAGATCGACGTTGTCGTGCAGAATCTCGGCAAAAGACCGGATCGAGGTCAGCAGAGTCAGGAGCTGATGGCTCGATTCGGAAAGATAGGGATCCTGGGCGAGATGCTCGCTCAGGCCACGGATATCCTCGCTCACATTCCGATAGCTCCGGTAGAGCGTCAAGATCGCCCGACACACGGCCGGCGCGGCCCCGACCAGTTCGTTCAACTCACTGTGCCTAAGCTTCAAATCGCCGAACAGCGGGTCGCTGAAGAGTTCCGTGATGTCGGCCAGCAGCCGCGCCTCCTCGTTGCCCGAGAAGGACTTGAGGTCGACCTGGAAGCGCTCCGACAGCTTCAGCAGAAGCGGCCGGTTGAGAGCCCGCTGGTTGTGCTCGATCAGATTGAGATAACTCGGCGATATCCCCAGTTGCGTCGCCATGGCAACCTGGGTCAGCCCATGCTCGTTGCGCAAGCGGCGCACCTTATTGCCCAGCATCGCCTGCCGCGGCATCGTTCGCCTCCCTAGGCAGTATTTACTTGTTTACATGTTCTCGAATTTCGCTGTCGCAATATTTACAAATTTCGTCCGATGGAACAATGCGATATTGACCGGCACCGAAGATTAACGAATAGTTAACCTTAGGAGCTATGTAAGCCCTTGAAATTTATGTCGGCGCCCACTTGGACGCGCCGACGGGTCGAATCCGGTCCCGAGCCGTCAAGACCATCAAGAACAGGGTCGGGCCTACACGAAGGGGGACATCACCTATGGAAGCCAAAGTTGTCTGGCTCTTTGTCTTCGTCGCGCTCTATTGGGCCTATTGCATCTTCTGGGGCATCAAGTCGGCGATGACGGCGAAGACCGCCTCTGATTACTTCATCGCCGGACGGCGTCTGTCGATCTGGGTCTTCATCCTGGCGGCGACGGCCACGTCGTTTTCCGGCTGGACCTTCATGGGCCATCCGGGCCTCGTCTACCGCGACGGGTTCCAATACGCCTATGCGTCGTTCTACACCATCACCATTCCCTTCACCGGCGTGATGTTCCTGAAGCGCCAGTGGATGCTGGGCAAGCGCTACGGCTACGTGACGCCGGGCGAGATGCTGGCGGACTACTTCCGGGGCGATGCGATCCGCATCCTGGTCGTGCTGGTGGCGTTGTTGTTCTCGATCCCGTATCTCGGCGTGCAGCTGGGCGCCTCGGGCTTCCTGTTCAACGTGCTGACCGACGGCCTGATTCACGAGGAAGTGGGCATGTGGGTGCTGTCGCTGGTGGTGCTGATCTATGTCGCCTCGGGCGGTCTTCGGGCGGTGGCCTACGTGGACACTGTGCAGTGCATCCTGCTGGCGGTCGGCATTATGATCACGGGCGTCATCGCGCTCGATCTGGTCGGCGGCTGGGGCGCCCTGAACGAGGGCTTCGCGGCGATCGGCCGCTCGAACCTGGGCAAGTGGGGCGTCACGGAAGATGGCTACAACGCCTATCTCGCGATTCCCGGCGTGATCCAGTTCACCGCGGGCCTGGGCAAGGAAACCCCGGTCGGCGGCTTGTGGACCGGCGTCATGTGTCTGACCTACATGTTCGCGCTCATGGGCATCCAATCGGCGCCGGCCTTCTCGATGTGGGCGTTCGGCAACCAGAGCCCGAAGCCCTTCGCGCCGCAACAGGTCTGGGCCTCGTCGTTCTGCATCGGCTTTATCCTGTTCTTCTTCACCGCCTTCCAGGGCATGGGCGCCCATCTGTTGGGCGGCAACCCGGCCTTTAACGAAGCCGGGCTGGTGATCAACGAGGTACTGAACGGCCAGGAGATCGCAGGCAAGCCGGACTCGCTGGTGCCGCGCTACTTCAACCAGATCGCCGACTCCCTGCCGTGGCTGGTCGGCCTGTTGGCGGTTTGTGCCCTCGCGGCCATGCAGTCGACCGGCGCGGCCTACATGTCCACGGCCGGCGGCATGCTGACCCGCGACCTCTATAAGCGCTATCTGAATCCGACGGCCAGCCACACGACCCAAAAACTGTTCGGGCGTGCCGGCGTCGCCTTCATCGTGCTGTCGGCGCTCTTGGTCGCGACCTTCTCGAAGGATGCGCTTGTTCTGCTGGGCGGTTTGGCGGTCGCCTTCGGCTTCCAGATGTGGCCGGCTCTGGCGGCGATCTGCTGGTTTCCCTGGATCACCCGTCAGGGCGCGACCTGGGGTCTGGCGGCCGGCCTGATCGGGGTGATCTTCACCGAGACCTTCGGTCAGCAAATCGCTGGCGTGCTCGGTATCGACCTGCCTTGGGGCCGCTGGCCCTGGACCATCCATTCGGCCGGCTGGGGCATAATCCTCAACCTCGCCGTTTGCATCCCGGTTTCGTACCTCACCCAGAACTCGGGGGATCTGGCTCACCGCATGAAGTATCATAACTTCCTGCGCGAGCATGCCAGCCTGTCGCCCAGCAAGCGCGGACTGGTCCCGATCGCCTGGGGTGTGACCCTGGCCTGGATGTTCTTCGGCATCGGCCCGGGCGCGGTGATCGGCAACGACATCTTCGGCGCGCCGAACGCGGGCGTCGAGGGCTGGACCTTCGGCATTCCGTCGATCTGGGCCTGGCAGATCCTGTTCTGGCTGCTGGGAACCGCGATGATGTGGTTCCTGGCCTACAAGATGGAGATGTCGACCGTGCCCGATAAGGAGGTCGAGGCTCTGGTCGAGGATATCGGCGACGTCGTTCAGACCCCGGCCGCCCAGGCCGGAGCCGGCGGCGCGGGTCGATAACCTCGGTTCCTACATCAAGATCGGTACTTGCGGGGGAAGGATCATCCTTCCCCCTTTTTCTTTTCGTGGCGCGTTTCTTTTCGTGGCGCGCGGCGGCTTTGTCACGCCGGCTGCGGCTGCTAAAATCGCGCCCTCGTCATCGGAGGCGTGCGGGAATTCGAGAAGATGGAAGCTTTCTTCGCCAGGGACTACCTGTGGCTTTGGACGCTGGTCCTGACCGCCGCCCTGTTCCTCCCGGTGCGGCAACTGATCTGGGTGATCTACATGCGCCGGGCTCAACGCCAGGCTACGATCGAGGAAGCTGAAGGCCAGCGCCTTAAAAAGCGGGCGACGGTCACGGCCGTCTTGATCTGCTTCGTATTCTCGGTGCTCTACACCCAGTACCTGTTTCAGGGGCAGCCATGAATCCCCGGATCCTGCGTCGCTTTATCATCCTGATGGCGCTGCTGACCGCCGGCACCTTCATTTTCACCGATCTGCTCGACGATTTCATCACGCGGCCGCCGGGCGACATGGAAACCGAAATGGGCTCGATCCGTTTGGAAGACGGTCTGTACGACGAGGCGCTGGATTTTTACGACCAGGCCCTCGATATCCAGCCCAACCACCGCGGGGCCTTGATGGGCCGAGCCCTGGTGTTCGTGCAAACCGAGCGCTACGACGAAGCCATCGCCGAACTGGACCACCTGATCGCCTATCTGTCGGAAAATCTCGCGCCCGACGATCCGACCGGCCAGCGCGCGCTCGCAGCGGCCTACGCCAACCGCGGCACGGTATTTGATCGGCGCGGCGAGTACCAGAGCGCCCTGGACAACTATGTCGAGTCGCTCAAAATCGACCCGGAGCTAGGCGAGGGACCGGGGTTCATCCACAAGATCCTCTATGGCGCCGAAAAGGTCTCCTCGGTCCGCGGCCGGGCGCGCTACTTGTCCGAGCAGCTGCAGAAGCCGGAAGACGAACGGGTGCTCAGCATTCCCGAGCTCGACGCCAAGCAACGCATGTACAAGCCCTGAGCCTCAGGGCCCGCCGAAGTTGACCACTCCCAGGACGTCCTGGAACAGCACCAGGAAGAAGAAAGTCGCGGCGATACAGCCGAACAGCATGCGCACCAAGTCTGTCTTGCCCTCGGCATCGCGGTAGCTGATGCCGTGCCAGGCGATGAAGGCGGTCACCGCCAGGAAGATGGCGTTGAGCGGGGTTTCCCACTCTCCAGCGAATTCGAACATGCCCCTCACCTGCCTCGGCCGCCCAGCGTCGGCCCTTTGCGGGTTCTAGCAGATGCTGCCGGCCACGCCTAGTGATCGGCGGGCAGCTCTTTTTCCTGGAAGTAGGGCGGCAGGATCGAGGTCGCCTTGCCGCCGGAAACCTCGCCGAGGAAGAGCGCCGCCACCAGCACCGCGGCCAGGACCAGACAGGCCATCGTGAAGTGGCGCACCCCCTGGGGCACGTGGGTGACGTATTCCTGGTCAAAGCGGTGGTATTGCGGGTCGCTGCTGTCGATCAGGCCGATCTCGGCTTGGCGGATGATCCGCATGGCGAATTTCTCGGCCCATTCGGGCACCCGACCGTGCAACATATGGATTTTGAACATCCGGTCGCTGATGTGGTCGGCCATCTCCTGGCCGTACCATTCCTGATAAGCGAGCTGAAGCACCTGGAACTCGCCGATCTGCAAGATGTTGGCCGCCTGGGCGATAGCCGATTTCTCCGGGTTCTCTTCCCGGTCGGGGCGCATCAGAGTCTTCAACAGGCCGTTCATGGCGCGGCACCTGATTCTAACGGTCTGCGAGAGTACCACAGGTAACGCCCGGACCGGGTGCACAAGCTGTCGATTTTTTCTGGCCGCGCGCTTAGAGGGGCGGCGCGCTTGCTTCCAAGGCACTCGCCGGCGACCGCGCAGCGTGGCGTTTTGCGGAAGTTCGGGACAGCGCTTTCAGGTAGCCCTTGACCGCCGCCGAGTAACCCATCTGTAGCGCATCGGCAGCCAGCGCGTGGCCTATCGACACCTCCAGCAGCCACGGTAGGCCGGCGACCAGCTTGGGCAGGTTGTCGCGCGTGAGGTCGTGGCCGGCATTGAGGCCCAGGCCGTGCTTCCGCGCCGCCTCGGCCGCCGCTATGCAGCGACCCAGCTCGCGCGCCTCGGCCATTGTGCCGAAGGCCGCGGCATAGGGTTCGGTATATAGCTCGACCCGGTCGGCGCCGACCTCGCGGGCCAGCGCCACGACCTCGGGCTCGGCGTCGACGAACAGCGAGACCCGCATGCCCTGGTCCTTCAGCTCGCCGACCACGCGCGTGAGCAAATCCTCGTTCGCGGCGATGTCCCAGCCGTGGTCCGAGGTCACCGCATGGGGCTCGTCGGGCACCAGCGTGACCTGATCCGGCCGCACCTTGCCGACCAGCGCCAGGAACTCCGGCGTCGGGTTGCCCTCGACGTTGAACTCGACCGCCCCGCCGGTCACCTCGCTCAGCATCTGGGACAGCTCGAACACGTCGCTCCTGCGGATATGCCGCTCGTCAGGGCGCGGGTGAACCGTGATGCCGTGGGCGCCCGCCTCGATCACCGTACGCGCGGTCCCGATCACGCTGGGATAGCCGACCGTGCGCTGGTTGCGCAGCAGGGCCACCTTGTTGAGATTGACGCTGAGCTTGGTCATGGGAGATTGGCCATTGCTTTCAAATTGTTATCGGAACAATTTCTTGTGGTGATCCGATCTTTGTAATAAAGTCGCGCTACACTTAGGTGTCAATAGCAATATTGTTATGCAAACAATCTGGCAGCCGGACCTGACCGGCAGCACGGGCCCGCTCTATCGGGCGATCGCCAACGGCCTGGCGGAAGACATCCGGACCCGGCGTCTGGCCGCCGGCGACCGCCTGCCGACCATGCGCGATCTGGCGGAGACGCTGGAGGTCACGGTCGGCACGGTCTACCGGGCCTATGAGCTGGCCGAAAAGCAGGGCCTGATCGTGCGCCAGATGGGCCGCGGCACCTTCGTGCGGCGGGCGCCCGTCCCGCGGTCCGCCGGCGAAGCCCAGGCCGCGAACGGCACGGTCGACCTCAGCCGCAACGAGCCGGTCGACATTCCCCTGGGCCTGACCCTGCAGCGCACCCTGGCCGAGATGGGCCGGCAGAGCGATCTCGAGGGCATGCTGGACTACGGCTACAGCCAGGGCCAGCCGCGCCACCGCGAGATCCTGGCCGGCTGGATCAAGGGCCGCGGCACCACGGCCGACCCGCAGCGCTTGATCGTGACCAGCGGCGCCCAGCAGGCCCTGACCATCGCGCTCGGGGCGCTCACCCGGGCCGGCGATACCCTGATGGTCGAGGAGCTGACTTACCCCGGCATCAAGAACCTGGCGCGCCTCTTCGGCCTCCGGCTACGGCCGGTGCGGATCGACGAGGACGGCCTGCTGCCCGAGGATTTCGCCCAAGCGGCCGGCGAGCCAGGGGCGCGCGTGCTCTATTGCATGCCCAACGCCCACAACCCGACGACCGCCACCCTGACCGCCGCGCGGCGCGAAGCGATCGCCGCGCTGGCGGCCGAACGGAACATCGTGATCCTGGAGGACGACGTCTACCCGCGCGGCGCCAGCAACCCGCTCGCCTCCTTCGCGGCGATCTGCCCCGAACAGGCGATCTACATCAGCAGCCTGTCCAAGACCCTGGCGCCGGGCCTCAGGGTCGGCGCCATCTCCGCCCCGGCGCGGCTCTACCCTGACCTGGTCGCGGTCACCCAGACGACCAGCTGGATGGCCCCGCCGCTGATGGCCGAGCTGGCCTGCCGCTGGATCGAGGACGGCACCCTGGCCGAACTGGACCGCGAGCGCGACCGCGTCACCCGCCACCTGCACGGCATCGCGGAATCCGCCCTGGCCGGCCTGCCCTATCGCCGCGAGCTGCACAACAACCACCTCTGGCTGCCGCTCGCCCAACCCTGGACCGGCGGCGAGTTCGCCGCCAAGGCCGCCGACCGCGGCGTCCTGGTCGCCCCCGCCGCCGACTTCGCCATCGACTCCAACCGCGCCCCCGCCGCCGTGCGCCTCTGCCTGCCCAACATTGCCGAAGCGGCCCTGGCCGCCGCGCTCGGCAAGCTGGTCACGCTCGCCCGCGGCGGCCCGGGGCCGGCGGGATTCAGGATGTAGGTGCGGGCACCTGCCGATCGATGAGTCATTTTCCGCTTGTTGAGCTTCACCACATCGCCCTAGCATTCTCCCCTTCGGAGAAGTACGCGGAGGCGTGCGTCCCGGAAGAAACAAGGACAAGAACGTCAAACTGGGGAGGCAGGACATGCCGAAAACAGGTTTCACATTGGGCGCGGCCGGCTTGGCCGCGATGTTCGCTTGGTCGGTTGCCGGCGCGGCGCCGCTGCAGAAGATCGGCGCCGGCGAGGGGGTCGTGGATATCGTCGCCTGGCCCGGCTACATCGAGCGCGGCGATACCGACCCCAACTTCGACTGGGTGACCGATTTCGAAAAGGCCTCGGGCTGCAAGGTGCGGATCAAGACCGCTGGCACCTCGGACGAGATGGTCGCGCTGATGAACGAGGGCGGCTTCGACCTGGTCACCGCCTCGGGCGACGCCAGCCTCAGGCTGATCGCCGGCAAGCGGGTGCAGGAGGTCAACACCGCCCTGGTGCCGAGCTGGCAGGAGATCGACCCGCGCCTGCAGAACGCGCCCTGGCACGCGGTCGATGGCAAGCACTACGGCGTGCCCTATCAGTGGGGCTCCAACGTGCTGCTGTACAACACCGATGTTTTCAAAGAGCCGCCGACCAGCTGGAATGTGGTGTTCGAGGAGACCACCCTGCCCGACGGCAAGTCCAACAAGGGCCGGGTGCAGGCCTTCGACGGGCCGATCTACATCGCCGACGCGGCGCTCTACCTGAAGCACCACCGGCCGGAGCTCGGCATCAAGGACCCCTACGACCTGACCGAGGACCAGTACCAGGCGGCCCTCGCCCTGCTGCGCGGCCAGCGGCAGATCGTCAACCGCTATTGGCACGACCCCTTCATCCAGATCGACGACTTCACCAACGAGGGTGTCGTGGCTTCCTCCGCCTGGCCGTTCCAGGTCAATATCCTGCAGTCCAAGAAACAGCCGGTCGCCAGCACCGTGCCGGTCGAGGGCGCCACGGGCTGGGCCGACACCACCATGATGCACGCCCAGGCGCCGCACCCGAACTGCGCCTACATGTGGCTCGAGCACTCGATCAATCCCAAGCTCCAGGGCGACCTGGCAGCCTGGTTCGGCTCGGTCCCCGTGGTGCTCAAGGCCTGCGAGGGCAACGCCCTGCTCGGCGACAAGGGCTGCGAGGTCAACGGCCTGGACAACTTCGAGAAAATCAGCTTCTGGCGCACGCCGGTCACCAAGTGCGCGACCCAGGACCTCTGCGTGCCTTATTACCGCTGGGTGACCGACTACATCGCGGTGCTCGGCGGACGGTGACCCGAAAGTCGGCCGAGGCGGCGGCCGGCAGAACAACCCGCCCTCACCCTGTCCCTCTCCCAAGGGGAGAGGGAACTCTGTGGCGCGACCTTACCCTCTCCCCTCGGGAGAGGGAGGGACCCGCGAAGCGGGAGGGTGAGGGCGCGTTGGTTGGGCGACAAGTATCACCTTCATGATCTCAGCCGTTCGCTTCCAGCGGGTGAGCCGCCACTTCGGCACGGTGCGGGCGGTCGACGGGGTCAGCTTCGAGGTCGCCGACGGCGAGTTCTTCGCCATGCTCGGGCCGTCAGGCTCGGGCAAGACGACCTGCCTGCGCCTGATCGCCGGCTTCGAGCAGCCGGACGCCGGTCACATCGAGATCCATGGCGCGATGGTCGACGACGTGCCGCCCTATGAGCGCGACGTCAACACGGTGTTCCAGGACTATGCCCTGTTCCCCCACATGAACGTGCTGGACAACGTCGCCTATGGCCTGATGGTCAAGGGCACGGCCAGGGAAGAGCGGCACCGCCAGGCGGAAGAGATGCTGGCGCTGGTCGAGCTCTCCGGCATGGCCGCGCGCAAGCCGGCCCAGCTTTCCGGCGGGCAGCGCCAGCGGGTCGCCCTGGCCCGGGCGCTGATCAACCGTCCCCGGGTGCTGCTGCTCGACGAGCCACTGGGCGCGCTCGACCTAAAGCTGCGCGAGCAGATGCAGATCGAACTGAAGGCGCTGCAGCGCCGGATCGGCATCACCTTCATCTACGTAACCCACGACCAGGGCGAGGCGCTCTCCATGAGCGACCGCCTGGCCGTGTTCAACCACGGCCGGATCGAGCAGGTCGGCCGCCCGGAGGCGCTCTACGAGCATCCGGCGACCGCCTTCGTCGCCGGTTTCGTCGGCGTCTCCAACGTGCTGGATGCGGACCTCGCCGGGCGGCTCGCCGGCCAGGCGCAGGCCTGTGCGATCCGGCCGGAACGGATCCGCTTCGTCGACCGGGGCGAGGTACCCGGCGACCGGCTGTGCACGGCCGAGGGTGAGATCGGCGACGTGCAGTACCACGGCGCTTCGACCCGCTATCAGGTCCGCCTGGCCGGCGGCGGCGAGCTGATCGTGATCCGCCAGAATGCGCGAGGCGGCGGCAACGGCGGCCCGGCGCCCGGCGCCTCGGTGCGCCTCGCCTGGGACCGGGCCGACATACAGCCGCTTCGGGATGCGGCGGAAGACGCAAAACCATGAGCACGGTGGCCATGCCTCAAGTCGGTTGGAGCCGGCGTCTATCGAGTTCGCTCTACCGGCGGCCGACGCTGTTCCTGCTGTTGCTGCTGGCGCCGCCGCTGATGTGGCTCGGCATCGTCTACCTGGGCTCGCTCCTCGCCCTGCTGCTGCAGAGCTTCTTCTCAATCGACGAGTTCACCGGGCTGGTGCGCCGCGAGTTCACGCTCAGGACCTATGGCGAGCTCTTCACCCCGGCCAACCTAGACATCATCCTGCGCACCGCCGCCATGGCGGCGTCGGTCACGGTGACGGCGGCGCTGATCGGCTTCCCGATCGCCTACTACATGGCGCGCTATGCCGGCGGACGGATCAAGGCCTTCTTCTACCTCGCGGTCATGCTGCCGCTGTGGTCGAGCTATCTGGTGCGGGTCTATGCCTGGAAGCTGATCCTGGCCAAGGAGGGCATCCTCAACTGGTTCTTCGAACGTCTGCATCTGAGCTGGCTGCTCGACGGCGCGCTCGCTCTGCCCGTGGTCGGCGGCGCCTCGCTCTCGGTCAGCTACATCGGCATGTTCCTGGTGTTCCTGTACATCTGGCTGCCCTTCATGATCCTGCCGATCCAGGCGGCTCTGGAGCGGGTGCCGCCGTCCTTGCTCGACGCCTCGGCCGATCTCGGCGGCCGTCCGCGGCAGACCTTCCGCAAGGTGATCCTGCCGCTCGCCTTTCCCGGCGTGGTGGCCGGCTCCATCTTCACCTTCTCGCTGACCCTGGGCGACTACATCATCCCGGGGATCATCGGCTCCTCGCGCCTGTTCATCGGCCAGGCCGTCTTCATCCACCAGGGCACCGCCGGCAACATCCCGCTGGCCGCCGCCTTCACCGTCGTCCCGATCGCGATCATGGCGCTCTACCTGACGCTCGCCAAACGCCTGGGGGCCTTCGATGCGCTGTGACCTGACCCAGGCGCCCGAGATGATTCGGCCTGCTTTTCCCTCGCCCATTGGGAGCGGGAGGGGCCCGGCGCCGACAGGCGCTGGGAGGGTGAGGGCGCGTGGCTCATGGCAGGGCGAAACATTTGAAAGGCGGCGCTGTCGCAAAGAAAACGGCAACAACTCACCCTCACCCTCCCGCTACGCGGGGCCCTCCCTCTCCCGATGGGAGAGGGCCGTTCCAAAGCGCTACGCCGTTCCCACCTCCCTTGGGACGGGGCGATCATGAAGCGGAAACCGAATCCCCGCGCCGGGCTCGGGCTCACGCTGGCGGCGGCCGGCGGTCTGCTGTTCCTGCATCTGCCGCTGGCGCTGATCCTGCTCTATGCCTTTACCACCGAGGACAAGTCCTATCAGTTCCCGCCGCCCGGCCTGACCTTCAAGTGGTTCGCGGTCGCCTGGAGCCGACAGGATATCTGGCTGGCGCTCGGCCTGTCGCTCCGGGTCGCGGCGGTCTCGACCGGCATCGCCCTGGTGCTCGGCACCCTGGCGTCGGCGGCGATCTACCGCAGCCGCTTCTTCGGCCGCGAGACGGTGTCGCTGCTGATTATCCTGCCGATCGCCCTGCCCGGCATCATCACCGGCATCTCGCTGCGCGCCGCCTTCAACCTGATGGACATCCCCTTCAGCTTCTGGACCATCGTCCTGGGCCACGCCACCTTCTGCATCGTCGTGGTCTACAACAACGCGGTCGCGCGGTTCCGGCGTACCTCGGCCTCGATGATCGAGGCCTCCATGGACCTGGGCGCCGACGGCCTCCAGACCTTCCGCCACGTGGTGCTGCCGAACATCGCGACCGCGCTTCTGGCCGGCGGCATGCTGGCCTTCGCGCTGTCCTTCGACGAGGTGATCGTCACAACCTTCACCGCCGGCCAGCAGACGACCCTGCCGATCTGGATGCTGAGCGAGCTGGTCCGGCCGCGCCAGCGGCCGGTGACCAACGTGGTCGCGGTCTTCGTCATCGCCGTCACCTTCGTGCCGATCCTGCTCGCCTACACCCTGACGCGCGGCACCGAGGGCACCTCGGGCGCGGACAGATAGACCGGTGGCAGCGCCATCGCATACACGGTTGACCTCCACGGATAGAGGGTCGCCCCTGTCGCATACTGGGCCCTTGAGGCCCCGCGAGCCTATGCGAGCGAGGCCAAGGGCGCGCAGGTGCCCGCCCGGCGTCTGACGGCTCAGTAAACAAAAGGGCTATCGCTTACATGCGATAGCCCCTGCCGGTTGCCTGGCGGTCCCGAGACGGCGTAGCATTGCACCAGAAAAATCCGTCAAGGCGATCCGCCGTCAACGATAACGGCACCAACCCTTTGGGAGGAAACACCATGACCGCGAGACTCATAGGCCTGTTCAGCGCCTTCACCCTGGCGGCCGCCCTGGCGGCGGCGGCCCTGGCACCGTCGTCGGCGATGGCCGAGGAGATCACCCTGCATGGCGCGACCCAGTTCGACGACAAGCACGCCTTCAACCGATCCCTGCTCAAGTTCGAGGAGCTGGTCGAGAAGTACTATGGCAAGCCGATCAACTTCGTCCTGCACCGCAACAGCGAGCTGGGGCTGGAAAAGGACTACTTCGCCTACATGAGCCAGGGCATCTCGGTCGACTACGCGATTGTCGCACCGTCGCACATGTCGACTTTCTCGAAGAAGGCGCCCCTGATGGACATGCCGTTCCTGTTCCGCGATCTCGGCCACTGGAACAAGGTGCTGGACGGCAACGCGCTGCAGCCGATCGCCGACGACGTCGCCAAGTCCGCCGACGTCATGCTGATCGGCTATGCCGGCGGCGGCACGCGCAACCTGATCGTCAACCGGCCGGTGACCAAGATGGAGGACCTGGAGGGCCTGCCGATCCGGGTCATGGGCGCGCCGATCCAGACGCGCATCTTCGACGCCATCACGGCGGCGCCGACCGTGATCGCCTACAGCGAGGTTTACAACGCGATCCAGACCGGTGTGATCGACGCGGCCGAAAACGAGGCGGCGGGCATCCAGCAGATGAAGTTCTACGAGGTCGGACCGGAGATCTCGCTGACCCAGCACGCCATCACCGTGCGGCCGATCGCCTTCAGCGGCAAGACCTTCCGCAAACTGCCCGAGGACCTGCAGGCGGCGATCCTCAAGGCCGGCCGGGAAGCCGGCGCTTACGGCCGCCAGATCGAGTCCGGCGAGGACGAGTCGAAGCTGCGCCAGATGGAGAAGGAAGGCAAGCTGAAGACTCACGTCTTCAACGACCGTGCCAAGCTGCTCGAGCTGGCCGAGCCGGTCAAGATCGAGTACGCCAAGGAGCTCGGTGCCGAGAGCGTGCTCGACGCGGTCAACGCGATCAAATAGCGGCTTTCACCTGAACCAAAGGGGGGTTGGACCGGCAGCGATGCATCGCCGGTCCGGCCGCCCCGCGCCCTTTCACAAGCCGCCGCTGGAATTGCAGATGTCGGATGGGCAACCGGGAACATGGGTAACAGCGTTCCCTCTCCCTCTGGGAGAGGGACAGGGTGAGGGCGGGTTGGTTTCCAGGACCGAGGATCGCTTCACGTCAAGCGACTCGAGCGCTGACCGACTGGAAGCAAACCCACGTGCCCTCACCCTCCCACGGCTTCGCCGCGGGGCCCTCGCTCTCCCGAGGGGAAAGGGCAAAAAAACCACCCCCTCTTCGTCTTCCCGAAGCAACAGGTCGAAACGCCAGAGCCCATGAAAAAGCTCCTGGACGCCTACTACCGGGTCCTGCAGGTGACCATGACCGCCCTCATGGCGCTGCTGATCGTGCCGGTCGCGCTGCAGATCTTCTCGCGCTACACCGGACTGATCCCGCGCTACATCTGGACCGAGGAGGTGGCCCGCTTCTGCTTCATGTGGGTGGTCATGATCGGCGCCATGATCGCGGTCCGGGACGGCAGCCACTTCGAGGTCGACGTCCTGCCCCATTTCAGGTCGCCGCGGGTCGAGGTCGGTTTCCGGATCTTCGTGCACCTGGCCATGCTGCTGGTCGCGCTGATATTCGTCACCTACGGCTACGGCTTCGCCAAGTTCGGCGCGATGCAGAGCTCCGAGCTCGCCGGCCTGCCGCTCTTGACCATCTACATCGCCTGGCCGCTCGCCGGGGTCACTTGGTGTCTCTTCCTGGGCGAGAAGCTGATCGATGACATCGGTAGGCTGCGGCGGGGCGAGCGGTGAGCCCCGGCGAGGTCGCGGCGATCCTGTTCGCCACCTTCGGAGTCCTGGTACTGCTGCGGGTGCCGGTCTCCTTCGCGCTCGGCCTGGCCTGCATCCCGGTGTTCTTCATCGACGCGCGCTTGACGCCGATCCTGCTGCTGAACGAGATGTTCAAGTCGTACAACGCTTTCGTGCTGCTGGCCGTGCCGTTCTTCCTGCTCGCCGCCAACCTGATGAACAGCGCCGGCATCACCCAGCGCCTGGTCGTCCTGTCGCGCGCCATGGTCGGCCACCTGCCCGGCGGGCTTGGCCACATCAACGTGGTGGTCTCGATGCTGTTCGCCGGCATCTCCGGCTCCTCGACCGCCGACGCGGCGGGCATCGGCTCGTTGCTGATCCCGCAGATGAAGAAGCAGGGCTACGACACCAGCTTTTCCGTGGCGATCACCGCCTGCTCCTCGGTCATGGGCGTGATCATCCCGCCTTCGATCCTGATGGTCGTGTGGGGCGGCCTGATGACCGTCTCGATCGGCGGCCTGTTCCTGGCCGGCGTGGTGCCCGGCTTGCTGGTCGCGCTGTCGCTGATGGTGGCGGTCTACATCTACGCCAAGGTCTATGGCTACCCGATCTACGCGCGCGCGTCGCTCAGGGAGTTCGGCGCCGCCTTCGCCCACGCCTTCCTGGCGCTGATGACTCCGGCAATCATCGTCGGCGGCATCGTCGGCGGTTTCTTCACGCCGACCGAGGCCTCGGTCATCGCGGTGATCTACTCGATTGTCCTGGGGATTTTCATCTACCGCTCGATCGCCCCGCGCGCGCTGCCCAAGGTGCTCTACGACTCGGCGCGGTTCGCGGCGATCTCGCTGTTCTGCATCGGCACCGCCTCGGCCTTCGGCTGGATACTGGCCTACTTCCAGGTGCCGCGCGCAATGGTCGCAGAGCTGGCCGGCTGGGGCCTGGGGACGGTCGGCACCGGGCTGATGGTCGCCTTCGCCTTCCTGGTGATCGGCATGTTCATCGACGCGATCCCGGCGATCATCATCCTGGGCACGGTGCTCTGGCCGGTCGCCGAGAGCGCCGGCCTGCACCCGATCCACTTCGCCATGATCGGCATCATCTCGCTCGCCTTCGGCCTAGTGACGCCGCCCTATGGCCTGTGCCTGCTGATCGCCTGCGCGATCGGCGAGATCAAGGTGGTGCGGGCGCTGCGCGACGTCGCCATCATCCTGATCCCGATGATCCTGGTCCTGGTCTTCGTGATCCTGTTTCCCGAGGTCATCCTCGCCCTGCCGCGCTGGCTGCTGCCGCGGTTCGTCGACTAGGCAATCCCTTGACGCTGACGCGCCAGAGCAGCCGGGTGTCGGCGGGTCCGGTGGCCGGCGGGATCAGGGTGGCGGCGTGCAAGGTCGAAGCGTTATCCCAGGCGACCACGTCGCCGACCGCGTAGCGATGGCGGTAGATGAACTCCGGCCGGATCGCATGCGCCTTGAGCTCGTCGAGCAGGGCAATCGCTTCA